>DNDP01000001.1:0-275 GCA_003484235.1 Verrucomicrobiales bacterium
GGGCTCATGTACTCGGGCGTGCCGATGAACTGGCGGAACTCGGTGAAGAGCGTCTTCTCGGTCAGCCGCGTGTGCATCGCCTTCGCGACGCCGAAGTCGATCACCTTCGGCACGGGTACGCCGTCGTGCAGCATGACCAGCACGTTCGACGGCTTGATGTCGCGGTGAATGATCCCTTTCTGGTGCGCGTGCTGGATCGCGTGACACACCTGGGTGAACAGTTTCAGCCGTTCGCTCGTGGGAAGATTGTTCTGGTCGCAGTAGTCGGTGATTTT
>DNDP01000001.1:390-570 GCA_003484235.1 Verrucomicrobiales bacterium
AGCCGCCTTCGCCGATCTGTTGAAGCAGTTTGTAGCGTCCGATCCGGTCACCGGGCTTCTCGGTCAGGAGCGGCGCTTGCGCAACCACCGGTGCCGCCTGAAGAAAGTCTCCTGCGCGCTCATTGACGCGGAGCAGCGAAAGCACCTGCTCCTTCAGTTCCGCGTCATCGCCGCAAGCTT
>DNDP01000001.1:592-3347 GCA_003484235.1 Verrucomicrobiales bacterium
GTGTCCATGCCCAGCTTGATGACCTTGAGCGCCACGCGGCGACGCACCGGCTCCTCCTGCTCCGCCATGTAAACGACACCGCAGCCGCCTTCGCCGATCTGTTGCAGCAGTTTGTAGCGCCCGATCCGGTCGCCGGGCTTCTCGGTCAGGAGCACCGTTGGCGGAACGACCGGCGTGCCCTGAAGAAAATCTCCCGCACGCTCATTGACGCGGAGCAACGAAAGCACCTGCTCCTTCAGCTCCGCGTCATCGCCGCAAGCTTCCGCCACGAAGCATTCCTGCTCCGCGCTGGTGCCGAGCGCTTTCGCTTCGTGGAACACCTCAATAAGTCGATCGGTGTTGGCCATTTGGTTCGGTGAAGAGCTGCGACTCCTCGTCCATGCATGCGCCGTCCGCGCCTGGATTCCCTCAAAAGAGTTGGGTTTCTCGTCTAGCGACCGCCAGCGCGGTTTTTCTCGATTTCACGAAACAGCCAGGGGCGGGCGAAACTCCAGAGCCGCTCCGCCGTGGCCCGTGACAGCCCCAGTTCCTTCGCCGCCTGCTCCTGGGTCAGTCCGACGAAGAAACACAGCTTCACCACTTCCGCCGCCCGCGCATCCACGGTCGCCAGACGATTCAAAGCTTCATCCAGCGCGAGCAGTTCGTCGTCCGGCATCGGTAGCGGCAAATCAACCGCGTCCACATCCACGCGCTCGAGCTGACCGCCATGCTTCAACCGCCTCTTCCGCCGCGCTGATTCCACGAGGATGCGCCGCATGGCTTCGGCCGCCGCGGCGAAGAAGTGGGCGCGACCGTCCCAACGCTGCGACGTGCCTGCGCCCGTCAGGCGCAGGTAGGCTTCATGGACCAGGGCGGTCGGCTGGAGGGTGTGACCCGGCGCTTCCGCCGCCATCTTGTGCGCGGCGAGCCGGCGCAGTTCCTGATACACCAGCGGGAGCAGCTCCCCCGCAGCCTTCGGATCACTGCGATCGATGGCTTCGAGAAGTTGTGTGACGTCGCTCATACAGTCCCGGCATGGCAACTCATAGGGCCAACCGTCCGGAAACCCAAGGTGAATCTGATTGCGCTGCCTTCATCGGCTCAACGTGGGGCTGATCACAGGCGATCCTTTGTGCTGTTCTCAACCGCGTCAGGATCACTCCGAAATGACGGCACCGCTCAACAGGCTCCGGTTCGAGAGCCAGTCGATGCAGCGATCCGTCCACGACGAACAAAGCTGCCCCGTCTTCCGAACGCCAAAGCCGTGGCCCCCGCCGACGTAGAGGTGCAGTTCGACCGGCACGTCCGCCCGTTTGAGGGCCAGATACATCTCCGCGCTGTTTTCCGCGCCCGCCACCCGATCGTCCGTCGCATGCACAAGGAAGACGGGTGGCGTCTCCTGAGGGATCCGGATGTACGGCGCCAGAGTGTCCGTGTTGATCTCCACACCGGCCGGACGCTGTTCGATCAGGTAGCCGGGATATACCGCGATCGCGAAATCAGGGCGGCACCCGAATTGGTCGAGCGCATCGACTGCATCGTAGCCACGCCGGTCGAAATGGGTTGCCGTTGCGAGCGCGAGGTGTCCACCCGCGGAGAAGCCGAGGATGCCGATCCGGTTCGTGTGAATCCCCCATTCGGAGGCGCGCCCGCGCACAAGACTGACGGCACGCTGCGCGTCGAGCAGCGGACCGGGCGCCGGCAATCGTTCGGGCTGCCCGGCGCGGCGCGGGACCCGATACTTGAGCACGAAGGCGGTGATGCCGACCGACTTCAACCACGCCGCCACCTCTTCGCCCTCCAGATCCCACGCAAGATTCCAGTAGCCGCCGCCCGGACAGACGATGATCGCCGTGCCGGTGTGTGCCTCGGGAGGCGGCAGAAAAACCGTCAATGTGGGATCCGTGACATTGGTGATCCATTTCGCATCCTTCGTCGGCGCTTCATCCGGCGTCCGAACGCGTTCCGGCCCGATGTCCCCGTAGTCCCCCGGAACGGCATCGGGCCACACAGACAAAACCGTCGACTGGCCGGCGGCGCGAACCGGGCCCGGCCACAGGGCTGCCAAAGCCAGCACTACGGAGGGCATCCAGCCACCACGACGAAGCCGGCCGCCGAACCGCCTCGGGCAACGCAGACGGATGTGTTCGGATGACGGACAGGTGTTGGAGCTTCGCCGGCACGTTTCCGTGATCAACCGTCCCCTGCCCTCGGTTGTCATGCGTTCGCCTTTGCCAGTTCGGTGCTGTGGCGCTGGATCTTCCGCACGGCGGCCACGATGTGGTCCATGTCGCCGCGGTCGGCCAGCAGGAGGTTCTGGGACAGCGCAACGGTCGTCTCGCACACGTGGCGGTTTCCCTTCAGTTCGTGCAGGCTGTCGCGGTAGGCCTTCAGCCGCGCGGCACTGAAGAGCCGCTGGAACCCACGCGATCGGATCGCCTCATCGAGGAGTCCGTCGAAATACTGTTCGTGGTAGCCGCCCGAACACGGCACTCCTTCCGCTCGGAGGGCCGCCATGAAGCGATCGCGGTCCAGGCCGTTGAAATGCGAGGCGTCATAACGGAACGGATACAGGTGCCAGACGGCACGGCTGTTCTCCGGTAGCCGGGCGGGCTTGATGCCGGGGATTTCCCGCAGCTGCGCTCCCAGGTAATCCGCGTTCGCCTGCCGGTGGGCGGTCTCGCGCTTCAGCTTCTCGATCTGCTGCAGCAGCAACACCGCCTGGAACTGCTGCATCCGGTAGTTGCTGCCCCGTGTAAAGTACGGGCGTTCCCCG
>DNDP01000001.1:3523-4170 GCA_003484235.1 Verrucomicrobiales bacterium
GTAAAGTACGGGCGTTCCCCGCGGAAGTTCCCGGTGGCACGACCGACGTTGTGAAAGGCGTGACAACGGTCCAACAGGTCGTCGTTGTCGCCGGTGACGGCCCCTCCTTCGCCGGCGGGAAGGTGTTTCGAGTTCTGGAAGCTGAAGCAGCCCAGGTCGCCCAAGACACCGCACCTGCGCCCCTTGTATTCCGCCAACCACGCCTGGCAGGCGTCCTCGACGACGGCCAGATTGTGCCGGCGGGCGATGGCGTTGATCGGGTCCATGTCACACGGCATGCCGTAAATGTGCACCGGGAGAATGGCGCGGGTCCGTTCGGTGATCCGGCTCTCGATCGACTTCGGATCCATCGTCAGCGTCGCCGGATCAGTGTCGGCCAACACCGGCAACGCCTTTTGGAGGAGGACCGCGTTGTAGGTGGCGATGAACGTGTATGGGGAGACGATGACCTCGTCGCCGGCATCGACGTCCATGACGTGCAGGGCGACCAGCAGCGCCGTGGTGCCGCTCGCCGTAGCAAGGCTGCGCCGGGCGCCGAGCAGCTTTGCGTAGGCGGCCTCGAATTCGGCGACATGCCCGCCTTCGCCGCGATACCATCGGCCGCTGCGCAGGACTTCAATGATCGAAGGTTCCCAGGATTCCTGCCA
>DNDP01000001.1:4374-4513 GCA_003484235.1 Verrucomicrobiales bacterium
GTTCCCAGGATTCCTGCCAGGTGGGCCACGCGGACCAGCCACCCGTGTGAACGGGTTTGCCGCCGAGCAGCGCGGGTTTCGCCGAATCGGCGCCGAAGACCAGAGGAGCCTGCTGGGCGCCGAGCCAGGTGAGAGCCGC
>DNDP01000005.1:0-2295 GCA_003484235.1 Verrucomicrobiales bacterium
TTCAACACCGCGCACGGAATGACGCTGGACACGCGTTACGAACCGAACCGGCTGTTGATCTGTGATCGCAACCACCAGCCGAAGGGGCGCCTCGTCCACTACTCGCTCGAAGGCGACTTCATCGAGGAGGTCGCGACCGGGCTCGGCATGCCGACTTCCGTCGCCATCTGGGGCGACTACGTCTCCGTGCCCGACCTCAAGGGCCGGGTGGTGATCCTGAACAAGGAGAACGTCATCATGGCCGTGCTCGGGTTCAACCCGGACCCCAAGCTGGGCGGCAGCTTCAACGTGAAGCAGGAGGACTGGATCGAAGGCATCTTCAGCGGCACCCACGGCTCCTACTGGGACAAGGACGGCAACCTCTACGTCCAGGACTGGAACGTCTCGGGCCGCCTGATGAAACTGGTCCGGGTCGCCAAGTAGGCGTTGTTCAACCCGACGCCTCGTGGTTGATCCGGTGAAACAGACGCTGCGGATGCCGCGAATGTTCCGGCATCGGCGGCTGGCTGGCCCGCCGGCCGGAAACCTCGCAACCCAGATCCCCGGTCGTGAGCTGATTCTGCCATGCATCGGATCCAGGTTGACCCGTTAGCTGCGATCAAAGCACCGCCCTCATGCTCGCTCCATTCGGCCTCCTCGATCAAACAATCGTCCCCCCTGCCACCCGCACCGGCGCCGCGACGTTGTCCTCCGCCTGGGTGGCGGCCCTCGCAGTCATGTTGGCCGGCGTGATGGGGCTCGCCGCCGCGGAACCGGCCTCAACCGGAGCCGAGTTCCCCTGTCCTGAATCCGAGGTTGCCCGCTACACGGCCCGTCGAGTGACGGAGCCGATCGTCGTCGACGGAAAGCTGGACGAGCCGGCGTGGCAGCTGGCGCCGTCTTCGCCACGCTTCGTGGACATCATCAGCGGTGCCCCGACGATTCATGACACCCGCGCGATGGTCCTGTGGGACGACCAGAACCTCTACGTCGCCTTCCGCGTGGAGGAACCCCTGGTGCGCGCGAAGTACACCAACCAGAACGATCCGATCTACTACGACAATGACGTCGAGTTCTTCATCGCCGGGCGCGATGCCTACTACGAGTTCGAGATCAACGCCTTCAACACCTGCTACGAGGTCTTCTTCATCTGGGAAGACACCTACGAGAAGGGCGACTTCGCCCAGGCGCCGGAATTCGCCCGGTCCGGGTTGAAGCCGTTCAACGGGGTGGGGTTCAAGAATCATCCCCGGGGCGGTCGGCTGGGAAACTTCAACTGGACCTATCCCGGCAGGCGGAACGCCGTGCACATCGATGGAACGATCAACGACGACAAGGATCGTGACCGCGGCTGGACGGTGGAACTGGCGTTTCCGTGGCAGGGCCTGGCGTGGCTGGCAAAGGCCGAGAACCGTCCGCTGCCGCCCCGGGAAGGCGATGAGTGGCGCATGGATTTCTCCCGTTTCAACACTTACAAGGAGGCGGCGCCTGCCCGCGACTCGGGCGGCTGGGTCTGGACCCGCCATGGGATATGGGACTCGCACATTCCCGAGTGCTTCGCCCGCGTCCGATTCACGACCGCCGACGTGGGTTCGCTTCGGCCGGCGGCGCCCCGGGAGTGACGCCCGCGGGGCAGCGGGGAGGTCGGCATCAACCGGAAGGGTGGAGTTTTCTCTGTCGGCTGCCGCCGGCGAGTCGTATTGTCGCCTCAATCTGACGCAGCAGATCAACGCCGGTCACTTTCCCGATCACCATGCGCACCGCCCTGTTCCTGACCGCACTCTTCTTCGCTCACGCCGCAAGTGTGGGCATGGAGTTCACCCTCCAAACGCGCGATCCCGCCACCGGCAAGATCACGCTCACCCGGGAGAAGGTTGATCCCGCGCGGGTGGGGGTCATCGCCGTCGACGTCTGGAACTTTCACTGGTGCAAGACGGCCACCATGCGGGTGGACGCCTTCGTTCCCCGGATGAACCAGGCACTGGAGGCGGCGCGCGCGCTCGGCATGACGGTCATGTTGTGCCCGAGCGACGTGGTGGACAACTACGCTGGATATCCGCAGCGCGAGGCGGTTTTCGCAGTGCCGCAGGTGCCGGTGCCGGCCTTGGTGGATGTCACTTGTCCGACGCCCCCGGATGCCGGTGGTTGCGCCTGTGGCCGGGAGCGTTGCGCGGTGAACTACGGCTGGGACGGGATGCATCCGGACCTCAAGATCGGCGAGGCCGACCTCATGCCCGACACGCAGGCGGAGGTTTACGCGATCTGCCGGCAGCGGGGTCTGACCCATCTGATCTACGTGGGCTTTCACACCCAGGT
>DNDP01000005.1:2530-3306 GCA_003484235.1 Verrucomicrobiales bacterium
GCTTTCACACCCAGGTCTGCCTGCTCGGCAAGCCGATGGGATTGAAGGCCATGAAGTCCGCCGGCCTGCGCTGCGTGCTCGCCCGGGACATGACGGACGCGCACCCGGGCTATGATCCCTCCCGCAACTTCACCCCGGATCTCAATACCGAGCAGGTGGTGGAACACTTCGAGAAACATCTGGCGCCGACGATCAGCTTCGAGGAGGAACTGCGGAAGCTTGGCCGATGGGACACCGGCTGGACCGGCGATCCGGTGCGAATTGCTCCCTGGGGCACGCCGATGCGGCCGCACCTCTTCGAGGAACCGGTCACCGTCACGCTCAGCGCACCGCTCCAGCCCGGCGCGGAGCTTCGCTACACCCTCGATGGCGGCGCCCCTTCCTCGGACTCGCCGGTCTACACGCAGCCGCTGGTCATCGAGCAAACCACCCACCTGCGGGCAAACGCCTTTCAAGAAGGCCGAGCCGTCGGCCGCGAATCCGTCGGTCAGTTCGTTCGCCTGAATCCGGTTCCGCCGAGGCCGGACGTCTATCTGGGCGGGCTCCAGCCCGTCCGCAGCGTCGGGTTCGGCCACACCTATGCCGGCGTGGTCCGCCACGCGGGCAACACCCGGCCGCCCCAGGTGGACCGCTCGAATCTCGGACATCCCCTGAAGATCAACCGGCAGACCTATGAACGCGGACTGGGGGTGCATGCGCCGTCCGCACTGACTTACGAGCTCCAACCGGAGTATCAGCGGTTCGTCGGTTTGGCCGGCGCGGACGAGCAACTGGGG
>DNDP01000005.1:3489-7999 GCA_003484235.1 Verrucomicrobiales bacterium
CGAGCAACTGGTGACCATCAGCAACGGCTCAAACCTGGCAAAGTATCCGAGCATCGTCTTCAAGATCTTCATCGATGGCCGGGAAGCCGCGGCCAGTCCCGTCATGCGGATTCAGTCACCGGCGTGGCGGTTCGACGTTGAGATCCCGCAGGGAGCCCGGGCCATCAGCCTGATCGCCATGGATGCCGGCGACGGCTCGCGCGAGGATTTCGCCGACTGGGTGGAGGCTGGATTTGTACTCAAGAAATGATTCCCGCCAGTGCCGCCGGTCCGGGCCGATCCTCAGCGGGACAGATGCTCGTCGAACCACTGCGCGAAACTGCGGATGTCCCAGAGCATGGTCCACCAGCCGTGTCCGCCCCCGGGATGCACCACCAGCCTCACATCCTTGCCGGCTTCGGCAGCGCGGGCGCGGAAACGTTCCGACTGATCGAGCGGCACCAGGGTGTCGGCGTCGCCATGATGAATGAGCACCGGCGGCAGGTTGGAGTTCACGTGGTAAATGGGCGACGACTCGCGGCCGATGACCTTCCACACCGGCATGTTGGTGGAGTCCGCACCGAACTTCTCCGGGAAGCCGAAGCCGCGCACGAAGCTCCTCGGCGGACCGCCGTCACCGGGGTTTTCCGTCGAGGCACCGAGGTTCAACAGATCGGTGACCGGATAGAAGATCGCCACCGCCTGCACGGCGCTGGTCTCCCGATCGACCGGATCGGGTGAGTCCGGATCGCCGGGCCCGCCGCGGGTGGCAAGCATCAGGCTCAGATGCCCGCCCGCGCTGCCGCCGGTGACGCCGAGGCGATCGGGATCAATGTCGTATTCGCCGGCGTGATGGCGGACAAAGCGGATGCCTCGATGCATGTCCGAAACAATCTCCATGACGGTGGCGTCCGGCTGCGATACATGGCAGATGGCGAACACCGTGTAGCCGTGGCGCAGGAACGGAGCGAGCATCCAGTCGGGCACTTCGCCGGGGCGGCTGGACTTCCAACCGCCGCTGACCATCAACGCCACACCGAGTCCGTTGGGCTTCGCCGGGCGTAGAACATCGAGCGTGAGGTCGCGGCCGTGGCGTTGGCCGTAAACGATCCCGTCGGTCCGCGTGTGGGTTGGATGGAAATACCACCAGAGACCGCCCGCCACAGTCGCCGCCACGACCACGATCGAGACGACGGCAAACAAGGCGATTCGCAGCCAGCGGGGGAATCTGAGCCAGGGGCGTTTCATGGCCGATTAAATGGAGCTTGTTCGGCCGCAGTTCTCAAGCGTTCAGGCGAGATCACAACTCCGCCACGTAGTCGCGCCACGGCAGCGCCCGCACCCCGGGCATGATCGCCTCCGTGGTTTTGCCGGCCCGAGGTGCTTCATGCACCAGTCGGAGTCCGACGTCGGTGCCCTTGGGACGACGAGCTTTCAGTGCCTCCGCCAGCCGGAGCATTGCTCCCACCATAGCCGGAGTGACCGTTTTGGAAGCCTTGCATTCCACCAAGCTGATGGAGCCACTCCGGCCCGGTACCAGAAAATCCACTTCAAGCCCCTGCTCGTCCCGGAAGAAATACAACTCCCGTCGACGCCCGGCGTTGAGTTGGGCCTTGGCAATCTCCGAGGCAATGAAACCCTCGAACAAGACACCCCGAAACGGCGACTTGGCCAACTCCGCCGCCGTATCGATTCCGAGCAGGTGGCAGGCGAGCCCGGAGTCCACAAAATAGATCTTCGGCGTCCTGATCAATCGCTTGCCGAGGTTCTCGAAATAGGGAGGCACAATGAGAATCTGACCGGTGGTCTCCAGAATGCCGAGCCACTGCGTAATGGTGGGCACCGTGATCCCGAGCGGCGCGGCCAGGTCGGACTTGTTCAGCACCTGCCCGTGCCGGGTGGCCAGCAACGCAATGAACCGGCGGAAGGTCGCCAGGTCCTTGACCGCCGTGACCGCCCGCACATCACGCTCCAAGTAGGTCTGCACGTAGGAGGCAAACCAGACCGTTGCCCCGGCCGGCCGGGCCAGCACTTCGGGATAGCCACCCTTCAGAATGCCAACCTTCGAGGTCTCCCGCACCGACAGCGGCAGGAGTTGTACCACGGCGGCGCGACCGGCCATCGATTCCGAGACGCCCTGCATCAACGGCGCCTCCTGCGAACCGGTCAACAACCACTGCCCGGTCAGCCGTGGCTTGCGATCGATCCGCGAGCGCACGTGGGCGAACACTTCGGGCACGTTCTGAACCTCGTCCAGGATGGCAGGTGTCTTGACGGCGTCCAGGAATCCCTGGGGATCGGCCCGCAGGCGGGCGACGACATCGGGGTCTTCCAGCAGGTGATAGCTGGCCTGGGGAAACAGCTTGCGCAGCAACCGGGTTTTTCCCGCCCGACGCGGGCCGGTCAGGACCAGCGCGGGGAAGGCCTTCAGCGCCCCGGTGATCTGCTTCTCGAGATCCCGATGGATGTATCGCACTGTTGAGTTTCCTAAAGTGCCACTTTAAAAAACTCAAGCCTCAACACAGGCCAGAGTTACCCCATGCGTTCCCCCATCAGAAGGGCCACGAGCCCAGACTTCTCGCTGCCCTCATCAAAGATTACCCGGTCTTTGAACACCATGAAGCATCCGACAAGGCGCGATCCATCGATGAAGCACTCGAATTTGGCGAAACATGGTTTTGGCTGAACTGTCAGAATTCTCACCACCGCCGGCACAAAACTCCTCACGTAGAACCGCTCACTATACAAGTAAACAAACAAACCCCTCATGCCGTGGTGCCAGTCCGGGATCTCATAGTCTTCACGGCTGCCAACTGAACCGCCGCCAATTGTTTCATCGAATTCTGAGATCAAGGCCCTCCACTCCTGCTCTGTTTCGGCCGTGTCCTTGATCGAATAGAGATCGCCGCTTGGGACACCGCCAAAGCGCTCTTCAATGGAGAAGTTCATTTCTTGCCTCAGATCACACGCTTCTTCACGGGCGGCGGATCGCAAACAGATCAAACATCGTCGCGACGTAGAGGGTGCCGTTGGCGGCGACGGCGGTGGCGCTGATGGGCGCGCCGAGATCGAGTTCGGCGAGGAGCTTCTTCTCCCTGCTGGCTTCGAACACCCAGAAGTCACCGCGTCGGGACCCGATGTACATCTTCCCGTCCGCCACGTATGGCGACGCCCAGAAGTCGCCCTTTGCCTCGTGCTTCCAATGGACCTCGCCGGACTTCGCGTCGAGGCAGTAGATGAACCGGCTGGTGTCGGCGATGAACACCAGATCGCCGACCACCGCCGGCGTGGACATCACGTGATAGCCGAGCGGCGCGCGCCAGATGAGGTTCGTGCCCGTGATGTCGCCCTCGCCGCGCGGATCAATGCAGAACAGCCACGACTCGTTCTTGCCCCACCAGATGTCGCCGCCGCCGGCGACATAGAGCCGGCCGTCGTGGATGACCGGCAGGCCGAAGATGTTGCTCGGGCCTTCACGCCGGTTCTGGTTGTAGCGATGGACGTCGGTCTTCGGCGCGGTGGGATCGATGTCGAACTGCCAGACCTTCTTCAAGGTGGCGACTTCACCCGGCGGCGGGCTTTTCTTCAACGGTTCGAAGGCATACACGATCCCGTTGCCGCCGCAGTAGAAGATCAATTCCCGGCCATCCACCTTGGCCATCGACGGCGCCGACCAGGTGTTGTGGAAAATGAAGGGCGCGATCCCCTCGCGTTCGCGGCCAAGCAGCCGGCCGGTGCGCTTGTCGAGGACGATGAGGCTGGGTGCGTCCGGTGTGCGGATGCGTCGGTGCGTGTTGTCCACGCCGGTGGCGGTGTTCAGGTAAAGGTGGTCGCCGCGGATGAGCACCGAGCTGTGCGCGCCGTCGTGCGGCCAGATGCCCGCGCCCTCGACCATGTCGAAGATCCAGACGATGTCGGCGTCGAGCGGCCCGGGCGTCATCGGTTCGCTGATCGCCTTCAGGCGCTGCACCGAAGTCACCGAGTGCGTCCTCAGCGGCCGGATTTCCGCACCGGCGTTCGCCTTGGGCGGCCGGTCCGCGCCGGGGCCGGGCGTCATGTGCGCGCCTTCATCCTGAAACGGGCCGTCGTTGCCATCGGCCAGCCCCTTCGCGTCGAGACAGATCACCTCCCCGCGGTTGCTCGTGAGATAAACGCGATCGCCCTCGACGGTGACCGGCGAGGAGATGCCGCTGTTGGGCCAGTCGAAGTAGGGATCCTCGTGGCGCTTGGGCACCACCAATTGCCAGAGCAGTTTGCCGGTTTGTTCGTCGAAACACATGAGCACCCCGCGATCACCGACGTGTCTCGGGTCGCGCGGTTCGTTGTTGTTGGTGCCGATGTAGACTCGGCCATTGGCAACGACCGGCGTCGCGTGCGCCTCAGTCCCAAGCCGCGCGCGCCAATTGATGTTCTTTCCCGTTGCCGGATCGAACATCGCGGGCAGGCCGGTTTCGGCCGACACCTGGTTGCGGCTCCAGGCGTGGCCCCATTGCGGCTGATCGGCGGATTGGAGGGACGTCGCCGGCAGGCT
>DNDP01000381.1:0-7460 GCA_003484235.1 Verrucomicrobiales bacterium
TGGTCCCGGTGATCTCCGCCAGCTTGCGGAAAAAGCCCCGTTTGCGCCCGCTGGAGATGCCCCAGTTTACCGGCACGCTCTGATAGCCCTCGTCAAAACCCTCGTCCTTCATCCGGTAGTCGAAGTAGCCCCAGGAGGCATATTCGGAAACGGCCGCCACGAAGTTGTTCATCGGTTTGTCGAAGTCGAAATGGTCGTCCTCGTTCACCACGATCGGTTGGAGCCGGTAGCCGTTCACCTGCCGCGTCCGCCGGATCAGATCTGACAGCTTGGCCGGCTCGTGCACGCCGTTTCCGTGCAGCAGCAGAAAGTCCGAACGGAGCACCACGTTCTCCCTGGGCAGCACGCCGCCCCAGTAGGAAACACCCGCCAGCAGCCGACGCCCGTTCACGCTGGTGCCACGGACAAATTCCAGCAGTTCGTGCACCCGCGCGGTCTGCAGGATCGGATGCTCGTAGCTTTGGTCGTTCGACTCGTTGCAGATCTCGACGAGCACGTTGCGGTAGCCCTTGCCGAGCAGCCAGCGGGTCGCGTTGTCGGTGGCGCGAATGACCGCCGCCTCGTCCAAGAGCCGCTGGTCCTGGCCGAAGTAGAAATAGCCAAGGATCACCGCCATGCCCAGCTCGTCGGCGCGGCTGAGAATCATTTCCAGGCGCCGCAGATAATCGGACCGCAATGCGCCGTCGGGTTCAAAGGCCGAATTGTGCCAGGGCTGGGACTTGGAATAGCCCTGGGGCGAGCCGCCCTGCAGATTGAGCGTGAAGGCCAGCAGACCGTGTGCGCGCCAGGCGGGCATCGCCGCCACGAACTCACGGGTGTTGCGCTCGGGGTCCCACTTTCCCGTGTCCGGGTAGGCCCATTGCGGCGCGGTCTCGGGATTCAGGTCGTCGAAGATGCCCTGCACCATCCGGGAGTTCATCAACAGACCTTCAATGGCCTGGCCGTTCCAGGTGCGGTCCTTGTAGGTGGGTTCACCGTTGATGTAAAACTGGTCGCCCACGATCGAGACCGTCGTGTGCCTCAGGGGCTGCGCACTGGCGGCAAAGGCCGCCAGCAAGAGGATTCCCGAGAGAACGCGGAGTGTGATGAGCAGTTTCATGACGGCAGGAAGTAAACGACGGAGGCACCACGGCTGAAAGCCAAATTGCTGCCCGCCGGCCTTCGCTCTCTCCATCGAGTCGCCCTTTTCGTGAAGACCGTCCGGCGGATCAACGGCTCATTTGATCGTTTCCAGAATCAGCGGCTGCTGATCGGGCGGTTCATCACCGATTGAGAAAGCTTCGGCAAGCATGGTCAGCGCCGTGTCCGCCGCAGCTTCGTCCATGGCGTGAACCCGCGCCAGCACGAGGCCTGAGTCGACGGCATGTCCGGGCTTCATCAACCGGTCGACGCCCACGTCGGGACGGACGGAGTCCGCACGCGCCGTGCGGCCGCCGCCAAGCTGATGAACCACCTCTCCGACGATCCGCGCCTCGCAACGCCTTATTATGCCTGCCTTGGGCGCCCGCAGTTCGCGCATGACCGGCGCCGACGTGTCCTGTTTCAGCTTCGCCCGGAAGGCGTCGAGGTCGGCCCCCTGCGCCGCGATCATCTCCTCAAACCTGTACCGGGGCAGTTGGGTTTTCAGGCATCCGAGCACCGTGCTTCGGGCGGCGTCCAGGGTTCTCTCCCGCCCGGACAACTCGAGCAGATGGGCGGCACTCTCGACAACCAAATGCTCCAGATCCGTCGGTGCCCTGCCGTCGAGGCAGTCCACAATTTCCCTGACCTCGAGCCAGTTGCCGGCGGCAAGACCCAGCGGCGTGTCCATACCCGTCAGCAGGGCGCGTGTCCTGACACCGCAGTGGCGCCCGAGATTGACCATGCTCCAGGCCAGCTCGCGGGCCTGCTGGGGTGTCCGCATGAACGCGGCGTTGCCGAACTTCACATCAAGCAGCAGGCTGCCGATGCCCTCCGCCAGTTTCTTGGAGAGAATCGAAGAGGTGATCAGCGGAATCGACGGTATCGTGCCGGTGACGTCGCGCATCGCATACAGGGCGCGGTCGGCGGGCACCATCTTGTCCGTCTGTCCGCAGATGACACAGCCGATGCGCTGCACCTGATCCACGATCTCCCCCGGTGAAAGCAGCGTCCGGCAGCCGGGAATCGACTCCATCTTGTCGAGCGTGCCGCCGGTGATGCCGAGTCCCCGCCCGGAGATCATCGGCACGCGCAGGCCGAGAGCCGCCAGCAGGGGTGCAAGGATCAGCGAAACCTTGTCGCCGACACCGCCCGTGGAGTGCTTGTCCACCAGGGGCCGTTCATCCTCTGGAAACTTCAGCACCTCGCCCGAGTTCCGCATGGCCAGCATCAGCGACCGCGTTTCCGCGGTGTCCAGACCCTTCAGAAATATCGCCATCAGCAGCGCCGCGACCTGCTCGTCCTGGCATCTGCCGGCGGCCACGGCCTCGACAAATTTCTCGAGCTGTCCGTCCGGGAACGTTCTGCCATCGCGTTTGGCCTCGATGAGGGGGAGGAGATTCACCCCGCGATTAGAGCGGAAAGGAAAATGCCCGTCCACCACTCGTGCGGACGGGCATTCTGTAAACCGGCAGCCTCCTCGCGAACATCACCCTTCGAACCGGCGGCCGATGACCGTGGCGTTGTGGCCGCCGAATCCGAACGAGTTGTTCACGAATGTATTGATCCGCTTCTCCCGCGCCTGGTTCGGCACGTAGTCGAGGTCACACTCGGGATCGGGATTCTCCAGGTTGATGGTCGGCGGCAGGACGCCCTGTTCCATGGCCTTGATGCAGATCAGCGTCTCGATTGCGCCGGCGGCGCCCAGCATGTGGCCGGTCGCCCCCTTGGTGGAGCTGACCGCCAGCTTGTAGGCATGGTCGCCGAACACGGTCTTGATCGCCTGTGTTTCACAGACATCGCCCTGCGGCGTGGAGGTGCCATGGGCGTTGATGTAGTCGATCTGGTCGGGGTTCAAGCCGGCGTTGCGAAGCGCCATGCGCATGCACCGGGCGGCGCCCTCGCCTTCCGGGGCCGGCGCGGTCATGTGGTTGGCGTCGGCCGTGTTGCCGTAGCCGACCAGCTCGCAGTAGATCCGGGCTCCACGGGCTTTGGCATGCTCGAGATCCTCGAGCACGAGCACCGCCGCGCCCTCCCCCATCACGAAACCATCGCGGCCGAGGTCAAACGGCCGTGAGGCGCGCTGCGGGTCGTCATTGCGGGTGCTCATCGCCTTCATCGCGCAGAAGCCGCCGACTCCAAGGGGAACGATCGTGGCTTCCGTGCCGCCGGCGAACATCACCTTGGCGTCGCCCATCTTGATCGTGCGCCAGGCCTCGCCGATGGCATGCGTGGAGGTCGCGCAGGCCGAGCAGGTGGCGACGTTCGGACCGCGCAGCTTGTAGTACATCGAGAACAGGCCCGAGGACATGTTCAGGATCAGGGCCGGAATCATGAACGGCGAGAGCCGGCCGGGCCCCTTCGAGAGGAGAATCTTGTGCTGTTCCTCGGTCGTGTGCAGTCCGCCGATGCCCGAGCCGATGAACACTCCGATTTCATCGCGGTTCACCTTCTCCAGGTCGAGCCCGGAATCCTTGAGCGCCTGATGACCGGCGGTCACGCCCATCTGCGAGTAGCGGTCGGTCCGGCGGATCTCCTTCGCATTGGGAAACGCGGGCGTCGGGTCGAAGTTCTTCACCTCGCCGGCAATGCGGCAGTCGAAGGCCGAGGCGTCGAACAGCGTGATCGGCCCGATGCCGGACTGGCCGGCGACGAGGTTTTGGAACAGGGTGGGGACGTCGTTGCCGACCGGGGAGAGGCCCCCGAGTCCGGTCACGACGACGCGACGGTCAAAAGGATGGCTGGCCATACAAAAACCAAAGGGCAGCGCGGTCGTCGATTGACCGAGCTGCCCGGGAAATCCGACGGGGAATTACTTGCCCTTGAGTTCTTCGATGTACTTGATGACATCACCCACGCTCTGCAGCTTCTCGGCGTCCTCATCGGGGATTTCGCTGCCGAACTCCTCCTCGAGCGCCATCACCAACTCGACGGTGTCGAGCGAGTCCGCCCCAAGATCCTCGATGAACTTGGCTTCGGGCGTGACCTGGTCCTCGTTGACGCCGAGTTGTTCGACGATGATCTTCTTGATCTTTTGTTCAATAGATTGGTCCGACATGCTTGTCTCCGTTTGGTTGTTGGGGTCTGTCTATGCGACGCTCACCGGGGCGTCAAGCCCCGATTCGGCGAAATTGTTTTCGATGTTTTCCACTCACTGACGGGAACTTTTCAGCGCCGGCGGGCGCTTCTCTAGTCGCTCGCCACGCGGGCGTCGAGCGCTTTCTACATCACCATCCCGCCGTCCACCGTGAGCACCTGCCCGGTGATGTAGCGGGCGCCCGGTCCGGCGAGAAATGTGGCCGCCGAAGCGATGTCCTCCGCCTGGCCGAAACTGTTCAGGGGAATCTTCTTCAGCAGCTCCGTTTTCCATTCGTCCTTCAGCACCGAGGTCATGTCGGTCTCGATGAACCCGGGGGCGATGGCGTTCACGGTGATGCCCCGCGGTGCAAATTCGCGCGCCACGGACTTGGTGAAGCCGATCAGCCCGGCCTTGCTGGCGGCGTAGTTGGCCTGGCCGGCGTTGCCCATCAGGCCGATGACCGAGGCGATGTTGATCACCCGCCCCGAGCGCTGCTTGAGGAAGGCGCGGGTGAAGGCCTTGGTCAGCACAAACGCGCCGCGCAGGTTGGTGTTGATCACCGCATCCCACTCCTCTTCGCTCATCCGCATGAGGAGATTGTCGCGTGTGACGCCGGCGTTGTTCACGAGGATGTCGACCCGGCCGGGTTCCTTGAGGATGGATTCAGCTGCGGCATTGACCGCCGCGGGATTGGACACGTCCACGGCCACCGCCCAGGCGCGCCGGCCCCTGGCGGTCACCTCATCGGCGACCTTCCGGGAATTCTCCTCGGTGCGGGAAACACAGACGATGTCCGCGCCCTCGTCGGCAAACCTGAGCGCAATGGCGCGGCCGATCCCCCGCCCCGCGCCGGTGACCACGGCGATCTGTTGGTCAAGCGAACCCATAAACTGTGCGGGCGAGAAGACCGGAATTCGCTCAGGTGGTCAATGCTTTAACCGTCGCGTCGAGCGAGGCGACGTCGGCCACGTTGAACCGTTTCGCGTTTCCGTCGATGCGCTTCATGAAACCGCTCAGCGCGGCGCCCGGCCCCAGTTCGATGAACCGTGTGAAACCGTCCGCCAGCAGCGCGCGCATCGAAGCCTCCCAGCACACGGGCGAGGTGACCTGCGCCACCAGCGTCCGGCGGATCTCGTCCGGTTGTCCATGAGCAGCGGCAGTCACGTTGGAGATGACCGGCACGCTGGACGGCCGGACCTCGATGCCGGCAAGCGCAGCTTCGAGCTTGGGCTGGGCGGAGGACATCAAGGGCGAGTGATACGCGCCGGCCACGGTCAGCGGCAGCGCCTTCTTCGCTCCTTTCGACTTCGCCAGTTCACACGCGGTGGCGATCTTCGCAGATTCGCCGGAGATCACGATCTGACCAGGACAGTTCAGGTTGGCAAGCTGGACGCCGGCCTCGTCGCACACGGCCTTCAATGGTTCCTCGTCCATGCCGATCACCGCGGCCATGCCGCCCTGGGTTGCATCGCACGCCTCCTGCATGAAGCATCCCCGGTGGCGCACCACCTGAAGACCGTCCTCAAAGCTCATCGCGCCGCCGGCGGCGAGCGCGGTGAACTCGCCGAGCGAGAGCCCGGCGGTGGCCTGAAAGGCGAGCCCCGGCACCTGCTCGCGCAGCAGCATGAACGCGATCCAGCTGACGAGGTAGATGCCCGGCTGTGCGTTCCCGGTCCTGGTCAGGTCCGCTTCGGGTCCCTCGAAACAGACGCGCGCGAGATCGTAGCCGAGCACCTCGTTCGCGCGGTCGAAGAGTGACTTTGCCGCCGGAAACGCCTCGGCCAGATCCCGGCCCATGCCCACGGCCTGGGCGCCCTGCCCGGCGAACAGCAATGCGGTCTTGTTCATCGCGGGCGACTAAACACGATCACCGGGAATCGGGGAAGGAGAGATTTGAACTTAAGTTCCAACGTTGAAGGGTTGTCGGCGGTCAATTGGTTGCTCAAGGTTCAGTCGGACCCGAAAACTTTTCCGGCCAGTCATGAAAGCCATCCGCCCACTTCTCGTCGCCGTCGTCCTCGCTGTGACATCGGCAGCCACTGGATTCTACATCGGTCAACGCGTGCGGCCGTCCGCGGCGGTGCCGTTGACGGCGGTGTCCACGAATGCACCGGCACCAATCGAGCCGGCCCGGCCGGCTCCGGCCCAACCGGAGACGCCTGCGGTTGGCGCAACGGCAACCGCTTCGGCATTCGACCCCGTGGCGTTCGTTCAACGGGCCCTCGAAGTCGCCCGCAGCCGCGACTACAACCAGCGCACCCGCGCGCTCTTCACCCTGACTTCGGCGGTGACGGACCGCGACCTGCCGGCGGCGATTGCGGAATCACTGACCATCGCCGAGCGCGACGGCCGGCGCATGGTCTTTCACCAGCTCTTCTCCCGCTATGCGGAGCTGTCACCCAGGGCGGCCTTCGACTATGCGGACCAGCTCGATCCCCTGCTCCGCGAAGCCGCGCGGGGGGTCGCCTTCTCCGCGTGGATGGCCGCTGACGCCAGCGGCGCCATGGACCACCTGGCCACGATCGAAAACGTCACGGAGCGCAGCCAGCTGCTGGGCTCGGCGTTGCCGGGACTCGCCCGCACCGACGTCAATGCCGCGCTGCAGCAGTTGGACAAACTGCCCGAAGGCCAGGAGCGCCGGAACATCCATCTGGCCATCCTCCGCGAATGGAGCGTCGTCGATCCTTCGGCGGCTGCCGCCGCGGTGCTCGAAACCAGTCCCAGCCGGCAACGGCAGGCGGCTTTGACGGGCATTGCCAATGAGTGGGCGCGGAACGACGCGGCCGCGGCGTGGACCTGGGCGCAGTCGCTGGGGCCCGGCCGGGAACGGACCGAAGTGCTGCGGGTGGTGGTGCGCCGCATGGCGGAGTCGGATCCCCAGCTCGCCGCCTCCCACCTGGACCTGCTGCCGGCCGGCGACGCGCGCA
The DNA here is from genome assembly GCA_003484235.1 of Verrucomicrobiales bacterium. GTDB lineage: Bacteria > Verrucomicrobiota > Verrucomicrobiia > Limisphaerales > RI-55 > RI-55. The sequence goes on from DNDP01000381.1 coordinate 7,126, forward strand.
GCCAGTTCGTGCGCGAGATCGCCAACCAATGGGCGCATCGCGATGTCCGCGCGGCCGTGGCCTGGGCGCAGACCCTCCCGGACACGCAGCTGCAGAGCCAGGCCATGAACGCGCTTCACTATTCGTGGGTCCGGGACGACCCGGCCGGCGCCGAGCAGCACGCCATGGCGCTGCCCACGGGCAACACGCGCAGTGAACTGTTGCAGGCCCTGGCCAACCACAAGGCCAACTCCGATCCCGAAGAGGCGCTCGCCTGGGCCGAGTCCCTGACCAATCTCAACGAACAACGCGCGGCGATGAACGCGGCCATCTCCGTCTGGGCCGCCCAGGACCCC
>DNDP01000381.1:7614-11887 GCA_003484235.1 Verrucomicrobiales bacterium
GGCCGCCCAGGACCCCACCGCCGCCGGCGATTTCGTGCGGGGACTTCCCGCCGGCCGCGTGAAGAATGAGGCCGTGGCCAACATCGCCTACCACATGGCGGAATGGGACCCCGCCGCCGCCAAGGACTGGGTGGACCAGCTGCCCGCGGGACGCGCGCGGAACGACGCCATCCAGCGCATGATCTGGCCGCTTTCCAACAGCGACCCCGCCATCGCCGCCGAAATGCTGGAGTCAATCGGCGGTTCGCCGCAGTACACCCACATGTTCAGCAACGTCACCCGCCAGTGGGCCCAGCACGACCTTGAAGGCGCCTTGAAATGGGCGACCGGCCTGACAGGGCTTCGGGCACGCGAACAGGCCATCAGCGGCCTGATGGATCAATGGATGCAGCAGGACCTCGCCGGCGCCACGACGTTCGCCCTGGAGATGCCCGAGGGTTCCCAGCGTCGCAATCTACTCGGCAATCTTGCCGGCCAACACGCGCGCCAGGACCCGGAGGCGGCCATCAACTGGGCCGTCAAGCTGGCGCCTGAAGACCAGCGCCACGTGGCCGGCAGCATCATCTCGCAATGGGCCGGCAATGACCCGGTGGCGGCCGCCAACTATGTCGCGAAGCTGGGCGCCGGCGAACTGCAGGAACGGGCGGTGACCAGCGTGGTCCACGCATGGGCCAATCTCGATGCCGACGCCGCGCTCGCCTGGGTGGAACGTTTCCCCCCGGGAAGCATGCGCGACAACAGCATCAGTTCCCTGGTCGGCACCTGGAGCCATCAGGACCCCGAACGGGCCGAGTCGTACCTGAAGTCGTTTCCCCTCGGACCACAGCGTGACAACCTCGTGGCCAACTACGTGAACGCCGTCGGAAACAACGATCCGCTGCAGGTGATTCCCTGGCTGCGGTCGATCGCGGACGAGCAGCGCCGCAACTCCACAATCGAGACCCTCGCGCGCAACTGGATTCACCGGGACAGCGCCGCGGCCGCGGCGTGGATCGCGCAGGAGCCGATGCCGGCGGAGGTCCGCAACCGGCTGTTGAAATCGGTCGAGGCGCAGAACCGGCGTTGAAGCCGGCGTCCCCGCCGGTCCGCGGCGATCAGTAGCGGCGCCAGAGCGAGGGCATGAAAAGCACGAGGAGGGCGGAGAACTCCAGCCGGCCGAAGATCATCAGCAGGCTCAGGAAGACCTGCGTGGCGTCGGTGAGGTGGGCGAAGTTCTTCGTCGGGCCGACCTTGCCGAGGCCGGGGCCGACGTTGAAGAGCGTGGCCATCACCGCCGCGAACCCGCTGTCGATGTCAAAGCCCGGCTCGAGCAGGCAGACCACGACCGTGCCGAGCGCGATGGTCATGCCGGCCAGCGCGACAAAGAAGACGGTCTGGTGCCGCAGCTGATCATCCACCGGATTGCCGTTCAGGCTGGTGCGGAAGATCATGTTGGGCCGGAACGCGTGCACGATCTCCTGCCGGACCACCTTCAGAAACAGGATCAGCCGGCTGACCTTGATGCCGCCCGCGGTGGAGCCCGCGCAGCCACCGATCACGAAGAGCAGGAGCAGCAGCATCTTGGAAAGTGACGGCCACTGGTCAAAGTCGGCCGTGACAAAGCCCGTGGTGGTCATGATGGAAACCACCTGAAAGAGCGATTCGCGCCACGCCTGCCAGAAACCCGCCCCCCCGCCGACCGCCGCCAGGTCCACCGCGATGGCGAGGGACGCAAAGGCGAGGATTGCCAGGTACCAGCGGGTTTCCTCCTCGGTCTTCCACCGCTCCCAGCGTCCGCGCAGGAGCCACGCATACAGCATGAAGCTGATGCCGCCGAGCGTCATGAACAGCACCAGCCACAGCTCGATCCAGAGGCTGTCAAAGGCGGCGATGCTGGTGTTGCGCGTGCCGAACCCGCCGGTGGACAGCGCGGCGAACGAGTGACAGACCGCTTCAAAGGGCTGCATGCCGAGCGCTATGAGGCCCACCACGCAGATCAGGGTCAGCCCGAGGTAGATCTGCCAGAGCCGCATCGCCACATCCTGGATTCGGGCGCGCAGCCCCTCGCCAGATTTGGCGGAGGACTCGTGGCGGAAAAGAGCCTTGCTCCCCACCCCGAGGTAGCTGAGCAGCGCCACAAAGAGCACGAGAATTCCCAGGCCGCCCAGCCACTGGGTCAGCGCCCGCCAGAGCAGAATGCTGGGAGGGTAGACATCCAGGTTCTCGATGACCGAAGCGCCCGTGGTCGTGAAACCGGACGCGGACTCGAAGATGGCGGCGGCCAGGCTGAGACCGGGGCGGACGAACAGGTACGGCAGCGCTCCGAACAGGCTGCAGGTCACCCAGCCGAGACCCACGATCGCGATCGCCTCCTTGCGCAGGATCTCCTTTCCTGAACCGCGGCCCGCAAACATCAGCAGCAGGCCCACGCCGATCGTTATTCCGATCGACAGGCTGAACGCGTCGAAGGTGTCGATGCCTTCGTGGCGCCGGCCAAAGAGCCAGGCGTAGCCGAGGCACACGGTCATCGCCGCGCCCAGCAGCAGCAGGAGCAGTCCCAGCAGTTTGGCCAGCAACCGGAGGTTCATCAGTGCGTCATCAGGCGGATGAAAGGCCGCCTCGCCTCCGGCGTGGTCACGGCATACACGGTGTCCCCCGCCCGCAGCACGTCATTGCCGCCCGGCACCACCGCCTGCTGCTCGTGCAGGAGGGCGACCAGCCCGGAACCCGGCGGCCAGCTGATCTCGCTGAGCTTGAGGTCGCGCACTGGCGAATCGGGGGCCAGGGTCAGCTCCAAAATCTCCACCCCGCCATGGAGGCTCATCACCGAATGGTAGGGATCGGACGTGATGAAGCGCATCAGGTCACGGCTGACCGCCACCCTGGGGCTCACCGCCGCGTGGATGCCCAGCCGCTCCTCGTTCGAGGAGATGACATCCGCGTAGTCGGCCCGGTGCACGAGCGCCAGGCAGCGCCCGGCGCCGAGCGCGCGCGCCTGCAGGCAGGTCATCACGTTGTCCTCGTCCTGGTGGCTCATGCCGATGAAGAAGTCCGCTTCGCCGACCTGTTCCTCCTTGAGCTGCTGGAGCGAGGTGCCGTCGCCGTTGATGATGGTGGTGTTCTGCATCTGCGCGGCCAGCTGCTCGCAGCGCTGGCGGCTGGACTCCATGATCCGGACCTTGAAGTGCCTCTTGGCCTCGAGCATCTGGGCGAGCACGGCGCCGTATTTGTCGCCGCCGAAGATCACGATCTTCACCTCCGAACGCGGCTTGATGCCGGGATCGAAGCGCGGCAGCACCTCCGCCAGGATGTTGGGTTCGCCGAACAGCGTCACGACGTCCCCCGCTTCGAGCGGGTCCTTCGCCGCCGGGACGCGGCTCTCGCCGCCGCGCTGGATCAGCGCCACACGGACCTGCGGCGGAAGCTTGATCTCCAGCAGGGAACGCCCGCACAGCCCGCTTTCGGGGGCGAGCCCGCACTGCACCAGCTCGATCCGGCCCCGGGCAAACTCCTCCACCAGCAGCCGGTTGGGGTTGCGGATGTGCTTGGCGATCTCGATGGCCGTCAGCCGCTCGACGCTGAACAGGTAGTCGATGCGGAAATGCGAGCGGTAGTCGAAAAGCCACTCCTCGCGCTGCACCGAGGCATCCACCCGGGCAATCGTCCAGCGGGCGCCCATGGCCTTGGCGAGCGAGGCCGAGACCAGGTTCACGTTGCGGTCGCTGGTCAGCGCCAGAAACAGGTCGGCCTCGGCGACGTTGGCCTCGGCCAGCGTGGTCACCGTGGTGCCATCGCCGCAGAGCACATGCGAGTTCAGCTGTTCATCGAGGTCACGGGCCAGCGCCTCCTGGGCCTCGATGATGGTGAGATTGTGGTCGCGGTTGGAAAGGCTGCCGGCCAGATGGCGGCCGACCTCGCCCGCGCCTGTAATCACGATGTTCACGGTGGGACCCGGCGGGTCGGACGGGAGATTGCGTCACACAGCCCGGCGCGCAATCGAAAACTTGAACCGCCAACTCCGCCATTGGCAAAGCACGCCCGCCCTCCTAACGTCTCGACCGCCTATGGTGCTGGTCATCGACAACTACGATTCGTTCACCTACAACCTCGTGCAATACCTCGGCGAGTTGCAGGCGGAGATGACCATCCATCGCAACGACCAGATCACCCTCGACCAGATCCGCGAGCTGAAGCCCGAACGGATCCTCATCTCCCCCGGCCCCTGCTCGCCGAACGAGGCGGGCCTGTCCAACGACATCATCAAGACTTTCGGCCCGGCCACGCCCATCCTCGG
>DNDP01000381.1:12176-12359 GCA_003484235.1 Verrucomicrobiales bacterium
TCCAGCACTGCGGCAAGGGGATCTTCGAGGGGATGCCCAATCCCTTCATCGCGACCCGCTACCACTCGCTGGTGGTTAAGCGCGACACCCTGCCCGACTGTCTGGAGATCACCGCCGAGACAAAGGAGGGAGAGATCATGGGGCTGCGCCACAGGGAACACCCGGTCCACGGCGTGCAGTTCC
>DNDP01000223.1 GCA_003484235.1 Verrucomicrobiales bacterium
CAGCACATCTGCACGCTCGTCAGGTTGAGCACGATTTCCGTGACATCCTCGACCACGCCGTCAACGGTGGCGAACTCATGCATCGCGCCGTCGATCCGGATCGAGGTGATGGCCGCCCCCTCGAGCGAGGAGAGGAGCACGCGGCGGAGCGAGTTTCCAATGGTGTAGCCGTAACCGGTCTCAAACGGCTCGGCGATGAACTTGGCGTAGGTTTCCGTGGCGCTGTTCTCCTCCTTGGAGAGGCGCTTGGGCATTTCGAATCGGCCTAAACGTATCGGCATAGTGTTGGGTCAGTGGTGCAATTTTAATCTGATGCCCGCCGCCTGGTTCCCGTTCCGGCGGTCATCCGTATAATTGCGGGGTTCGACCCCCTCCCGGGGGCACGAGGTTTAACGGGAATAAAATTCGACGACCGCCTGTTCGTTGGCGATGGGCTGGATCTCATCGCGTGTCGGCACGCGCATCACCACGCCGCGGTAGGCATCCTTGTTCAGGCTGAGCCACTCGGGCACCGCCCGGCTGGTGGACATTTCAAAGCTGCGGTTGGCCATCTGCCGGGAAACGCTTCCATCGCGCACTTCCACGACGTCGTTCACCTTGAGGGCATAGGAGGGAATGGTGACCTTGCGGCCATTCACGGAGATGTGACCGTGGGCGACCATCTGGCGGGCGCCGGGCCGCGTGTTGCCGAATCCAAGGTGATACACCACGTTGTCCAGCCGGGTCTCGAGAATCTGCAGCATCGTCTCACCGGTGACGCCGCGGCGGCGGAGGGCCCGCTGATAGACGCCCCGGAACTGGCGTTCGAGGAGGCCGTAGTAGTAGCGGAGTTTCTGCTTCTCGATCAATCCGAGGGCGTATTCCGAGACCTTGCGGCGGCCGGACTTCGGGCCGTGCACGCCTGGCGGATAGCTGCGGCGCTCGAGGTACTTGGATGGGCCAAAGATCGGCGTGTTGAAGCGCCTGCTGATGCGAACGCGGGGACCTGTGTATCGAGCCATATACTCTGTAATTGCTGTCGGTAATCTCTACTAGACGCGGCGTTTCTTGCGGGGACGGCAGCCATTGTGGGGCACGGGCGTGACATCCTTGATGCACGAGATGTCGAGGCCGACGGCCTGCAGCGCACGGATGGCCGACTCCCGACCGGACCCGGGACCCTTGACCCGCACTTCCACTTCCTTCATGCCGTGCGACATGGCTTGCCGGGCGGCATCCTGCGCAACCTGCTGGGCCGCGAACGCCGTGCTCTTCCGTGAACCCTTGAATCCCATGCGGCCGGCGCTGGACCAGCCAATGACATTCCCCTGCATGTCCGTGATGGAAACAAGTGTGTTGTTGAAGGTGGCCAGGATGTTGGCGACTCCCGCACCCACGTTCTTGGAACCCTTCGCCTTGACGATCTTTCGGGCGCCTGCGTCCTCTCCAAGCAGTTCAGCCGCCGTGGGTGCGGCGGTACCCACCGTCGGAGCCTCGGGTTTGGTCTCTTCGCCTGCGGCCGCGGCGGCCGGGGCGGCAGCGTCCTTCTTGCCCTTGGCGGGGCGGGGAGCCTTGGGCTCCTTTTTGGATTCAGCGGGTGGGGTCTTCGTCTCGTCAGCCATACAGTTGGGAAAATGAATTAGTGGATGCCGGTCTTGGCGTTGGGGTTGCGCTGCACGCCGACCGTCTTGCGCGGCCCTTTGCGCGTGCGGGCGTTGGTGGAGGTACGCTGTCCATGCACGGGCAGGCCGCGGATGTGACGGATGCCCCGGTAGCATTTGATGCCCTGCAGGCGCTTGAGGTTCATCTGAATCTCGCGGCGCAGGTCACCTTCGATAACATACTTCCCCTCCTGAATCGCATGCACGATCTGGGCGAGCTGCGCCTCGGTCAGGTCCTTGGCCCGGACGGCCGGATCGATCTCCGCCCGCTTCAGGATGGCCACCGCATTGACGGGACCAATGCCGTAAATGTAGCGCAGCGCAATGTCGATGCGCTTCTCGCCGGGAATCTCAACACCAATGATACGTGCCATATGATTGCTTAACCTTGCCGCTGTTTATGCCGAGGGTTGGCCGAGCAAATGACCCGGATCACGCCACGGCGGCGGATCACCTTGCAATGCTCGCAGAGCTTCTTGACTGACGCGCGAACTTTCATGATCTGTAATTCAATTCAAAACTTCAACAACCAGTCCCTGCGACATGTCGCTGGGACAAAGACTCAACTGCAGCCGGCTGCCTGGCCGGATCCCAACCAGTGCCGACTGGCTCCGGCGCGGCACCCGGGCCACCAACTGATGGCCATTCTGCAGTTCCACCCGGTAGCGGCCCGCCGGCATCACCGCTCTTACAACGCCGGCAATCTCAATGGCATCATCTCCGGGCATGTGAGAATCACCGGCTCTCCGGTGGTGATCAACACCGTATGCTCAAAATGGGCGGAAAGTGAACCATCGGCCGCAACCACTGTCCAGCCATCATTTAACATTTTCACGGCCGCCTTGCCGGCATTGACCATCGGCTCGATTGCCAGGGTCATTCCCGGCCGCAGCTTCGGGGACGGCTTTCGGTCATCCACAAAGTTTGGCACTTCCGGCGCCTCGTGGACGGACCGACCCACACCGTGTCCGACAAACTCGCGAACGACGCTGAAACCGTTTCGCTCGACATGACGCTGCACCGCCCGGGAGATGTCGGCCACCCGGTTCCCGGCCATGGCCTGGGCAATCCCTTCATATAGAGACTGCTCGGTCACATCCAGCAGCGCCTGCGCCGACGCGTCGCAGCCCCCGACCGCGACAGTTCGGGCGTTGTCGCCGACGAATCCGTTGTAAAGAACACCGACGTCCACACTGACCACGTCGCCAAACCCGAGCCGGCGATTTCCCGCCAGTCCGTGAACAACCTCGTCGTTCACGGAAATGCACACGTTGCAGGGATACCCCCGGTATCCCAGGAATGCGCTGCGTGCCCCGTGGCTGCGGATTCGTTCCGCCGCAAACTGATCGACTTCGCGCGTCGTGATCCCCGGCTGAATCATCGACGTCACCTCGTCCAAAACCGCCCGTGCAACCCCGCAGGCGGGCCGCATTGCCTCAAGATCCCGCTCGTTCTTGATGATGATGGATGAGGAACTCACGGGATTAGTCCGCCAGGAGTCCGGGTGCCCTTGGCACTCAGAACCGACCCTTCAACCGGCCCTTCTTCAGGAATCCATCGTAGTGCCGCATCAGGAGGTGCGATTCGGTCTGGCGCATCGTGTCCAGCATGACACCCACCGCAATCAGCAGGCTGGTGCCACCGAAAAAGGACGCGACCAGGTAATCCACGTTCCACTGCATGTAGAGCAGCTCCGGGATGATTGCCACGCCGATCAAGAAGACCGATCCCGCCAGGGTGATGCGGCTCATCGTGTTGTTCAGGAACTCGGCGGTGGATTTGCCCGGCCGCACGCCGGGAATGTAGCCATTGGCCTTCTTGAGGTCGTCGGCAACCTGCACTTCGTTGAACTGGGTCGCCACCCAGAAGTAGCTGAAGAACAGGATCATCACGGCGAAGAGAATCACGTGCGGCCAGTGGCCCTTGGAAAGCTGCGTGCCCAGCTGGATGAGAATCGGCTTGCTGAAGGTGCGCCCCAGATATTCCAGAATCATCTGCGGAAACATCAGCAGCGCGCTGGCAAAGATGATGGGCATCACGCCGGCGTAGATCACCCGCAGCGGCATGAAGGAACTGCCGCTCTGGAACACCCGCCGTCCGCGGGTCTGCTGGGCATACTGCACCGGAATCTTTCGCTGCGCCTGGGTGATGGCGACCACGAATGCGACCACGAAGACCAGCAACAGAATGAAGGCGACCGCATGGAAGATGTTGAACTCCGCGTCGTTGTCACCCTGCGGAATGAAGTTCTGCACCGCCGTCTGAACGGCCTGTGGGAACCGCGCGATGATGCCGATCGTAATGACGAGCGACACGCCGTTTCCGATGCCGCGCTCCGTGATCTGCTCACCCAGCCACATCAGCAGAAGGGTTCCGGTGGTGAGGATCAACACGGTCTGGATCCGATACCACCAGAGGCTGGAGTCCGCGAACATCACGAGATCACCCGTGAATCCTTGAAACACTTTTCCAGGATTCTCCCAGGCAAAAGCCATTGCCAGGCCCTGACCCAGACAGAGAATGACGGTGAGATACCGGCCATACTGGATCAGCTTCGGTCTGCCTCCTTCTTCACGCGCCAGCTTGCTCAACGCCGGCACGACCGCCGTCAGCAGCTGGATGATGATGGTGGCGCTGATGTAGGGCATGATGCCAAGCGCGCCCACCGCGCATTGCTCCAGCGCGCCGCCGGTGAACATGCTGTAAAGGCCGAGCAGGTTCCCGCTGCCATCGCTGTTCTGCGCCAGGTCGTCGAAGAACTGTTTCAGTTTCGCGCCGTCAAGGCCCGGGACGCTGATCAACGCGATCAGCCGGCAGATTGCCAGCACACCCAGCGTGAACAAAATCCGGGCGCGCAGCTCCGGAATCTTGAAACAGTTGGCAATCGTGGTGAAGAACTTGGAAAACATGCGGGCGCCCCGGGGAAGGACTGACTATTTCTCCTTGGTCGCGGCAGCGGCCGCGATCACCTCGCAGGTGCCGCCCGCGCCTTCGATCTTCGTTTTGGCCGCGGCGCTGAATGCATGCGCCCGGACCGTCAGCTTCTGCTTCAGCTCACCGTTGCCAAGAATCTTGATGAGCTTGACGGGTCCGCTGGCGAGCCCGGCCTTCTTGATGGCCTCGGCATCGACGACGGAATTGGCATCAAAGCGGTTCAAGGCCTCCAGGTTGACCGGCACGTACCGGATGGTGTGGCGGGCATTGTTGAAGCCGCGCTTGGGGATGCGGCGGATCAACGGCATCTGGCCGCCTTCGAAACCGACGCGGATCGAGCTGCCGGAGCGGGCCGACTGGCCCTTGCCACCGCGGCCGGACGTCTTGCCAAGACCGCTGGATTCACCCTGGCCGAGGCGTTTGCGCCGATGGCGGGATCCGGGACGGGGTTTGAGGGTATGTAAACGCATGATATCTCAGCAGTTGGTCAGGCCGCGGCCTGGGGTTCCACTTTGCGGACCGGAATGCCGCGATCCCGATAAATGTCCTCCCGCAGGCGCAGCTGTTGCAGCGCGGTGATGGTGGCCTTGACCACATTCGCGGGGTTCTTCGAGCCGAGCGATTTGCTCAATACGTTCTTCACGCCGGCGGCATCCAGCACGGCGCGAACGGTCTTGCCGGCGATGACGCCGGTACCGGGAGAAGCAGGCCGCAACAGCACCCGGGCGCCGCAGTAGGCCGAAAAAACCTCGTGCGGGATGGTGTGATCCAGCAGCGACACCTTGCTCAGATTCTGCCGCGCGGACTCGCCACCCTTGCGGATCGCGTCGGCGACCTCGCCGGCCTTGCCGAGGCCCACGCCGACCCGTCCCTTGCGGTCACCGGTCACCACGAGGGCGCTGAAGCTGAAGCGACGACCGCCCTTGACGACCTTGGCGGAGCGGTTGATGAAAACCACCTTCTCGCTCAATTCCTCGGCGGGCTTGTCGAAAAAGGACGAGTCGTCACCGGGGCCCCGACGGCGCGGCGAACGGCCGCCACGGCCGGGTCCACGATCTGGGGTTCTGCTGCGTTCGTTGTTTTCTGCCACAATACGTTTCTCCTGTGATTAAAACTTGAGTCCGCCCTCGCGGGCCGCGTCGGCCAGCGCCTTCACCTTGCCGT
>DNDP01000221.1 GCA_003484235.1 Verrucomicrobiales bacterium
GAACACCAGCGCGCCGAGGATGCTCAAGAGCGCCACGGTGCCCTGCTCGACGCCGTCGATGAGCAGCCGTTCCACTGAGTTCACGTCCTCGATCACGCGGGTCATCAGGTCGCCGGACGCCCGCTGGTCGAACCAGCCGACGGGCAGGCGCTGCAGCTTCCCGTAAACCTGCCGGCGCATGTCGTAGATGACATTCTGCTCCAGCCGGTTGTTGACGCGGATGCGGACGCTGTTGAACGCCTCGCGGAAGAAGAACGCCGCCAGCAGCCCGAGCGCCGCAGGGGTGAGCCATTCGCGCCGGCCGCTGATCACCACGTCGTCGATGATCGTGCGCACCAGGACGGGGAAGGCCATGCCCGCCGCCAGGGAAAGCACCGCGAACGCCACGGTCGCCGCGGCCAGTCCGCGGTAGGGCAGCAGATAGATGACAACTCGTCGTACGACTTCGCCGGTTCCGCGTGGTTGCGACTTGAACGTTGGATCGGTGTGGGCCCCGAAGCCGGGATGGGAGGACATCAGCGGGGAGGGGGAACCAGTTCTTGGTCCGAACGGGCACGGGACGCGGTCTGATCGGACAGGGCGAAGGGATTCAGCCTCATTGCTTGCGTCCCTCCAGGAAATCCACCATTGCCCTGGCGAAGTGAGCGAGGTCCTTGGGCGTGCGGCTGGAGATCAGATTGCCGTCCACCACCACCGGCTCGTCCACCCAGATGGCGCCGGCGTTTTCCAGGTCATCCTTGATGCCGAGCGAGCCGGTGGCGCGTCTGCCCTTCAGGATTCTGGCCGAGATGGGAATCCAGCCTCCGTGGCAGATGAAGGCCACCAGTTTGCCTTGCTCGTGGAACTCCCGGGTCAGGTGAATTACTTCGGAGATGCGCCGCAACTTGTCCGGCATGAAGCCGCCGGGAACCAGCAGCCCGCAGTAGTCGTCCGACTGCACGTTCGGGATGAGCCGGCTGCTGTTGGCCGGGTAGCCATGCTTGCCCCGGAACGTTCCGGGGGCCATCGAAGCGACGTCCATGGAGTAGCCCGACTCTTCGAGCCGGAGCTTCGGATACCACAGTTCGAGGTCTTCGTAGAGGTCATCAACGAAGGTCAGCAGGCGCTTTTGCATGCGCATGGTTTAGCGGTTCGCGGATGCTGTGGCGAACTGTAATTACGGGCTTGGAACCGGAAAATATCCGTGCATTGGCAGGTGCCCGGCGATAGCTTCGCAACATGTTTTCCCCGGTCGATACGCGCAATCCCACCGCGGTCGAAGCTGAAGTGGCGTCTCATTACCGGGAGATGTTTCCCAGTGGCAACGCCTCGTTTGTGCGGGAGGTCTTCAAGTGGATTCTGGACTGCTTTGAAGGCAGGTACGCCGAGTTTCAGGCGATCGACGCCCGGTATCACGATCTCGAACACACGATGCAGGGGACGCTCTGCATGGTGCGCATGCTGGCGGGGCGGCATCGAAGCTTCGTGACTCCCCGGATCAACCAGCGGCTCTTCGAGCTTGGCCTGCTGGGCATCCTGCTGCACGACACCGGCTACCTCAAGGTGAAGGGCGACAACGATGGCACCGGGGCGAAGTACACCCTGGTGCATGTGAACCGCAGCTGCGAGTTCGCGGCCCGCCTGCTGGGAGAACGCCAGTTTTCCGGGGAGGAGATTGCGTCCGTGCAGCAGATGATCCGCTGCACCGGCGTCAACGTGGACCTGGCACAGATTCCCTTCCAGGGCGAGCTCACCCGGATCGTCGGCTTCTGCCTGGGCTCGGCCGATCTGCTGGGACAGATGGCCGCGGCCGACTACGTGGACAAGCTGCCGATCCTGTATTCCGAGTTCGAGGAGTCGGCCCGTTACAACTCGGGGAAAATGGCGTCGGTCGGCATGTTCGCCACCGCCGAGGAACTGATCAGCAAAACGCCGGGATTCTGGGAGCACTACGTGTTTCCCAAGATCGAGAGGGATTTCCACGCCGTGTACCGGTTTCTTAACCACCCCTGGCCGGACGGACCCAACTGGTATCTGCTGCGGATCGCCAAGAATCTCGAACGGATCAAGCAGGCCGCCTGATTCGGGAAAGCGCGGCCCGACGGCGGACTGCCGGTCACTCCGTGTCGAGCGCCTCGACGATTGCGAGAAATCTCCTCAACTCGACCGACAACCGTTCGAGCGGCAGGCCCACGACATTGCTGAAACTGCCGTCGAGCCGCTCGATTATCAGGTGGCCGTGTTCCTGGACCGCGTACGCGCCGGCCTTGTCGAACGGATGGATCCGTTGGAGGTAGGCGGAACGCTGGGCCGGGCTGAGCCGGTGAAAATGGACATCCGTCATTTCAGCAAAACACACCTGCAGATGTTTGCGCAGGTGCAGCAGGCACACGCCGGTCACGACCTGATGAGCCCGTCCGCTGAGCCGCTGCAGCATGGCGCCTGCTTCGGCGAGATCGGCGGGTTTGCCCAGAGTCTTTGGGCCCAGACAAACCTCGGTGTCCGCGCCGATGACTACGGCATCGGGGATCCTTTTGGCGATCGAACGGGCCTTGCGGTAGGCATTGAGCTGGCACGCTTCTGACGGTGTCATCGCACCAGCGGTGATTTCCACCGCGTCGCCCGGCACCACCTCGAAGGGCCAGCCGAGCAGGTCCAGCAGTTCGCGGCGTCGGGGAGACGCCGAGGCCAGGATGATGGGGGGCGGAGTCATTTCAGGACTGGCGCCTCCGAGAGGATCAGCTCGATGGCCGCGCAGCGGGAAGCCAGCGCGGCAGCCGACATGACCGGCTGGAGCCGGGTTTCGGCGATGTCCTCCTCCAGTTCAATCCAGGAACGGCAGCCGCCGTAGTCCGGCCGATCTTGGATGGGGAACGGCTCCGGCAGTGACCAGACCTTCAGCAGCAGTGCGTGGATGCGCCGGCTTCCACCCCAGTCGAACCGGGCACGGATCACCTCCTCGGTCCAGATATGGTGCTCCCGCAGGTTCAACGCCGACTCGAGAGAGGCGATCTCGCAGGTCTGCTCCAACTCCGCCAGAAACTGGATTGCCACCGAGCCCTTCGGAGGCGACGAGGCGACGGCCAGTTGGTCGTAGCGGGAGCGCGCCTCCGGGATGACCGAGTCCCGCTGCTGGTGGAACGCCGTGGGGAAGAGCCAGAAACGATCGTACTCCGGTCGAAATCCCTGTCGGCCATCGTGGATGCCTCCCTTGCGAAGGATCAGTATCTGGTCCCCGCGCCCGAGGGCGTCCACGACCACCGCCCACTCTTTGAACGCCGTCTTCACGGGCTGAGACTAGCTTCGGCTGCTGCCGCGCGTCGAGCCGGTCGTTGAGTCCGAATTCGAAAGCGGGGATGGGGGGCCTGGGAGCATTCCAGCGTCCTGACGGAATGCGCAGGGATGGTGCAGGATGCCGGTTGAGATTTGCTTCCGGGTTCAGGTCTGCGGACTTGCCATCGCGGGTGGCCTCCCGCTACCGTCCCCGCCAATTCACCTATGAAAAATCCCATCCGTTTCAAGTTGTTCATCATGATGGTGCTCGAGTTCTTCATCTGGGGCGCCTGGCTGCCACTCATCTGGGGATACATGGGCAAGGGGGAAGGGGGGCTGGGATTCGAGGATGGCCAGATCGCCCTCATCGGCAGTGCGTTTGCGATCGCCTCTATCGCGGCGATCTTTTTCAGCAACCAGTTTGCCGACCGAAACTTCTCGGCCGAGCGGTTTATGGCCGCCAGTCATCTGATTGGCGGTTTGGCGATGCTCGCGCTGTTCTGGACCACGACATTTCCGGTCTTCTTCGCGTTGATGCTGGTCCACTCGCTGTTCTACGTGCCGACCATCTCGGTGGCCAACTCGATTGCCTTCGCCAATCTGAAGGACCCCACCAAGGATTTCGGCCCCATTCGCATGGGGGGCACCATCGGCTGGATTCTGGCCTCCTGGCCCCTGTATTTCATCCTCTCTGGCAAATCGGGCGCGGAAGCGATGACTGCGACAAAGGCGATCTTCCTGATTTCCGGCATCTCATCCCTGGTGCTGGCGGGCTTTTCGCTGACCCTTCCCCATACCCCGCCGAAAAAGGCGGTCGCCGGAGAGGGCCTCGCCTGGCTCAAGGCAGGAAAGCACCTGCTTCTGCCCTTTATCTTGGTGCTGTTCGTGGTGACCTTCATTGATGCCACGATTCACAACGGATATTTCCTCCTGACCGGGAGCTTTCTGGAGACCAAGGTTGGCTTTGAGAAGAAATGGATCATGCCGATCATGAGTCTGGGACAGGTGGCGGAAATTCTCACCATGCTCATACTCGGGCTCGTGCTGAAGAAGCTTGGTTGGAAAGTGACGATGATCGTCGGCATCCTGGGGCACGCGCTGCGGTTTGGCGTCTATGCCTTCATGCCCGAGAGCCAGGCGTTGATCATTGTGGTGCAGCTGGTCCACGGCATCTGCTACGCCTTCTTCTTCGCCGCCGTCTACATCTTCATTGACGCGGCGTTCCCGAAGGATGTCCGTACCAGCGCACAGGGCTGGTTCAACCTGCTGATTCTGGGCATCGGCGACCTGGCCGCCAAATGGATTTTCATTCCGTTGCAGGGACATTACACGGTGGAGGGCGTGACCGATTACCGTTCGCTGTTCCTCGTGCCGACCGGCATGGCCCTCGCCGCCGCCGTGCTGCTGGCACTGTTCTTCAATCCCCCCAAAGAAGTGGCGGCAACGGCCAAGGGCAATGCCGCACCCTCCCATTGAGTAGTTTGAACCGCTCGGACTCATGCCAAAACAACCGCCACAATTCATCATGAACCGCAGATTGTTTCTCCAGAATGCCGCCGCAGCTACAGCCGCCTTGGGACTGTCGTCGCTTGCAGCGGGTTGCCGCTCCGCGGGTTACGGCGGTCGCACGGCCCTCTACCGGATATCGCTTGCCGAATGGTCGTTGAACAAGTCGATCCGCGCGGGAACCATGACCAACCTGGACTTCCCGAAGGTTGCGCGGCGCGAGTTCGACCTTGATGCGGTTGAATACGTCAACCAGTTCTTCATGGACAAGGCCCGCGACGGGGCGTATCTGGCGGAATTGAAGCGCATCTGCTCCGGTGAGGGCGTGCAAAGCCTGCTGATCATGTGCGATCGCGAAGGCAATCTGGGAGATCCCGATGCGGACAAACGGAAACAGGCAGTTCTCAATCATCACAAATGGGCGGACGCCGCCAAGTTTCTCGGGTGCCACTCGATCCGGGTCAATGCCGCCACGGGAAATACGGGTTCCTACGAGGAACAGCAGAAGCGGGCGGCTGAAGGATTGTCCGAACTGTCAGGCTACTGTGGGAAGTTGGGGTTGAACTGCATTGTGGAGAATCATGGCGGACTCTCCTCCAACGGCGGGTGGTTGGCGGGCGTGATGCGGCTCGTGGGCAGGAAGAACTGCGGAACCCTGCCGGACTTCGGCAATTTCACGATCGCATCCGGGGATCGGTATGATCGGTACAAGGGAGTCGAGGAACTCATGCCGTTCGCGAAGGGCGTCAGTGCAAAGTCCCATGATTTTGACACTGCAGGGAATGAGACGAGCACAGACTTCCGCAGGATGATGGAAATTGTCCTCGCCGCCGGCTACAAGGGGTATGTCGGAATCGAATATGAGGGAAGCCGGCTTGGCGAGTTTGAAGGCATCCGGGCGACCAAGGATTTGTTGCTTCGTGTGAGGGATGAGCTGAGTTGACCTTGGATTAATGATTCCGCTAGTGCCGGCTTCTGAATGAGCTCGGATGCGCACCTGGAGCTGCGAGAGGCCTATCCTTTGTCCGTCTTCTTATCGATTCCGATTTGGCTCGTGCGTTGGCACTGCATCCTTTTCAGGTTGTTGCAATTCAGCGGATTCGGGAACAGCAGCACAGCTGTGTATGCATTGCATGCGAGTTGCATATACTGAATTGATTGAAATGCAAACAGATCGCCGACCGATTGGACGATTGAAAGACCGCATCGTTTTTGTTAGTCAAGTAGTTGTATTCAATGGGTTTAGACACTTCAGAAAAAGCCGGAGAACGGTTGGAATGACGGGCGCTATTGTGAATGGAAATCAAA
>DNDP01000406.1:0-273 GCA_003484235.1 Verrucomicrobiales bacterium
AGGACGATCCGCTGGCCGCGCTCCGCCTCGAACTCCATGCCGTCGTAAACGACATTCCTGCCGTAGGCGTGGTGGATGTCTTTGAGCGTGATCACGCGCTGACCGCTGCGCTCGGGCTGCGGGAAGCGGATCTTCACCTTGCGGCGGTCCTCCTCGGGCAGCTCGATCTTGTCCATGCGCTCGATCTGCTTCATCTTGCTCTGCGCCTGCGACGCCTTGGTGTTTTTGGCGCGGAAGCGATCGACGAACGTCTGCAGCTTCTCGATCTCGCGC
>DNDP01000406.1:441-704 GCA_003484235.1 Verrucomicrobiales bacterium
CTGCAGCTTCTCGATCTCGCGCTGCTGGTTCTTGTAGGCGGCCAGCAACTGCGCCTCGTTCGCCTCGCGTTGCTGGAGGAACGAATCGTAGTTGCCGTTGTACTTGAAGATGCGGCCGGCGCGGATCTCCACGATGCCGTTGATGAGCTGGTTCAGAAAATCGCGGTCGTGCGAGATCATCAGGATGCCGCCCGGGTAGGTCTTCAGGTACTCGCGAAACCAGTTCAGCGAAAAGAGATCAAGGTGGTTGGTCGGCTCGTCGA
>DNDP01000406.1:878-3207 GCA_003484235.1 Verrucomicrobiales bacterium
GATCGCTTCGAGGTCGAGGTGGTTGGTCGGCTCGTCGAGCATCAGCAGGTCGGGTTGCTGGACGAGCAACCGCGCCAGGTGCGCGCGCATCACCCAGCCGCCGCTCAGCTCGCGCGTCGGGCGGTCGAAGTCGCGCACGCGAAACGCCAGGCCGTCGAGAATCGTCTTGGCGCGCGCCTCGAGTTCGAACCCGTTCAACTCCGCGTAGCGCGTGTGCGGATCGAAGTGCTTGTCCGGATGCTCGCGGAAAAAGGTGTCCGGGTCCTTCATCCACTGGCGCGCCTCGACCATCTCGGGCGACACGCCGACCGCGAGATCGAGCACTGTCTCGTCGCCGACCGGCGCGCTCTCCTGGGGCAGGAAGCCGACGGTGGCGTTCCGCTCGCGGGCGATCTGGCCGGCATCCTCGGTTTCCTCGCCGAGGATGATCTTGAAGAGCGTGGACTTGCCGGCGCCGTTCGGGCCGACGAGGCCGATGCGGTCCGTGCGATTGATCTGCAGGGTCACGTCCGCGAACAGCGCGCGCCCGGCGTAGGCCTTGGAAATGCCCGACAAGGTCAACATGGAGCGCGGATGTTGGGAGCGACCGCCCGCCGGATCAATGGGAAATGCTGAAAGGCGAGCGGGCATGCTGATTTGGGGGACGATCGTGGCAACGACGCGGCCCGCTGTCTTCCCGCGACCATCCTCGGTCTGCTGCCGGCAATCCGATTGATCCGCGCCGGGCTCTTTTCCGGTGCGCTCACCCGGCGTTCTCGCCAATGCCTAATGGCTGCCAGTCTGGAGCCTTATTTAGAATAATTCTAATTATTGACACCTCGGCGACCCTTGTTAGTTTGGCGCTCGCCATGAGCGATTCGCCCAAAAACGCCGCATTTGACCAGCAGCTGAACGAACGGCTGCACACGAGCGGTTTCCGGTTCACCCCGCAGCGCCAGCATGTTTACAACGTGCTGATGGAGACGCGCGATCATCCGACGGCCGACCAGGTCTTCATCCGGTCGAAGGAGGGAATGCCCGAAATCTCGATGGCGACGGTTTACAACTGCCTCGACGCCCTGGTGAAGAGCGGGCTCGTCCGCCAGGTGTCGCTCGATCGTGCGGCGACGCGATATTGCCCGAACATGACCGAGCACTGCCACTTTCATTGCACCGACTGCGGCAAGATTTTTGACATCGACCTGAACGACAAGCCGACCATTCCGGAAGCGCGCCTGCCGCGCGGGTTCAAGCCCGAGCAGATCGAGGTGTCGATGCGCGGTCGTTGCCCGGACCGCGGCTGCGCCAACCACGCGAAGAACTAGCAACACTTTCCGAACATGAGCACAGCGACCGACACGATCGACCGATTCGTCAAAAAGGAATACAAGTACGGCTTTATCACCGACATCGAGGCGGACAGTCTGCCGCCCGGGTTGAACGAGGAGACCATCCGGTTCATCTCGGCCAAAAAGCAGGAACCCGAGTGGCTGTTGGAATGGCGGCTCAAAGCCTATCGCCATTGGCTGACGATGAAGGAACCGCACTGGCCGCACGTGCAGTACCCGCCGATCAACTACCAGGACATCGTCTATTATTCCGCGCCGAAAAGCCCGAAGGACGCTCCGAAGTCGCTCGACGAGGTAGACCCGAAACTGCTGGAGACTTACGAGAAGCTCGGTATTCCGCTGCGCGAGCGTGCCCGCCTGGCCGGTGTCGCCGTGGACGCGGTGTTCGACAGCGTGTCGGTCGGGACAACGTTCAAGGAAACACTCGCCGAGCAGGGCATCATCTTCTGCTCGATCTCCGAGGCCGTGCGCGAACATCCCGAACTGGTGAAGAAGCACCTCGGCTCGGTCGTGCCCTACACCGACAACTTTTTCGCCACGCTCAACTCGGCGGTCTTCACGGATGGCTCTTTCTGCTACATCCCGAAGGGCGTCCGTTGTCCGATGGAGTTGTCCACTTACTTCCGCATCAACGCGGCGAAGTCGGGCCAGTTCGAGCGAACATTGATCGTGGCCGAGCCGGGTTCCCACGTCAGCTACCTCGAAGGTTGCACCGCGCCGATGCGCGACGAAAACCAGCTTCACGCGGCGGTCGTGGAACTCGTGGCGCTGGAGAACTCCGAGATCAAGTACTCCACCGTGCAGAACTGGTACCCGGGCGACGAAAACGGCGTCGGCGGCATCTACAATTTCGTTACCAAACGCGGCCTGTGCAAGGGCGCCAACTCGAAGATCTCCTGGACGCAGGTCGAGACCGGTTCCTCGATCACCTGGAAGTATCCGAGCTGTCTGCTCATCGGCGACGACTCGGTCGGCGAGTTCTACTCGATCGCGCTGACGAA
>DNDP01000463.1:0-7319 GCA_003484235.1 Verrucomicrobiales bacterium
GCGAGGTGTGCAACACCGCGTCGGTGCCCAGCACGGCGGTGGCGGGGCCGGACTTGTCGATGGCAAGCACCGGCTTGCCCACGAACGTGGCGCCGCAGACCCGCGGATCGGCGGAGACCCATGCGCAGTTGACGATGGTGCCCTCCTTCTCGGCGCGGAACCAAACCCGCGCGTTGATCACCTGGCCGGCATCCATGTTGCCGATCTTCCAGACGAGCTGGTTGCCCTCGACGGTGGCCGGCGGTTCACTGCGCACATAGGTGGCGTTCTCGGGGATCGAATCCCGCACCACCACGTTGGCCGCGCAGCCCTGGGCGTCGATCACCAGCTCCGAACTGAACTCGCTGCCGAGGGTGGCTTCGCTGGGCATCTTCTTGCCCATCTGGATCAGGCCGGACGTGGTGTTCACGCAGCCGACCTGCGGTGCGGGTCTGGCGGGTGCCGGTCTGGCGGCGGGAGCCGCAGCGGGTGCGGGATCGACCGGCCGGCGTTGGGACATCTGCTGCGAGGTGTATCCCCCGGAGCGTTGCTGTGTGGTGAGGCCGCCGGAGCGCGTCTGGGCGGTGCGCTGCGAGGTTTGCTGGCAGCCCGTCGTGCAGAGCACGCCCGCGAGCGTGAGCACCAGCGGCACTTTGATGAGGTTGAGCATGTTTTTCATGGGCGATGTTTTGCGTGGGGTTGAGTTAACGGGGTGACTTTTCTCCAATCTTCAGCCGCTCGGCGCGGCAACCACCTGGACGAACCAGGAACACCGCCAACGGTCGGCTGCGGTGCGGCGTCTTCTTCGGCGCCGAAGCAGCGGTCCGGTGTTCAGTTCCGTTCTGAACGGCGATTATCCAGGAGACATCCTGCCACCGGACACCGAGCATTCTGGATTGGAGAAAAGTCATGCCCGTCAGCTTATCCGGCAATCCGGTGGGGTCTATCCGGGGGCAGGGGGGTATTCGACTCCGGGGATGTACGGAGATGCACCGGCCGTGGCCGGCGAGCATGCGGGTTTGGGGACAAAGCGTTTGACGTGCGGCATGCCCGCAACGTTAGTGACCGGCATGAACTGGGATTTGTATCCGCTGCGCAGGCTCGCTGCCATGCTTGCAATGCTCGCCGTGGTCGTCCTCACCGGTTGCGCCCACACGCCGAGGATCGCGCGTCCGGCGGAAGTGCACCGACTGCAGCAGGCCCTGGTTTCCCTGCATCCCGACGTGCATGAGGAGGAAGCGGACCGTGTAGCCCAGGCGGCCTACGAACTGCCCCGCGCGCTGGCGGAGCAGTACCGCGTCGTGCGCCCGGCGCTGTTCCACAATTTCCTCGTCAACACCGGCCATCGCGAACGCGGCCTGTGCTACGAATGGGCGGAGGACATGCTGGCGGAGTTTGAAACCTTCGAACTCCAGTCCCTCGAGCTGCGCTGGGGGATCGCGCGGGCTGAGACCAGCCGCGAACACAACAGCCTGGTTGTGACCGCCCGCGGCCAGCCCTTTGAACAGGGCATCGTGCTGGATGCGTGGCGGCGCGGGGGCTGGCTGGTGTGGGCACCGGTGCCGCTGGACCGCTATCCGTGGGTGGAGGGCGAGCTGTATCCGGCGCCCGTGGCCGTCACGCAGTGATGATCTTCCTGCGAATGGCGTAGCGGACGAGATCCGTCTGCGAACGCAGGCTCAGCTTGCGCATGAGGTTGGCCCGGTGGCTCTCCGCCGTGCGCGGACTGATGAACAGTTTTCGGGCGAGATCCGGATTGCTCAGCCCCTCGGCGGCCAGCTGCAGGACCACCCGCTCCCGGCCGGTCAGCGTTTCATACGGATCGATCCCCGCCTCGGCCGGATTCTGGAAATAGCTTTCCAGCGCCCGCTCCTCCAGCGCGGGGCTCAGATACCGTCGACCGTCCGCCACGCGGCGGATCGCCTCGACGAGATTCGACGAGGCGCAGTTCTTCAGCACGTATCCCAGCGCTCCGCTCCGCAGCGCCTCGACCACATAGGGCTCGTCCGCGTGCATCGACAGCACGATCACCCGCGTGTCCGGATGCTCGCGGTGGAGCTGGCGTATGACCTCAAGACCGTGCAGCCGCGGGATCATCAGGTCCAGCAGCAGCACGTCCGGGTGATGGCGGGCCACCAGCTCGATCGCCGCCAGCCCGTCCGCCGCCTCCCCGAGCAGGCGGATGCTGGTTTCGTTGGCCAGCAGCGCCTTCAGGCCCTGGCGCACGATGTGGTGGTCTTCGGCCAGCACGACGGTGGTCATGGAGTGGTTCCTCCGGCAGGCTCAAGGTCGTCCTTCTGCGGCAACGGCAGCTCCACCATCAACCGTGTGCCTTCGCCGTCATTTGACTCCAGGTGGAACTCACCGCCCAGCATGACCGCCCGTTCCCGCATGCCGGCCACACCGCACGAGGCATGGCCCGCGAGGGCCTGCTCGACGTCGAATCCGCGGCCCCTGTCTTCGACGAGCACTCCGAGCCGGGCACCGTTCTGCCAGACGCGCACCGACGCCTCCTGCACACCGGCGTGGCGCGCGATGTTGGAGAGCGCCTCCTGCACGATGCGGAAGGCGGCGGTTTCCAGCTGGGACGGCAGCCTTCCCTCCAGCGAGGTGTGGCGGAAGCGGACCTGAACGCCCGTCTGCCGGTGATACCGTTTGAACAGCCAGTGGAGCGCCGGCAGCAGACCGAGATCGTCGAGTATCTGCGGCCGCAGATCCAGTGACAGCTGGCGGACCCGTTCCATCAGTTCGTCGGCCAGCGCGATGGCCTCCCTGACGTTTGCGTCGGGCGGATGGCCCGATTCGTGACCGGACAGTTCCAGCGTCAGCTTGAGGCCGGTCAGCAACTGGCCGATCTCGTCATGCAGTTCATGCGCCATGAAGCGTCGTTCGGTTTCCTGCACGTCCACCAGGCGCAGTGAAAGGGCCCGCATCTGTTCGCGACCCGCCGAAAGCTGCGCGAACAGCCGCGCCTGGCGGATCGAGATGGCAAGCTGCGCCGCGATCTCGCCGGCAATCTCCTCGTGCTCCAAAGTGAATGCGGCGGGAGTGCGCGTGGCCAGGGTCAACACCCCCACCAGCGTCTCCTCGGCCACCAGCGGAAGGTCGACGATCAGCGGCCAGACACCCGGCTCCCTGCCGGGCCGGTCAGGCCGGAGCTCGAACAGGTTTGCCGCGTTGGTGGTCCGGTGGAGTTCTCCGGAACTGAGCACCCGCGCCTCGCGCAGCTGGGCGGGTGAAAGCCTCCAACCTCGTCCGGAGGAGAGCTCGCCCCCGTGGATCGCGGCCAGGACGGTCGCCCGTCCGGACTCCGGATTGAGCTCGACGACACCGGCGTGCTCGCAGGGAAGCAGCGGATCGAGCCGGCGCAGCGCCGCCTCGGCGATCTCTTCCGGCGACCGGGCGGCAAGGATGGCCCGGTCGATTTCGCGCAGGCCCTGCAGCCGCTCGGCATAGCGTTGGCGGGTGGCGATCTCATGCTGGAGTGCGGCGTTCGCGCGCGAAAGCTCGGCGGTTCGCTCCTGGACGCGCTGTTCGAGCAGGTGTTTCTGTTCGGCCAGGGCCTGCTCCGCCCGCAGCAGTTTCTCGTAGGCCAGTGCAGCTTCGTGCGCCTTCTGGAGCAGTGACGTGCGTTCCTCGAAAGCGGGGCCGATCTCCTCGATCAGCAACGTGGCCCGCTCTCCCGCGGTGAAGGCGGTGGCCTGCAGACAGAACTCGCGGCCGTCGACGGCGCGTTCCACCCAGGGACCGGAACTGACACGGTGGTTGCCCGATTTCTGCCAGGCGGCAGCAGCGTCCACGAGGAAGTTCTCGACGAATGGTGAAGTATCCGGACGGAGCTCGCCCCGGCTGCCTGCCACGACCGGCCAAAGCTCGCCCATCCAGGTGGGCGCTTCGCCGACCAGTCGAAGCGAGCCGGCGGAGTTCCGCTGGAAGACGGCAAACTTCAAGGCCAGCAGAATGTCGCTCAGGATCGGTTCGCTCATGCCGGGTCGGGGATGGTGCGCCGGTCCTGTCCCGGTCTCAGGATGTCCCGGGCCAGTTCGGAGAAGGCTACCTCCACGCCGCTGCCGTCCTTGGCGCTGGTGCGGAGCACCCGCCAGCGATCCTCCGCAACCGGCTTGATCTGCGCCGGATCGATTTCCCATTGCCCGGCCAGATCCGATTTGTTGAGGACCAGCACGAATGGAATGGTTCCGACGGACCGGGTGACCCGCCAGTGGAGGTCCAGTGCATGATCCAACGTTTCCTGCCGGGTGCCATCGGCCACCAGCAGATAGCCGGCGGCTCCCCGAAGATAGGAGGGTTTGAGCGGCTGATACTCGTCGTCACCCGCCAGGTCCCAGAGCATGAGCGTCACATCCTGCCCATCCACGCGCACGTCCTTCCGGTCGATCTTCACCCCCACCGTCGAGAGATACTTCTCCGAAAACAGGCTGTAGACGTAGCGGGCGACCAGGCTGGTCTTGCCGACCGAGGGCGCCCCGATCATGCAGATCTTTTTCTGGATCATGGCACCGCCTCCTCCAGCCAGCGGACGCGGAACGTCACGCGGCGATGACGCGTGGGTTCGGTTTCCGTCGCATCCGGAGCCAGCGGTTCGCGGGCCCCCACACCGATGGATTCCAGCAGTTCCTGCGGCAGGCCGCGGCTGGCCAGCAGCGTGGCCACGTGGTCAGCCCGCATCTTGCTGAGGCGCAGGTTCTGATCGTCGCTGCCCGAGGCGTCGGTATGACCTACTATCGTCACTTGGGGGCGACGTCCGGTTTGCCTGGCCCCGAGTTCCAGCGATCGGATGCCGCCAGCCAGCGATGCCAGCCGCGCCTCCTGCCCTTCTTTCAGCGTGAGTCCGCTCTCAAAAAAGAGGACCTCCTGTTCGATCTGCCGTTGCAAACTCGCCAGTGCGGCCAGCGTGTCGTTCACCAGGCCCGTTGCGTCGATGGCGTGAACGCCCGCCAACAGGGGCGCTTGAGCGAGCGCGTGCGCAATCCAGCTCCCGGGGGCCCGGCCACGGATGATGAGCCGTCCGTCCTGCACCTCCAACGACACTTCGGAGGGCGGCTGCAGCAGTGCCTCGCTCCGCTTCAGAATGAATTCCGGCAGCAGGGCCTGATAGGGTTCCCACTGGCCGGAGACCTTGTCCGGTTTGAGCTTGAACTCTTCGAGCAGGCTGGCGGGATCGATCGCCAGCGGGTCGCGCAGCCCGCCGACGACGAACTGGCCGTCACGGCGATCGGCGGTTGTGACCACGATGCCTGGCTCGCTGCGCAGATGCTCCACAAACGCGGACCAGCGCCGGCCGGTCACCGTCGACTGCGCGATCCAGAATGCCAGCGGCGCCAGCACCAGGAGAAGGAGGAGCAGGGGAAGCGCGGGTGATTTTCCGCCCGGGGTGCCCTCGGCGAATTGGATCTGAAGACACGGTTCAAGAATTGGGCGCGTGGTTTCGAACGGAGCGGCGTCACCGTCGAATGCCTCAAGCTGCGCACCGTGCAGGGCATGTATTTCTTCGATGGCGCCCTGCAACGCCGTACGGAAGTCGAGGGGCGCCTGACCACGGATGACGGCGGCCACCGTGGCCTGGGGGCCGTCTTCCACCCAGACGTTCAGTTCACCAACCTGGAGGGTCTGCAGCGCCTCGGCGGTTGAGACTTGGAATGAGTCGCGGGCAAAATCACGAATGGCGGTCAGCATGCCCGAAACCACGCCTGCATCCTCGTGCCGGATGTGCGGTGCCGTCACATGTTGAAGCAGGAGCCCGGTCTCCTTGTGAATCAGAAAGACCTGTTCGACCCGGTAGATCAGGGTGTGGGCCAGCACGACCTCGGCAAAACTCTTCCCGGTCCGCGCCGCTTCCAGCCGCCAACGCAGTCCCTGCGGCGAAAAACTGTGCCCCAGCGTCTGGTTCAGCGACTGCACCAGCCGGCTGAAGGTGTCCGAGATCGATTTGCGGATTGCCGGACCGATGATGGGAAAGATGGCGTTGGCGAGCCTGGCGGGATTGCGCTTCACCGAATCCTTCAGCGCCGTCTCCACCGCCGGCACCAGGGCCGCGCCGAGGTTTTCGTTTTCCGTCGTCGCAAGTGTGACTGCCTGGGGAAGGACCCTGCCGACGTCCTGGGCGTGCAGGCCTGGATCTTCGATGCGCTCCTGGAGGCCGTCGAGCTGCCGCTTCTCCTCGCCAAAAAGAAGGTCGCGAATTGCTCCGAGTTCATCCGCCTGCGTTGCCGGCTTCGACGGCTCGGGACCGTCGCCAGCTTCGGATTGCGGAGTTTGATTCATGAATCGCCGCCAAGCGGCCGGTGCCTCCTATTTCTTGGCCGGAATCTTGAACTCGTTTTTCAACCGGAGGGACACCTCGGCGAACAGGTCCGCCAGGGCGAGGCGATCGGTCAGCGAGCCCCGCAGTTCGCCGGCTTCCTTCTCGAGGGCGCCGGCCATTTCCCTGTGCTTCTTTTCCAGTTCGCCGGTCAGCCGCTTGGATTCCTCGAGCACATGCTGGCGAAGGTCGCGCAGGGCTTTGGTGGTTTGGTCCTCGATCTGCGCGGCCTTCTTTTCCCACGCCTTGTTGCCTTCCTTCAGCTCCCGCCGGAGTTCCTTGTCCGCTTCGCCGCGGGCGTCCCTTTCCGTATTGAGCTGGTCGGTGACGACTGTGAACTCGTTCTTGAGATAGGCTTCGAGCGATGCAAAACGCCGCTTCATCTCCTCCCTCAGTTCGGCAACCTCGCGGCCCAGCCTTTCCTCAAGCCGGTTAAACTTTTTCTCATAGTCACGCATCTGCGTGCCGAAAAGGATGTCGCGGATCTTGTCCACATTGCCGCCAACCTCGGCGCCCTTGCCTTTGGCGGCCGGAGAGTCGTTTTGCTTCGAAGTTTTAACGCCGTCGTTCTTGCCGGGCAGCGGAGCTGGGTTCATGCGGGTTCGAATGGTTTGAGTGCGTCGTTTCGTGCTCACGTTGATGGTGCAGGTTTAGGGACAGTCCGCCGGCGCACTGCCGGCCGTAGAACCGGCCTTCGGGGCCGGGGAAATTGAGCGTTCCTGACGGAAGGCCTCAACGAATGGGAAATGCAATCCGTCCGACCGAATCTGCCTGCAGTTTCTCCAATCGTAGGCGATGCGTCAATCCGCGAGCTGGTTGGGTGAATTTGACGCGGCCGGTCGTTTGGTGTCTTCCATCCCGGGTGGCGATTTCCGGCTTGGAAGGGCCGATGCCGCCCTGGGGGATGCGGGCTTGTGGTGCATGAGCAGGCGAAGACTGTTCAAAACCACGATCACCGTGCTGCCCTCGTGCCCGAGCACGCCGAGGGTGAGCGGGATCTGTCCTGCCAGTGCAAATGCGA
>DNDP01000463.1:7532-24378 GCA_003484235.1 Verrucomicrobiales bacterium
AGTGCAAATGCGACGAGCACGACAACCGTGCCGAGCGAGAGGAACAGGTTCTGCCGGATGATGCGCCGGGCTCGCCGGCTGAGTTCGATGGCGGTGAGAAAGTTTTCGAGGCGGTCGTGCATCAACACGACATCAGCCTGCTCCAACGCGGCGTCGGATCCTCGTGCGCCCATCGCGACCCCCACGTGGGCGGCCGCAAGGCTGGGAGCGTCATTCACACCGTCGCCTATCATCGCCACCCGGGCTCCAGCCTCGTTCTGTTTCAGGATGTAGGCGAGCTTGTCATGCGGCCGAAGCTCGGACTGAACGTCGTCGAGGAGCAGTTGCCGACGAATTGTTTCGGCATTCGACCGGCGGTCGCCCGTGAGCAGGACCGTTCGCAGCTGCCGCTGCCGCAGCCGCTGCAGCAGGGCCGCCGCCTCGGGCCGGAGGTCGTCCCGAAGGCGAATGACTCCGACGACATCCGCACCGGCGATCCAGACCTCCGGCTGACCGAATCGCGGATCTCCCGGGGCCGGCATCCGGGCGAGAGCCGCCTGCGCAGCTGCCGCGCCGAGCGATCCGATCAGTTCCCGCCGGCCCAGCAGGCAGGGTTCGCCATTGATCCGCGCCGAGATGCCCTGGCCGGAGATGGACTCGAAGTGATCGAGTTCGACGGCGGGCCAACCGTGACTTTTCGCGTGGGCGGTGAGCGCCCGGGAGAGCGGGTGGGTGGAATGTCTCGCGAGCGATGCGGCGATCTTCTCCAACTTCTCGCGACCTTCTTCGGGAAAGGCCTGCAGCGATTCCACGCTGAGATCGCCGGTGGTGATGGTGCCGGTCTTGTCGAGGGCGACCACATTGACCTCCGCCAACATCTCCACGGCCGAGCCGCCGCGGAAGAGAATGCCTTTCCGCGCGGCGCTTGCGATTGCCGCAAGGATGGCGGACGGAATGGACAGCACGAGTGCACAAGGAGAGGCGACAACGAGCAGCGTCATCGCACGATAGAAAGCGCTCCGCGCAGACTCGGTGGACAGAAACGGTGCAAGTCCCGACACCTGCCACCAGACAATAAACATCGTCAGCGTGAGCAGAAGAACTCCGACTGTGTAGCCGCTGCCGAAACGATCGGTGAGCCGCTGTGACGGCGCCTTACTTCGCTGTGCCTCGCGGATCAGCTTGATGATCTTCTGCAGAGCGCTTTCGGCTGCGGGACGCGACACCTCGATCTCGACCCTGCCCCAAAGGTTCATGGTGCCGGCCAGCACGTCGTCGCCGGGCGCCTTGTTGACCGGCGCCGCCTCGCCGGAGAGATTGGATTCGTCGGCGGCCGTGCTGCCCTTGATCACTTTTGCATCCACCGGAAACTGCGAGTCGGGCTTGATCGCCAGACGCATTGCGGGGCGCAATTCGTTCACGGGCATCTCCGATTCCGTGCCGTCATCCGCAACAACCGTAGCCGTCTTCGGTGCCTCCTTGAACAACGAGTGAATCTCACGCTGCGTGCGCCCGAGTGCGTAGTGCTCCAGCGCGCCGGAAAGCGAGAAGAGAAACAGCAGGGTCGCCCCTTCACCCCACGCGCCGATGGACGCGCTGCCTACGGCAACGGCCAGCATGAGAAAATGAACATCGATCACGCTTTTCCGCAGGCGTTCGAATGTTTCCACCGCTGCGAACCATGAACCCGCAACGTAGGCGACCATGTACAGCGCGATCGCAGCGGTTCCTTCTCCGATGAGGGCTCCGACCAGCCCGGCAACTCCACAGGCCACTGCTGCCGCCAGTTGCCATTTCCATTCATGCTCAAGATGGTGTAGCTCGTGTTCATCCTGAGCCGGAAGTTCCACTTCGCGTGGCACCAGACGAGGCAGCCGTATCTTGTTCCACCGCCAGAATTTCGGTGCGGTAGGACAGGTCACGCGGGAAAAGGTGATTCTGGAGTTGTCGCGATCAACCTTCATGGACGCGAGAGCTGCGCCCTCCAATGGCTTCGGACAACTCTGGCAGTCGTTCGTCCCCTCGACCAGGCCACAGCCGATCGACCTTCCCGAGCTTGAGCCGCGATCTACTGCCTCGCCTACCCGATCTGCCAGATCCGCGGGTACGTCCCGACCCATGGTCGCCACGGCAAGCTTGCTTCCCACGATCGGTACCGAGACCGCCTCCAAGCCCGGTTCGTCAAACATCAGCTGCAGCAGGTTTCGCGCAAGACAACCCTGGCCGGAGGTGGAACCGGGCTTCTTGGACTTCCGTTGCATGAAGTCAGAATGCCGGAATCTAGGGCAATTTGCCAGTGACATGGTTTGGTGCAGGTAACCAAGGGACATTCGAACCACTGGCCGTCTCAAAGTCTGAACTGATGGATTCGTTATCGATAGCGAGTTGCCGTGTTCTCTGAGAATCATGCTGGAATTCCGGTGAACATCCTGTGGACAACTAAATACCCAGATTGGCATTGACGACTGTTGGCAGATTATTCCATAAATTCCCGCAGATATCTGTAAAGTGGTGCGAAGCTCCGCCGATGCTAACAAAACATGCCTGAACCGGATGCCATTCAGGAAATCACGACCTACATGGGGTTTGCCCGTCATGGAGTCGATGAGAAGAGGCGTCTGCAGATCCCGGCAAGGTGGCGCCCTTCAAATTCCAAGATCGAACTGACCATGACCATCTGGGACGCCCACGAAAAAGGGACGTGTGTCAGGGTGTTTCCGCCCAAACAGCTTCGAGCCTTGCTGGACAAGATCGAGAACACCCCCAGCGATGATCCGGTGAAGGCCAAACTGGAATGGTGGATCGGTGTGAATTCGGAAGCGGTGATGGTGGATCGCACGGGCCGTGTGTGTCTGCCGGACCGGATGGCCAAGGCAGCGGGCATCGTGAATGAAGCGGTTTTTGTCGGACTGTTGAGCAAATTCGAAATCTGGAGCCCTGAACGCTTCGAATCGCAGAATACCAGCTACAGCGACGGGGGCCGGGATTTCTACAAACGAATCGCGTAAGCATGAATGTACTCAAGTATCTCGCGGTGGATCGCAGTCTC
This sequence comes from Verrucomicrobiales bacterium, assembly GCA_003484235.1. Taxonomy (GTDB): domain Bacteria; phylum Verrucomicrobiota; class Verrucomicrobiia; order Limisphaerales; family RI-55; genus RI-55. The sequence goes on from DNDP01000463.1 coordinate 10,561, forward strand.
TCGACCGGACGCGACGTTGTTGGAAGGTTCCAACTGCGTGAGGACTGCCTGCTTCCCACATTTCAACTGCCTGCCTCCGAGGCCGGCTCCGATGGCCCGGTACCGGTCAACCCGGTTGAGAAGCCTTCTCCTCTTCGCCGATTGATTGGCTGGCTGACGGGCAGGAAAGCCGCTGTCTCCTTGCGGAGTGAGGAGCAGTCTGCAGTCGAATCAACGAAGTCCGTTGATGTGGCCCAGATGTCGGCGCCGACCGCGGCAACGGTCGCTTTCCGCCCGAAGAGTTCCGAAGAATCGGACCAGCGGCCGGAGCAGGCGGAATTTCGTTTTGAGAATGTGCGGGTTGTTTGCAACGACCTGCACGACGCCGATTTTGAAATTGTATCGGCGCCCTCCAGCCGGCGGGAAAGGACGGCTCAAGTTGTGTCCCTGATGGCGGGCGTTTGAACTGACGAAGACCGCAACCCAACTGACCATGCCCGGTGCATTCGTTCGAACACAGGCCGGTGATGCTGGCGGAAGTGCTGGCGATGCTGCAGCTGCGCCCGGGCGCCACCGTGGCCGACGGAACGCTGGGTGGGGCTGGGCACGCGACAGCCATGCTGCAAGCAACTGCGCCGAATGGATTCCTCTATGGCTGCGATCGCGATGGCGCCGCCATTGAAGCGGCCACGCAGCGGCTGTCCGGGCACGCCGGTCGGTTCGAGATTCGGCGCGGGCATTTCGGCGAACTGAAGGGCTGGGTGCCGGCGGGAAGTTGTGACGCGCTGTTGCTGGACCTGGGTGTGAGTTCGCATCAGCTGGACTCGGCTGGCCGTGGATTCAGTTTCAGCCACGATGGACCGCTGGACATGCGGATGGATGATCGCCAGGCGGTCACGGCGGCTGAACTGGTGAATGGGCTGCCAGTCGGAGAACTGGCCCGGATCTTCTGGGAACTTGGCGAAGAACGGCAGGCGCGGCGGATCGCCGGCCGGATTGCGCGGGCGCGGGAATCACGGGTGATCGAAACGACGGCGGAACTGGCGGCGATCGTGGAACAGGTATCGCCGCGACGGGGCCGGAAGTCGCATCCGGCCACGAAGGTTTTTCAGGCCTTACGGATTGCCGTGAATGACGAGTTGAACGGTGTGCGGGCGGGGCTCACAGGTGCCGTGACCTTGTTGAAACCCGGCGGGCGTCTGGCGGTGATCACCTTCCACTCGCTGGAAGACCGCCTGGTCAAACAGTTTGGCCGAGAAAGCAGCGCCGAGCACGAGTGGGATGCGGGTGCGATGCGGCCCGACTGGTCCCGGCCCAAAAAGCCGGTACTGCGGGTGGTGAATGGCAAGGCCATCAAGCCCGGAGAGATCGAACTGCGGGAGAATCCGCGGAGCCGCAGCGCTCAGCTGCGGGTGTTTGAAAAGATTGATTGAGCAGATGAAGAAGCAACATCAGGCGGTTCGGGCGGGCACGATCGCGAAGGTCGTCGCCCTCAGTCTGTTTCTGGGCGGCGCCGGAGTCGGCTACGTTTTCCAGAAAAGTCAGATCTACTCGCTGAGCCAGCAGCGAAACGCACGGGACCGGACGATTGCCGATCTCGAACAGGAGCAGCGCGATCTCATCGCCAGTCTGGAAAAGATCACCTCCACACCGGTGCTGGAGAAACGGATCAACGACCTGAAACTGGGCCTGGCAAAACCGGGCCTGCGCCAGGTGCGCACCCTTGCGGAACCGTCCATCCATCCGACACCGCGCGCCATCGAACTGGTTGGCCCACGCTGGTCTCAAACCATGAAAGAACACTGATTTCACTCGCCATCGTCTGCGACTCCGCTGGTGGTTCCGGGAGGAACCGATTGTCGCAGGCGGTGGCGAACTCCCGCAGCCCCATGACCAACTCCGTCCAGAACCGCCGCCTGCTGTACGTGGCATTTGTCGCCGTGCTGGCCTTCTTTGGCCTGGGCTGGCGGCTCGTGGACCTTCAGTACCTGAACGGCGATGGCGAACGGCAGCGTTTCGCCGAACGGTCGATCCGTGAAACGGTGCTTCCCGCCTGGCGGGGCGACATCCGCGATAGAAACGGCAGCGTGCTCAGCACCTCGGTGCGGCAGTTTGAGATCGGCGTTGATCCGCTCTACATCGAGCCGTTCGGGCCGCACGTAGCCGCCAACATCGCCGGTCCGCTGAACCTGGACGTTCGCGAACTGACCCAGCTGCTCACCAATTTTCGCTCGACCAACGCTGCCACGGGCGAGGTGAGTGTCCGACGCTACGTTCCGCTCGTGAAGAATGCGCCCCGCGAAATGTGGCTTGCGGTTGAAGGCGCGATGCGGACCAACCGGCTGGTGGCCAATGAGACCGCCCTGCCCAAGGAGCTTCGCACAAAACTCAGGGGCATTCGGCGGCACGGTGTCCGGGACGAGGCGCAGCGCGACACCCGAAGCTATCCCAACGGCGGGCTTGCCGGCCAGTTGCTCGGCTTCGTCGCCGATGCACCGAACCCCTCGGGCCGCGACAACTATGCAGTCCAGGTTGGAGTGGCGGGCCTGGAAGCCACTTTTCAAAAGCAGCTGGCCGGCGTGCCGGGCGTGCGACGGGTGGCGCGTGGCGAGTTCACCGAGGAAGTCATCACCCATCTCCCGCCACAGGACGGTGCCAACCTGGTGCTGACGATCGACCGCCGCATTCAGAACGTCGTCGAGCGCGAACTGAACCTTGCCCACACCAACCTGGGCGCGGCCTCGGTGTTCGCGGTGGTGCTGGATGTGAATACGTTTGAGGTGCTCGGCATGGCCACGGCGCCGGGGTTCGATCCCTCTGACCGCTCCACATACGAACCGGGCCGCGCCCGGAGCCGTTCGCTCGTGGACGAGTACGAGCCGGGCTCGGTTTTCAAGCTGATCGCCGTTGCAGGCGCCCTTCAGAACGGCGTCATCGATCTCGACACACCGATTGACTGCGAGAACGGAGTGATGTCGGTGCGGGGGAGCCGCCCGCTGACCGATCTCCATGGCGGCTACGGCATCATTCCTGTGCGCACGGTTGTGGCCAAATCGTCGAACATCGGCACGGCCAAGATCACGCGCATGATGGGGCACGACGAGTTTTACAACTACATGCGTGCATTCGGGATGGGATTGCCCACGGGGGTCGGGCTGCCGGAGCAGGACGGTTCGCTGCGGCCGCGGGAACGGCTCTACCCGGTCGAATTCACCCGGCTGCCGATCGGTTACGGTCTGCGGGTGACACAGATTCAGCTTGCGGCGGCCTACGCGGCCATCGCCAACGGCGGTGTCCTGATGCAGCCGCGTTTGATCTCCCGGTTTGAAGGCCGCGACGGAACGATCCTCGCCGGGTATCCGCCCACGGCAGTGCGACGGGTCGTGTCCCCGGCGACCGCGCGGCTCATGACCGAGGCCTTGATGGGCGTGACTGCGGATGGCGGTACCGCAAGCGGTGCGGCGCTGGAACATTTCACGGTCGCCGGCAAGACGGGCACGGCACACAAGTTCGTCAACGGACAGTACGACCAGCGGCACTATTACTCGTCCTTCTACGGATTCTTTCCGGCCAGCGAGCCCCGCGTCTGCATCGCGGTGACGGTGGATGAGCCGGACAAGACGAAGGCCGGCCACTACGGCGGCAAGGTGGCGGGTCCGATCTTCAAGGCGATGGCCGAGGAAATCGCCCATCATCTCAACATCCAGCCCGACATCGTCGGTGAAGGTGATCCCGTGGATCCAACGGTCATTTCTGGCGGTCGCGCCGCGACCGTGCCGGCGGGCAACCCGCAGGAGCATTCATCCGCCGTCGAATCCGTTTCCGGACTGCGCATCAGCTCGCGTTGAAACATCCACCCAAACCACCCATGCAACTCCGCCAGCTCATCCAATCGTTTCCCACTCAGGAAGTGGAAGGCGCGCTCGACCGCGAGGTGACGGGCCTGGCGTATGACTCGCGGCGGGTGACCGCCGGCACGGTCTTCGTCGCCCTGCGCGGACAGCGGACCGATGGGCATCAGTTCATCAACGACGCCATTGACCGCGGTGCGGTGGCGGTCATCTGCGAGCGCAATGGATTCTCTTCGGCACGTGCCACCAAGATCGTGGTGTCCGATGCCCGCGAGGCCCTGGCCCGCGCGGCCACCGCCTTTCATGGCAATCCCAGCGCGAAGTTGAAGGTCATCGGTGTGACGGGCACCAATGGCAAGACCACCGTGGCGTTCATGGTGAAGGCGCTGATGGATGCGGCCGGCATTCCGACGGGCCTCCTCGGGACGATCCGCTACGAGATTGGCGATCGCGTGATTCCGGCCGCCCGCACCACGCCCGAGGCGCTGGAAATCCAGCAGATGCTTTCCCAGATGGTCCGTGCGGGCTGCCAGGCCTGCGTCATGGAGGTGAGCTCCCATGCGCTCGACCAGAAGCGCACGCTGGGTGTCGAGTTCGATGTCGCCATCTTCACCAACCTCACGCAGGACCATCTCGACTACCACGGAACGATGGACGGCTACTTCGCCGCGAAAATGAAGCTGTTCACCGCATTGCAGCACGGCGTCAAACGCGGCGCGGCCGTGATCAACATCGACGATGCCTACGGCGAACGGCTGCGTCTGCAGACCGAAGTGGCGGTAAAGCTCACCTATGGCCTGGGTGAAGCGGCCCAACTGCGGGCGACGAATCTCCGGCTGGACCGCAATCAAACCAGCTTCCAGGTGGCGATTGCCGGCCAATCCGTGTCCTGCCAGCTGCCCCTGATCGGTCGGTACAACATCTACAACGCACTGGCCGCCTTGGGCGCCGGCCTGATGTTGAACGTGGAGGTTCCCACTCTCCGTCGCGCGCTGCGGGAACTGTCGCCCGTTCCCGGCCGGTTGGAGCGGATTACGCGTGACGAGGAGTTCAGCGTGTTCGTGGACTACGCGCACACGGACGATGCCCTCGCGCAGGTGCTTGAGACGCTGCGCGAAGTGACTCCCGGCCGGCTGCTGCTCGTCTTTGGCTGTGGCGGAAGCCGCGACACCGGGAAACGGGCCAAGATGGGCGCCGTGGCTGCACGTCTGGCCGACGAGACGATCATCACCAGCGACAATCCACGTCGTGAACCGCCCGCAGCGATCGCCGCCGAGATCGAGCAGGGATACCGCGCGATCCGTGAGGATGGCTACCAGGTTGAACTGGACCGCCAGCGGGCGATCGACGCCATCATCGAGCGGGCGGGGGCCGGTGACACCGTGCTCATTGCCGGCAAGGGACACGAGACCTACCAGGAATTTGAAGACACGGTTGTGCCGTTCGATGACCGGATCATCGCACGTGAGGCGCTCGACGCGTTGAGCGTGCGACGACGCCAGGGCGGTGGCCGGCGGCTGGACTGCCTGCTTGTATGAAGCTGATGGAGCCGAGAACCCTCAACTATCTGGCCGACGCATGCGGCGGTGAACTCCGGGCGGGTGCGCCGGACACTCCCGTTCGCCGTGTGTGCATCGACTCGCGCCAGGTGCAGCCGGGCGATCTCTTCTTCGCCATCCGCGGAGAGCGGTTCGACGGCCACGACTACGTGCCGGACGTCCTGCGTCGCGATGTCGCCGGGGTTGTCGTGCACCTTGACGGATCATTGGCCGCCGCCGGTGGCGGACGGGGCATCATCCGGGTGGCGGACACCCGTTCGGCGCTCGGGCGTTTGGGCGCGCGCTATCGCCAGGAGTTTCGGCTGCCGGTGATCGCCGTGGCCGGGTCGAACGGCAAGACCAGCACCAAGGAGCTGCTTGCCTCGGTTCTGCGGCAAAAGTTCTCCGTTCTCTGGAGCGAAGCCAGCTTCAACAACGACATTGGCGTGCCGTTGACGCTGCTGCGGCTGGAAGCCCGTCATCGGGCCGCAGTGCTCGAACTCGGCACCAACCATCCCGGCGAACTCGAGCCGCTGATCCGTCTGGCGGATCCACAAATTGGCGTGATCACCAGCATCGGTCGCGAGCACCTCGAATTCTTCCGAAACCTCGAAGGCGTGATCGCCGAGGAGGGCAAGCTGGCGGAGTTGCTGCCGGCTTCGGGAACGCTTTTCATCAATGGAGACTGTGCCGGCGCGGAAGCGATCGTGCGGCGCACGACGGCGACTCCGGTGACCGCCGGTTTGGGTGACGGAAACCATTGGCGTGCGCAGAACGTTCGATTCGCCGGCGGCGGCTACAGATTTGAGATCGCTGCGCCTACCTCCGAGTTCTCGGGAACGTACGAACTGAACCTGCTCGGCCGGGCCCAGGTGGTTAACGCCTTGCTGACGGCCGCAGTCGCCGCCTCGCTGGGCTTGAACCGGGAGCAGATTGCCGCCGGCCTGGCGGAGTGCCGGCCGGCGAAGATGCGGATGGAGCTCTCGGCGATCAACGGCGTGCAGCTGATCAACGACGCCTACAATGCCAACGCCGACAGCACGCGCATGGCTTTCGAAACCCTTGCCGAACTGCCGGTCCTGGGTCGCCGCATCGCCGTTCTGGGCGACATGGCCGAGCTGGGCGACCAGACCGCGACCGCCCATGCGGAGATGGGCCGGCTCGCGGCACAACTGGGTTTGCATGCGCTCTTTGCCGTCGGGCGGCACGCGGACGTCACAACGGATGCCGCCAAGGCCGATGGCATGTCAACCGCCCGGGCCTTCACCTCTCATGAGGTGCTTGCGGCCGAGCTGGGAGAACTGCTGCGCGAGGGCGATGCCCTGCTTTTGAAGGCCTCCAGGGCCGCGCGGCTTGAACAGCTGATTCCGTTGCTCTCCGGACGGAAAGGGGTGGAGGGCTGAGAAATGTTTTACTATCTCCACCTCTACATCACTGAACTGGCCACCGGCACCGAGTGGGAATGGCTGGCGTCGGCCGTGAACATGTTCCGCTACGTCACCGTTCGGGCGGCGGGAGCGGCCGTCACCGCGCTGCTGCTCAGCCTCTGGTGGGGTCCCGGCATGATCCGGTGGCTGAAGAATCTGAAGTTCGGTCAGGACTACAGCGACAAGGCGGAGGAGGGCGGCGACCTCAAGGCCAGGGTGCTCAGCAAGAAGGGCACGCCGACCATGGGCGGCATCATGCTGGTCCTGATCATGGACCTCACCGCGCTCCTTTGGGCGCAGTGGAACACGCTTGTCCAGCTGACCCTGCTGAGCGTCCTCGTTCTGGCAGGGCTCGGCTTCTACGACGACTATGCCAAGATCACCAAGCAGACCAGCGCGGGCGCGGCCGAGTACGTCAAGCTGGTGGTGCAGTTCGGCCTCGCACTGTTCATCGGCATCTACCTGTGGCAGCTGCCGGCCACGCGCCACCTCGTGTCGGACATCATGGTGCCGTTCTACAAGTATCCGGTCCTCACCGGCGCCGCCTGGCTGGGCATTCCCATCACCGTGTTTGCCATCGTGGGCAGCTCGAACGCGGTCAACCTCACCGACGGCCTCGACGGACTGGCCGTCGGCCTGACGGTGATCGTGGGGCTCGTCTTCGCGGTGCTCACCTACGTCGCCGGAAACAAGGTGTTCGCCGACTATCTCTTCATTCCGCACGCGCCGGGCGCGGGAGAACTGACGGTCTTCTGCGCGGCGATGCTCGGCGCCGGGCTGGGCTTCCTCTGGTTCAACTGCCATCCGGCACAGATGTTCATGGGTGACACGGGTTCACTGGCGCTCGGCGGCGCGCTGGGCATCATGGCGGTGCTGATCCATCAGCCCCTCGTGCTGGTGATCGCGGGCGGCGTCTTCGTGATGGAGGCCGCTTCGGTCTTGATCCAGCGATTCTATTTCAAGTACACCCGCCGCCGCTTTGGCCAGGGCCGTCGCGTGTTCCTGATGGCGCCGCTGCACCATCACTACGAGAAGCTCGGCTGGTACGAATCCCAGGTGGTCACCCGGTTTTACATCCTGGGCATCCTGTTTGGACTGCTGGCCCTTAGCACCCTGAAGATTCGCTGATCGGAACGCATGTACGAACTGAGTGGAAAAACTGTTCTGGTGATCGGGCTCGGCGTGAGCGGGCGCTCCGCCGCGGCGCTGCTGCTGCGGCGCGGCGCGCGGGTGTGCGGTGTCGACGCCGCCGACACGGAGACGCTCCGAAAGGAGACCGGCGCCCTGGTCAGGGATGGCGCCACCATCCGCCTTGGCAACCTGGAGCACCCGGAAACTGAGTTTGACCTGGCGGTCATCAGTCCCGGGGTGCCGCCGGCGCTTCCGCTGGTCGCCAGCCTGAAGGCGCGCGGCGTTCCGCTGATCGGCGAATTGGAGCTCGCGTACCGGTTGTCGGCCTGCCTGCACGTGGCGATCACCGGCACGAACGGCAAGACGACCACCACGGAGATGGTCGAAAGCGTTCTGACCCAGAGCGGCCGGCAGACGGTGGCGGCCGGCAACATCGGCCTGCCCGCGTGCGACGTCGTGGAGCAGACCCGCGACCTGGATTTCCTGACGCTGGAGGTGAGTTCGTTCCAGCTGGAGACGATCGAGTATTTCCGTCCGACGGTGGCGGTGCTGACCAATCTCACGCCCGACCACTTTGACCGCTACGCCTCCATGGCCGAATACATCCGGGCCAAGGCGCGGCTGTTCATGAACCAGCAGCTGTTCGACTGGGCGATCGTCCAGAGCGAGGCGCTCGCGCAGATGCGCAGCCTGGGGCTGACGATTCCTTCCAAGACGATCACCTACAGTGCCAACAACCGCCGGGCCGACCTCTTCCTGGACCGCGGTTTGATCGTAAGCCAGATGCCCGACTGGACGGGCCCCCTGCTGAGCATGGACCAGTGCCGGGTCGCCGGGCCTCACAATGCGGAGAATCTCATGGCGGCGCTGGCGGTGAGCCGTGTGTTGCGTCTGCCACTGCAGCCGGTGATTGCCGCACTGAAAAAATACTCGCCGGCGCCGCATCGCTGCGAGCCGGTGGCCGAAATCGGAGGCGTGCGGTTCATCAACGACTCCAAGGCGACGAATCTCGACGCCACCGCCCAGGCGATCCGATCGGTTGCGGCCGCGCCGGCCGGCGAACCGAACATCTGGCTCATTGCGGGCGGCAAGGACAAGGGATTCGAGTACCACGACATCGGTCCGCTGCTTTCCCAGCGGGTAAAAGGCGCCTTTCTTTTGGGGGAAACCCGTGGGAAGATTCGGGCGGCGTGGAGCTTGTTTACGCCGTGCCAACTGGTGGATTCGCTTCCTGAAGCGGTCCGGCATGCCGCCGAAGCGGCCCGGTCGGGAGACGTCGTTCTGCTGTCGCCCGCCTGTTCCAGCTTCGACATGTTCCGAAATTACCAGCATCGGGGCGACGTTTTCCGCCAGACCGTGCTCGAGCTTTCACAATCGCCCGCCGCAAACCGCCCTGCGTCGTCGCAGGCAAAATCCGGCCAACAGCAGAATAATTAACCGCACCCACCGACAAAATGAACACACCCAATCCATTGATCCCCCAGGGTTCCCTGGAGGCGCAGCAACTTCAAAAGCGCTCGGCCACGAAAATCGTGGTCAGCGCCATCCTCGCCGTCCACGGCGTGGTCCTCGGCGGACTCCTCTTTCTCGGCTGCCGCCGGGAAGAACCGAAGGAAGCCGACCTCGGTGACACAAACACCTACGCCTCGTACGAGCCGATGACGAACGCCACCGGCGGCAGTCCGTTCGGCGACCTCACCACGCCGCTCAACGAGGATCTGGTCATACCCCAGGCGAACACCAACCTGTTTGACGGGCTGCCCCCGATGCCGGCCGATTCGGCATCGAGCAACCTTTTTGGAAGCACCACTTATGCGCCCGCTCCGGGCATCACGGGCACCGTGGACACCAGCCTGTATCAGCCGCCGACGTCCGATTTGATCCAGCCGGAACCGGAGCCCGTGCTGACCAAGTACACGGTGCTGCCGAACGACAACTTTTGGGTCATCGCCCGCAAGCACGGCGTGACCGCGAAGGCCATCACCGAGGCGAATCCGGGCGTGGACTCGCGCCGGTTGAAGGTCGGACAGGTGCTGAATCTGCCGGCCAACGTGAAGCCCTCGACACCGGCGGTTCCGAATGACTCCCCTTCCACCGCCGCCTCCGCCGAGGTGCGGTACAAGGTGAAGTCCGGTGACAGCCTCTCCAAGATCGCCCGCCAGTACGGTGTGACGATCAAGGCGCTCCAGCAGGCGAACGGCATCCGGGGCAGCCTGATCCGCGTGGGTCAGGAACTTGTCATTCCGGTTGCCTCCGAGTCTGGCGGTGGACAGTAGTCGGTTTGGTTTGGGTTAACAGGCCCCCGAACGCGTCCTTGGCCGGTCGCGTTCGGGGGACGGTGACAAGATGCGGACTGCGACGACGATACTCGCCCTTTGTGTGGCGGCCCTGCTCGTGCTGGGCAGCGTCACCCTGTACAGCGCGGTCATGGTGACCGGTGGCGAGAAGTTCATGCGGCAGATGCTTTACCTGCTGCTCGGTCTGGTCGTCTGCGTATCCCTTGCGCTGATCGACTATCGCCGCTGGAAGACCTGGATGGTCTGGGTGATCCTCGGCAGCGCGTTGCTTCTGCTTGCGCTGGTTTTCGTCCCCGGCATCGGCCGGACCATCAACGGCGCCAACCGGTGGATCTTCATTGCCGGTGTTCAGCTGCAGCCTTCCGAACTCGCACGCCTTGCCATGATCCTGGCGCTGGCCGCGTATGCAGACCGCCATCAGCGCAGGATGAACACGTTCCGGCACGGGATCGTCGGCACCTGTCTGATCGCCGGGCCGGTGCTGGCGCTGGTGCTGCTGGGACGGGATCTCAGCACCACGGCCGCACTGGGGTGCCTGGCCGGCACGCTCATCTTCGTTTCCGGCGTGCGTTGGCTGCACGTGATGCCGGTGGCGGCACTCCTCTTGGCCGGCCTGGTCGCCTATGTGGCGCAGAGCGAGATGCGCATGAACCGGATCCGTGCCTTCCTCGAACCTTCGCAGTTTCAGGAAACGATCGCCGTGCAGAATTCGCGTGCCGCCACGGCGATGACGGTGGGCGGTCCCGGGGGGCTGGGACTGGCGGACAGTCCGTTCAAGAAGGGCAGCCACAACGTGCCGCTGCACTTTTCCGACTTCATCTTCTCCGTGGTCGGCGCCGAGGGCGGCCTGGTGGCAACCTTGGGCACGGTCACCCTCTACCTGCTGCTGCTGCTCAGCGGCATCTACATCGCGTGGCATTCACGGGATGTATTTGGAATGCTCCTTGCCACTGGCATCACGCTCTCCATCTGCCTGCAGGCCTTTGTCCACATGGGCGTCGTGACCGGCATTTTGCCCAACACCGGCTTCCCGCTGCCCTTCATCAGCCACGGGGGCACAAACCTGATCGTCACGCTGGCCGGCATCGGGCTGCTGTTCAGCATCGCGCGGCAGGGCCTGGTGCGGAGGCAATCCAAAAACCCCTTTGACCGGCACATCGAGGTGCCGGTGGCGGAGTCCGCGTGATGACTGCGCCCACGAACATCCCCCACGTGGCGATCGCCTGCGGCGGAACCGGCGGGCATCTCTTCCCGGGAATCGCCGTTGGCCGCGAAGTGCTCGAACGCGGCGGACGAGTCACACTGTTCATCTCCGAAAAGGAAGTGGACCGGCAGGCGGTCCGGGATGTCGGGGGCATGGAGATCATCCCGCTGCCCTCGGTCGGTCTCACCCGCGGCAGGCTGGTTGGATTCCTCGCCGGGTTGTGGCGATCCCGGCGCATCGCCGCGGAACATCTCAGGAAGCATCCGGCGCAGCTGGTTCTGGCGATGGGAGGCTTCACGAGCGCGGCACCGATCATGGCCGGACGTCGCGCCGGCGCGGTCTGTTTCCTCCATGACTCGAATGTGATCCCCGGCCGGGCAAACCGGCTGCTGGCACGCTTTGCGGGCGAAATCTTTCTCGGCTTCGACGCCGCGCAGAACCGCATCCGCGGCCGGGTGCGGGTGACGGGCACGCCGGTCCGACCGGAGTTTCGTGAAATGTCCCCGGCGGCGGCGAGGTCGGAACTGGGCCTGCGTCCCGATGATCCCGTCCTGCTGATCATGGGCGGAAGCCAGGGTGCCTCCGGCATCAACCGCCTGCTGACCGGCGCGCTTCCGGGACTGGTCGGCAAATTTCCCCGGTTGCAGTTCATCCACCTTACCGGCACGGGCGACCTTGCGGTGGTGCAGGGCGCCTACACGCAACTCGGAGTGCCGGCGCTCGTGCAGGTCTTCTGCTCCCGCATGCACCTCGCGCTCGGTGCCGCCACGCTCGCGGTCAGCCGCGCCGGCGGCTCAACGCTGGCCGAACTCGCCGCGATGCGCACACCGTCGGTGCTGATTCCCTTTCCGTCCGCCGCCGACAACCACCAGCAGCTCAATGCCGAGGTGTTCATTCGTCAGGAGGCCGCTGCGCTCGTGGCCCAGAACGCGATCAGCGCCGCCGGCTTCGAGGCGCTGCTGGCCGCCCTGCTCAACGCGCCGCAACAGCTGCAGTCGATGCGGGAACGGCTGCGCCTGCTGCAGTCGCCGGCTGCGGCGGGCCGGATCGTTGACGCGATGCTGGAGGTGGCCCGCATCGAACTGGGCTTTCGCCGCACGGATTCCGCCCCGGCGAACAGACTGCCCGTCATGGAACGGCGCCGAATGCCAGCCTGATGAACACGCTCACCACCATGCAGGTGCACGAACACCTGGCCGGAATGGCCCGCGGCGGACTCGTGTACCTGGTCGGGATCGGCGGCTGCGGCATGAGCGGGCTGGCCCACATCTTCCTCGATCTCGGTTTCCAGGTGGCGGGTTCGGACAAGATCGCAAACTCCGAAATCCAGGAACTGCGGCATCGGGGAGCCCAAATCGAAATCGGGCACCGGGAGGAGAACCTGGATGGTCTGCAACCGGCACTCGTGGTCTTCACCCCCGCGGTGCCCCGGGACAATCCCGAACTGCAGCGGGCTATTGCCCGGGGCCTGCCTCTGGCCCGCCGCGCCATGACGCTTGCAGCACTCACGCGCTTCTGCCGGCCCGTCTGCGTCGCGGGCATGCACGGCAAGACCACGACCTCCGCGCTGCTCGCCTTTGCGCTGCGCAACCTGGGCGCGGAAGCGGCCCATGCCGTCGGCGCCAGCGTGCCGCAGCTGAGACCGCACGCCGCCTGGTGCGGCCGGACGGCGTTTGGTGAGTGCGCCGACCGGCTCTTCGTGCTCGAGACGGATGAAAGCGACGGCACGCTCTGCCAGTTTGCTCCCCACCACGCGATCCTGCTGAACGTCGATGCGGAGCATCTCGATCACTACCCCGACCTGGAAGCGGTCCTCGCCGACTTTCTGAAGTTCGCCGGTCAGGCCACCGGCCGGGTTGTCTGGTGCGCAGACGACGCGAACCTGGTGAAGCTGTTTGCCGGACGTGCCGGCACGTGCAGCTATGGATTCTCGCTGTCCGCCGACTACCGTTGCAAGATCCAGACCGCGCTGCCCGATGCCCCCACCCGGTTCGAAGTCTGGCACCGAGGGACGAAGCTCGGCGGTTTTGCAGTGCGCCTTTTCGGCGAGAAGAACGTGAGCAACGCCACGGCGGCGATCGCGCTGCTGCATCAGCTCGGCCATGCGCCGGACCAGATCGCGCGCGCGGTCGAAGAGTTTCGCGGCGCGGCCCGCCGCCAGCAGGAACTGTTTCGCGACTCGCGCTTCCGCGTGTTTGACGACTACGGCCATCATCCGCAGGAGATCCGGGCGGTGCTCGCGTCGCTGCGCCGTTTGAATCCCGGGCGGTTGCTGGTCGCCTTCCAGCCGCACCGCTTCTCACGGACCAAGCACCTGCTGCCAGAGTTCGCCGCCAGCTTCACCGAGGCCGATCACCTGTGGCTCCCGGGGGTCTATGCCGCCCGCGAACC
>DNDP01000463.1:24585-28546 GCA_003484235.1 Verrucomicrobiales bacterium
CTATGCCGCCAGCGAACCGGCGATTCCGGGCATTTCGAGCGATGTCCTGGCCGATGCGATCCGCACGCGCGGCCAGCGGGTGGAACTGGTGCCGAATCTTCTGCACCTGAGCGGCTACGTGCGCGCAGCGATGCAGCCCGGTGACCTGGTGCTTTTTCTCGGTGCAGGTGACATCACGCAGGTGGCGCACGCCCTCGCGGCCCAGCTGCGCGAGGAGGCGCCCGGAAGGAACGCCGAGATCTTCCGCCAGCTGCGGGCGCTGCTCTCGCCCGATTCAATGCTGCAGGCGGATGCGCCGCTGGCAAAACGCACGACCATGCGGGTGGGGGGCGCGGCAGACCTGTTCGTCGAGCCCGCGTCCGAGGCCGATCTCGCGGCCGTGTTGAAGTTCTGCAACTCCCATCAGATCCCGTTCGTGCTGCTCGGGCGGGGCAGCAACCTGCTGATCCGTGACGGCGGCATCCGCGGCTGCGTCATCTCCCTGGCCAACCCCTCTTTCAGCCAGATGCGGTTCGAAGGGGATCGGATCCACTGCGGCGCCGGTGTGCGGCTGAAGTCGATTGCGGTCGAGGCCCGCAAGCAGGGCCTGACCGGTCTTGAGTTCGTCGAAGGCATTCCAGGCAGTCTCGGCGGCTCGATGCGGATGAACGCCGGGGCGATGGGCTCGTGGCTCTTCGACGCCATCGAGACCATCCGTTTCATGGACTTTCACGGGAACATCTGCGAACGCGCCGCGAGCGAAGTGCACGTGGAGTATCGCGGCTGCCCGCTGTTTCGAAACCACATCGCGCTCGGGGCCGTGCTGCGCGGGACCGCTGCCAGCGGCGAGGCTGTCCGGGAAAGGATGGATGCCTACAGCCGCAAGCGGTGGGAATCACAGCCCCGCCAGCCCAGCGCGGGGTGCATTTTCAAGAACCCCAAGACGATTGGCGCCGGCCGGCTCATCGACGAGCTGGGCCTCAAGGGCACGCGGGTCGGGGGAGCCTCCGTCTCGGACGTGCATGGAAATTTCATCGTCAATGACGGCACCGCCACCGCGCGGGACGTCCTGACGCTGATCGAACTCATCCGGGAGCGCGTGCGTGCGACCCGGGGAATTGAACTGGAAACTGAAGTTGAGATCCTGGGCGAAGGCTGAAGGGCCGCCGCCCGCCGAGAAACATGTTGAGAATATTGGGAATGATCCTGCTGGTGGGCAGCCTGGTGCTGATCACCGTGAACCTGGTGCGTTTCAGCTCGGCCGCCGTGGCCAGCGCGCGCCACGGGGAAACCGTCGGCAGCGGTGAAAACCAGGCCGTCATGGAGTTGAGCGATGGCGTCGTCCGGACGGTGAAATACGTCGTGGTGCCGGCGGCCCTGCTGCTGCTCGGCGGCGTCCTCATCCGGGGCGGACGCGATGATGATCGGCTGCACGGTCTGCGGGTGGAGACCGGCGAGGATTGAGTGAGCGAGATGATCCGGGAACTAAACGTGGCAGTATTGCTGGGCGGTCCCTCCGCCGAACGCGAGGTGTCGCTCCGCTCCGGCGAGGCCGCCGCCGCCGCGTTGGAGTCTCTGGGGCACCACGTCACGCGCATTGACCCCGTGGCCGGCAGGCTTGAACTGCCTTCCGGGACGGAGGTCGTGTTTCTCGCCTTGCATGGCAGCTATGGTGAGGATGGAACGGTCCAGGCGGAACTGGACGCCCTGGGCGTGCCCTACACCGGCTGCGGCGCGGAGGCGAGCCGGGTTGCCTTCGACAAGATCCTGACGAAGCAACGATGCGTGGAGCGCGGCATTCCCACCGCCCGCTATTTTGTCGCCCGCGATCCGGCCATGCCTTTCCCCGCTGACTGGCAGCCGCCGGTAGTCGTGAAACCGGTGCGCCAGGGATCCAGCGTCGGTCTTGGATTCGTGAACGAACTGGCGGAATGGCCGGCAAGGCTCGGCGCCGCGCTCGAGCATGGCGACGAGGTGCTGGTCGAGGAACGGATCGTCGGCCGCGAGACCACCGTGGGCGTCCTTGCGGGTGAACCGCTGCCCGTCGTCGAGGTGCGACCCATCGCGGGCGCCTACGACTATGCAAACAAGTACACCGCCGGCCGGACGGAATATTTCTGCCCGGCACCCTTTGATGAGCAGGTCACCCGGCGCATTCAGAGGGCGGGCATGGGCGCCTTTCTCGCGGTGGGCGGGCGCGATTTCGGCCGCGTGGACGTCATGGTGACGGCCGCGGGCGATCCGGTGGTGCTCGAGGTGAACACGCTGCCCGGCCTCACGGAGACCAGCCTTCTGCCCAAGGCCGCCGCCGCCGCCGGGTTTTCCTACGAACAGCTTTGCCAACGCATGCTGGAGCTTGCGCTCGACCGCTCCGGCTGCGCGACTTCCTGAAACCGATCATGGCCCGAAAAAAGAACCGCCGCCGCGAACGCCGCCACGTGCTTGACGTCAAGCTCGCCTCGAACCAGGTCCAGCGCCGTCGCGTGCAGCTTGCCGTTTCGGCCGTCGTCGCGACCCTGTTCCTGGTTGGAACCGTTTATGGACTGTGGCGGGGTGGCTGGTGGGCGGTGCAGCGGTTCGTCTACCAGAACGAGCACCTGCAGGTCCGGCACTTCGAGGTGCGCACCGACGGAGTGATAAAGGAGGAGCACATCCGCCGCTGGGCCGGAGTGAAGCTGGGGGCGAACCTCTTCGAGATCGACCTCCACGCCATCAAGCGCCAGCTCGAGATGCAGGGAATGATCCGGCTCGCCTCCCTGGAGCGGGTGCTGCCCGACACCTTGAAGCTGCAGGTGAACGAACGCGTGCCGGTCGCGCGCATGCGGGTGCGCTTCAGCGGACCGGACGGCCGTTCGACGGCGCGCGAGTTCGGCGTGGATCTGACGGGAAGGGTGATGCCCCTCGACAGCACGGTGGTGCGTCCGGAAACATCTTTGGCGTGGCTTCGCCTGCCGTTGCTTGCCGGCGTGCCGGTCCGGGAGATTGCCGCCGGCCGGGACCTGACGGATCCGCAGATCCAGGCGGCCATCCGCTTTCTGCGGGAGTTTCAGCACGCATCCATCCGCACGCAGCTGCAGCTGGCAGGCGTCGACGTCACGCCGCGGGAGACCCTGCGGGTCTCCACCGTCCAGGGTCCGGTGGTGGAGGTGCTCAGCTCCACGCCCGGCGGTTTTGCCCGCCAGCTCGCACGATGGCAGGCAATCCATTCCGAACAGGTCCGTCGCCAGGAGCCTTACACCTTCATCAACTTGGCCACCACCAACCACGTGCCGGTCACGCTCGCGGTGGTGCCCGCGTCCGGCACCGCAAATCCCGCACCCACCAACTGAACCCACCATGTTTCGCTCCTCCCACACCATCGTCGGTCTTGAGATTGGCACCTCCAAGATCTGCGCCATTGTCGGCGAAGTTTCCGCCGAGGGCGCGCTGAACGTCATCGGCATCGGACAGGCCCGCTCGCGCGGCGTCCGCAAGGGCGAGATCACCGACCCGCAGCAGGCGGAGGAGGACATCCGCCACGCGATCGCCGAGGCGGAGCAGACCGCGGACGTCGAGATCCGCAGCGTGTACCTGGGGGTCACCGGCGGGCACATCCGCGGCTTCATCAACCGCGGCTTCCATCCGGTGGTGGCGGAGGATCGCGAGGTCACGACCGAGGACGTCGAGAGCGTGGTCAAGAACGCCAAGGCGATCAACCTGCCGGCCGAGAACACCGTCATCCACTCGATCCGCCAGCACTTCGTCCTCGACGGCCAGGATGGAATCGCGAATCCCATACACATGGTCGGGGCGCGTCTGGAGGTGGACCTGCACGTCATTCACGGGAACTTCAACCGGCTGCAGAATCCCATCCGCGTGGTGAAGGGTCTGCAGCTTGAGGTCGAATCCATCGTCTTCAACGGACTTGGCTCGGCGTTGTCCCTGTTGACCAGCGAGCAGAAGGAGCTTGGCGCGCTGGTGATCGACATCGGCGCCGGCACCA
>DNDP01000463.1:28729-28862 GCA_003484235.1 Verrucomicrobiales bacterium
ACATCGGCGCCGGCACCACCGAGTACACGGTGTATGCCGACGGCGTCATCAAGCACGCCGGAGTCCTGGCGGTCGGTGGGGACCACATCACCAACGACCTGGCCTACGGGTTGAAGGTCTCGCAGAGCCGGGC
>DNDP01000463.1:29100-29417 GCA_003484235.1 Verrucomicrobiales bacterium
GAATCCCTGAAGAAATCCCACGGAGCCGCGGTCGTCGGCGAGATCGATGAAGCGGAGACCATCCAGCTGACCAGCGATCATGGTCTGCCGGTGAAGACCGTGAGCCGGGTGAATCTTCTCCGGATCATGTCCATGCGCATCGAGGAGATCTTCGACCTGATCGCCGAAGACCTGGAGCACCTCGGGCTGCTCAACTACCTCCGGGCCGGCGTGTTCGTCGCGGGCGGCGGCGCCAACATCACGGGCATCCGCGAACTGGGCGAACGCGTCTTCCAGCTTCCGGTGACCATCGGCCGTTCCTGCGCGGTGAGCGGGCT
>DNDP01000463.1:29586-29972 GCA_003484235.1 Verrucomicrobiales bacterium
TCCTGCGCGGTGAGCGGGCTTCCCTCCCAGCTGCAGCCGCCCGAGTTCGTGACGGCGATCGGGCTGGTGAAGTTTGGATCGCTCCAGCAACGGGTGCGGCCACCCGGCTGGTCGCTCGGCACCCTGATCCGGAATCCCTTCAGCATGTTCAGCCGCGCCTGAGCGCAACGAACCAGCGAACCATGAATGATCAACCCATCGAACCCATGAACGAAACACCTTCGACCGCCACCGGTCCGGTCAAGCCGCGGGTCCTGCGGCAGCTTGTGGTCGGCGTCGGCGGCGCGGGCGGCAACATCGCCGCCTTCCTCCAGCAATCGGGGATGAACGGGATCGCCATCATCGCGGCCAACACGGATGCCCAGGCAGAGGTAGTCGTGGATCAG
>DNDP01000202.1:0-8409 GCA_003484235.1 Verrucomicrobiales bacterium
TCGGCCGCCAGACTGGAGTCTAGTTTTGCAGGACTCTCGGCCAGGCTCGATCACCTGGAGCAGTTTCGTCCCGGCAAGCCGCAACCGACCCATCGGATGCTGGCGCCCGCCTAAAAATAACGACACGCGGGTTGAGCCAACCCGCATTCCGGCTTAACAATGGCAGCAGCATGACCCACGAATCCGGCGGCATCCTGTATTGCAACTGCACCTACGCGCAGGTGCTCGATCCCGCGGCCAAGCAGGCCGTGCTGCGGAAGCTGTGTGATTCGGGCCGTTCGTTCGAGGCGGTGGCCGACCTCTGCGAGATGTCCGCGCGGAAGGATCCGGCGCTCAAGCGGCTCGCGTCGGGGGGCAATCTGAAGATCGCCGCGTGTTTTCCCCGCGCCGTGAAATGGTTGTTCGCCTCGGCCGGTGCTCCGCTCGACCCGCAACAGACCGAGGTGCTCAACCTGCGCGAACTCGATGCCGCCAAGGCCGGCGAGCGGTTGTTCGCCGAGGATCTCCAACCCAACATTCCAACCGGCAAGGTGACGGCCAGTGATGTCCCCGCGCCGGCCGCACGCTGAACGATGTCACTCCGCGACCAATCCCATCTCCGCGTCGTCCTCTACGAAGGCGACGGCGCCGAACCGCTGGACGGCGATCTGCGTTTCGACGCGATCTCGCGCCTGCTGGAGCAGGGCTTTGCACTGACGCGCGTCGGTTCCGCCGGCCGCACCGCGCCCGACGACGGCGTCGCAGCGGTGGTGCTGGGCCAATTCCAGAACGGAGCCCGCCAGCTCACGACCGACGCCGCATCGGAACAGCTGCGGTTCACCAACGTGTCAGGTTTCGACAGCGAGCGGATTGCCGGCGCGGTTGAGAGCACGCGCGCCGAGACGAACACGGCACGGCACGGCGAATGGAAACCGTGGTTCCCCGTGATCGATTACGACCGCTGCACGAACTGCATGCAGTGCCTCAGCTTCTGCCTGTTCGGCGTCTACGGCGCGGACCAGCAGGGCCACATCCAGGTGCAGAACGAGGACAACTGCAAAACCAACTGCCCCGCCTGCTCGCGCGTCTGTCCCGAGGCGGCGATCATGTTCCCGAAGTACAAGGCCGGCCCGATCAACGGCGATGTCGTGACCGAGGCCGACCTGAACCGCGAGAAGATGAAGGTGGACATCTCGGCGTTGCTGGGTGGCGATGTCTATTCGATGCTGCGCCGCCGCAGCGATCAGGCGAAGGAACGGTTTTCGAAGGAACGCGACGACAAGAAGGCTCTGCAGGAACGGCAGAAGTGCCTGACCAAGCTCGCCAGTGCGGGCGACATTCCGGCCGAGGTCCTGATGAACCTGCCTTCACCGGAGGAAATCCAGCGGCGCGCCGAGGAGGCGAAGGCCAAGGCGCATGCGGCACTGGCGGCGCAAAGATAGCCATGCTCCCCGCCCTCGCATTTCGCGCCCTGCGCACCGCCGATCCCCGGCTGATCTGGAAGTTCGCCTGGAACTTCGGTCTCAAGGGCATGCTGTCGGTTGAAAAATTCAAGCGCCGGATCAAACGCGGCGAATACTTCCCGCCCTTTCTCTACCTCTCGATCCTCAACTCCTGCAATCTCCGCTGCCAGGGTTGCTGGGTGGATGTCGAGGAGAAGGACGCGATCGATCTCGACGCGCTGAACCGCACGATCACCGACGCCAAACGTCACGGCAACGCCTTCTTTGGCATCCTCGGCGGCGAGCCGTTCCTGCATCCGCAGCTGCTCGATCTGCTGGCGGCCCATCCCGACAGTTATTTCCAGGTCTTCACCAACGGTCAGTTGATCACCGAGAAGACTGCAAAGCGTCTGCGGGAGATCGGCAACGCGACACCGTTGATCTCGATCGAGGGTCGCGAAGTGGTGAGCGACGAACGCCGTGGCAAGAAGGACGTCTTCGCGCGGACGCTACGGGGCCTCGACAATTGCCTGAAGGAAAAGCTGCTCACCGGCGTCGCGACGAGCGTCTGCCAGACGAACATCGACGAGCTGCTGACCGAGTCGTGGCTGCAGGAGCTGATCAACCGCGGCGTGCACTACGTCTGGTATCACACCTACCGGCCCGTCGGACCGAAGCCCAATTTCGACCTCGCGCTCCGGCCCGACCAGCTCGTGCGCGTCCGCAAGTTCGTCGTGGAGATGCGCGCGAAGATGCCGATCGCGATCATCGACGCCTACTACGACGACGGCGGCCGGGCGCTCTGCCCGATGTCCACCGGCATCTCCCATCACATCGGGCCCAAGGGCGACATCGAGCCGTGTCCAATTATTCAGTTTGCGACTGAAACCATTTACGACCCCCGGGGCGTCTATGAGACCATGCGCCAAAGCACGTTTCTCAAGGACTTCCGCGAACTGAGCGCGCAACACACCCGTGGCTGTGTGGTGCTCGAGCGGCCCGATCTCGTGAAGGAACTCGTCGTCAAGCACGGCGC
This sequence comes from Verrucomicrobiales bacterium, assembly GCA_003484235.1. Taxonomy (GTDB): domain Bacteria; phylum Verrucomicrobiota; class Verrucomicrobiia; order Limisphaerales; family RI-55; genus RI-55. The sequence continues at coordinate 2,458 of DNDP01000202.1, forward strand.
CCGCGACACGACAGTCCGCGGCACGGCGATGGCCGAACTTGAGGCTATGACCCCGCGTTTCAGCCAGTGGTTGCCCGGCGAGGAGGTGCCTGAGAAGCACTGGATGTATCGCCTCGCGAAGAAGTATTGGTTTTACGATTTTACCGCGTATCGTGACGTGAAACACGATGCGGCGGCCAAAGCCCGCGAACTTCAAACGCAGATCGGCAGAAGCAGCCCGGTGGCGCGGACCGCGGTCCGTGAGCCGGAACCGGTGAATAAGTAAGCCCCCAGACCATCTGATCATGACAATGTCCACCGCCCAACTGAAGCCGACCGGCAGTTTCAACCCGCTGGCCGTGCCGCGGCACGCGATCCAGCAGCGCTTCCGCAAGCCAAAGCACAACGTCCCCCAGACGCCCGCCGAGCGGAACCGCTTCCTGCACGTCATCCGCAACTATGTGGCCGAGCACAACCCCGTGCCGCCGTTGCCGGTGGACCAGCTGCGCGAACACGCCGAGCGCCTTGTCAAGCAGCTCGACTGCAATCCGGTCTACATCGACTACATCGGCGTGCTGCTGAACAACGAGATGTGGCGTGAATCGCTCGCGCAGGTGCCCTTCGAGCGCCGGCTGTTGCTGCTGCCAAAATGCCTCCGCGTGGAATCGAAGTGCCCGGCGCCGTTCGACGAGTTTGGGCTCCTGTGCAAGCAGTGCGGCCTGTGCACGATTCAGGATCTGACCGCCGAGGCTGAGAAGCTGGGCTATGCGGTGCTCGTCGCCGAGGGCAGCGCGATCGTCATGTCGATCATCCAGACCGGCAAAATCGACGCGATCGTGGGCGTGAGCTGCCTGAGCGTTTTGGAACGCGCGTTCCCCTACATGGAGGCGGCCGCCATTCCCGGCGTCGCCGTGCCCCTGCTGCAGGACGATTGCATCGACACGACCGTCGATCTCGACTGGGTGTGGGAATACATCCATCTCACCGCCGAGGACAAGACACGTCGGATGGATCTCGGCGCCCTGCGTGACGAAGTGGATTTCTGGTTCACGCCCGCCTCGCTGGAATTGATCATGGGTTCGTCCGAAGGTGAGACCGAAAAGATCGCTCGCGAATGGCTGGGTCGCGCCGGCAAACGCTGGCGGCCATTCCTCACTGTGTCCGCCTTCCAGGCGCTGCGCGAAGATCAGGGCAGGCCGTTGCCCGACGATCTGCGCAAGGTCGCCGTCGCCGTCGAATGTTTCCACAAGGCTTCGTTGATCCATGACGACATCGAGGACAACGACGCCCTGCGCTACGGCGAAAAGACGTTGCACGAGGAATACGGCGTCGCCGTCGCGCTCAACGTCGGCGACCTGCTGATCGGTGAAGGCTATCGCCTGCTGGCTTCGTGCGGCGTCACGGCCGAACAGCGGGTTCAGATGCTCAAGGTCGCTTCGCAGGGACAACGCCAGCTCTGCCGTGGCCAGGGCGCCGAGCTGTGCTGGGCGCGTTCGCCCGAGCCGCTGCGTTCCACCCAGGTGCTCGAGATCTTCCGGCAGAAGACCGCGCCGGCCTTCGAGGTTGCGCTCCGTCTGGGCGCGCTCTACGCGGGGGTCGAGCAGCACGAGGAAGTTTCCGACGTGCTCGGTACTTACAGCGAGGCTCTCGGCATCGCCTACCAGATCCGCGACGACATCAGCGACCTCGGGCTCGGCGGCGAGACCAACGACATCGCCGGTCTGCGGCCGAGCCTGCTCCTTGCCGTCGCGCATGAGAAGGCGAAGGACGACAACAAGAAGCTGCTGGCCTCCATCTGGCGGCGCGAGTGGCCGGAAGGTGTGACCGTGGAGCAGGTCGAGGCGCTTTACGGTGAACTCGAAGCCACGCACCGGGCGGACGTGCTGCTGGGCACCTACAAGGAAGAGGCGATCCGTTGTCTGCGTGACCTCGAAAACGCCAACCTCAAGGGCCTGCTGCGGCGCGTGATCGGCAAGATTTTCAACGACGTCGAGATCAAGGGCTGGTGCAAGGAGCAGGAGCAGAAGAACGCCGCGGCCCGTGAATCGGCGCCGGCGGATGCCGTGCCCGCTTGAGCCTCCGTCTCCAGCTCCTCCAGGTCGCCCGGCTCGCTCCGCGATTGCTCGGTGATTCCACCGATCTCGTCCGCGCCTTCTTCCGCAGCCAGTTGACCGAAGACGGCGCGGGCCGTGATCGCGACGGCCGGCCCGACCTCTACTACACCATCTTCGCGCTGGCCGGTCTGCAGTCGGTGGACGAACCGGTCCCCGTCGAACGCGTGGAGGCGTTTCTTCGGCAGCACGGCGACGGCAGCCAGCTCGACTTCGTGCATCTGTCCGCGCTCGCCCGTTGTTGGGCGGCCATCGGCAAGGAGCGGCTTCCGGCCGACACCCGCAACGCGCTGCTCGAACGCATTGAGTCGTTTCGCAAACCGGACGGCGGCTACGAGGGCGATCCCAAGCTCGGCCATGGCACGGCCTACGGCGCGTTCGTCGCGCTCGGTGCCTACGAGGACCTGGGCGTGACTCCGCCGAAGGTGTTGAAGCTGATTCAGGCGTTGAAGCGGTTGGAGTCCGCCGACGGCGCGTGGAGCAATGTCCCCGGTGCGAAAGTCGGCGCCACGAACGCCACCGCCGGTGCGGTCACGCTCATCCGGCACCTTGGGTTTCCCGTGAATCAAACAGTGGGCGACTGGCTGCTGGCGCAGGCGCATCCCCAGGGCGGCTTTCTCGCCGTGCCCGGCGCGCCGATGCCCGATCTTCTTTCCACCGCGACGACTCTGCATGCCCTTGCCGCGATGGACCGCCGGCTGCCGGTGGAGGTGAAGGAACGCTGCCTCGACTTCGTGGATTCCCTATGGAACGCGGGCGGCGGCTTTCACGGACACTGGGCCGACGATCACCTCGACGCCGAGTATACCTACTACGGCCTTCTGGCACTCGGACACCTGTCCGTTTCGTAGGAGAGTCATCCTGCCTGTGACCGCATGCGCCAGTGAGCATCGCCGCCAGCGATGGCGGGCCCATCCGGGCATTCACTCAATCGTCGCCGCCGGCCGTCGTGTGAGTTTGTTGCGTGTGCCTCGAAAAGAGGCGACTGCCAGCCAGGACAATCGAATGCTCTGTTGAGGAGGCTGTCGAAGCGGAGTTGCCGGGCATCTTGAAGCTTGCTCTTCCGCACGGCGGCGCGCTCGGACAGCGCTGCCCTACCAATCCGTTAATCGGCACTGTCACATCGGCTGTGACAGTCGGACGAAGCTACTCACTCGCCGATTGATTCGAATACGAATCCTCCGGCCAGTTCCGCCGGACCAGCTTCTTCATCTCCGCGACGACCTCCGCATGTGCGGGATCGTTGATCAGGTTGTTCAACTCTCGGGGATCGCGGTCGTGATCGTAAAGCTGGGCGCCGTCGCGGCCGTTGTCCCATACGATGTAGCGCCACCGCTTCGTGCGGACGCTGTGGCCCGGTTTCTTCCCGCGCTGCACCTGCGTGTAGGCCGGACGATCCCACGCGGCGCGCGGATTCTCCAGGAGCGGCCGCAGGCTCACGCCGTGCAGGCCGGCGGGCGGCTTCACACCCGCCAGATCGGCGACCGTGGGATAGATGTCCACGAACTCGACCGGGCTTGGACAGGAGATGCCGCGGCTCTTCACGCCCGGTCCGGCCATGATGAAGGGCGCGCGCGCGGACTCCTCGAAGTTGCTCTGCTTCTTCCACAACCCGTGTTCGCCTTGGTGGTAGCCGTGGTCGCTCCAGAACACGACCAGCGTCCGATCCTTCAACGCAAGCCGCTCCACGGCGTCCAGCAGCCGGCCGATCTGCGCGTCCACGAACGAGATGGTCGCATAGTAGGCCTGCTTGCTCAGCCGCGCCTCCATCTCCGTCACACCGAACCACGGACGCGGACGCGTCGAGGCGAGCGCGATGTCCGGCACGTCCTTGAACTCCGCTTCGGTGATTTCCGGCAACTGGATCAGTTCCAGCGGATACAGGTCGAAGTATTTCTTCGGCGCGACGTATGGACAGTGGGGCCGGTAGAAACCCGCCGCGATGAAGAACGGTTCGTCCTTGTGCTGCTCCATGAGCTTGATCGCCTCGGTGGCGACCATCCCGTCGGTCTGTTCCTCGTCGGTGCCCTCGGCCGCGAGCACGCTGAGCGAACTGCCGAGCCCGCGCTTCGGAGTGTAGTTGACGATCAGGTGCTCCTCGACCTTGTCGCGGCCATAGGGGTTGATCACCTGCTGCCAGGACAGCTCGTCGTCCAACCCGCTGGTGCCGATCTGGCCGGGATTGCCGTAGTGGTAGATCTTCCCGACCCGCGCTCCGAACCAGCCGTTCTGGATGAACAGCTGCGAAATGGTCACCGCGTCCGGCAGCACCTTACGGAAGTGTTTTTGAAGGTTGAACACCTGGGTCGTGTCCGGTCGCAGCCCGGTCATGAGCGACGTCCGGCTCGGGCTGCACAATGGAAATTGGCAGTAGGCTCGCTCGAACAGCACGCCTTCGCGCGCCAGCCGGTCGAGATTCGGCGACTTGACGACTGGGTTGCCGTAGCAGGCCAGGTCGGCATTCATGTCGTCCACGGCGATGAACAGGACATTGAGCCGGTCGGCGGCGAGGGAGGTGACGGCCGTGGAGCAAAATAGAAGAACAGCAGCCAGCTGGATCAGGCGAGAAGCAAGAGCATTCATGATGGGGATGAAACAAATGGTGACCCGCAATATTTGGCAGAGAACAACCGATTTGGCGACGCCGGATTGTCATAATGGAAGGGCTTTTCCATTCGCCCGGTCCGGCTGGCGAGCACCAGCACCGTTCAGGACCCCGTTCCCCCCCGCCTGCCTCGCTACTATGGATTGTGCCCTTCAACTGCTTCCCGGGCTTGACCAGTCGCCGATTCATTCGATCGGAACTCTGCTTCCCATTGCCGCCATTCAGCGGCAGACATCTCCCACTCGGAGTAGATGGCGACGCCCTGGTAGCCCGCAGGCAGCGCCCCGTTCACCGCCAGCCCCGCGTGGATACCTGCCAGCGCATGCTCCAGATTCTCCACTCTCGGATCGTGGTAACCGGTGTCGGCATCATCGTAGGCCGGCACTCCCAGCAGTACGTCCGTCGCGCCGGACCAGGCGAGCACCTCTCTCGTCCAATCCCTCATCAAGTGACGATAGAGCTTGGGGCTGCCCAGTGCCGTGTCGTACATCATGACTGCGACCTGATCGCAGCGGCCCGCCACGGCGCGGAAGTAGGCCTCTTCCCAATGGACCTCCAGCGTCGGTTGCCACCGGGTGGGCGGCGGATAGGCGGCCACCGAGAGGACTTTTCCCTCCGGCAGGGATCCGCGGAGTTCATCCAGCAGATGCAGGAACGCTTCCGTGCCCGACGGCATCGGCTCGATGTTCAGGTGGATGCCAGCCAGGCGGGGATGCTGCTCCATGAGCCTGCGAACGTTGGCCACAAATTTCGCCCGCCACTCGTCCGATTCGGGACGCGCATGAAGCCGGAACACGCCGCCGATCCAGGGCATGACCCGAAACCCCTCGAAAGCGTCGAGGAACCGCTCCGTCTGCGCCGCATCCCAGCCTGCGAGATTGCCCTCGTGATCGCAGGGACACAAATGTGGGAACACGTCAGTGATGTTCTGCAGCCGAAGCTTTCCGGACAAACGGTTCAGCGCCATTTCATCCCGGAAGTGCAGCTGGTTTGTGCGCTGGTTGCGGACAAACCAGTCGTCGTCACCCAGCCAGCCGTGCTGGAGCCAGATGCCGTTCTGGCCCCGATCATGTCGCCCATCGGTCACATGGAGGCCCGGGTGCCAGCAAACCCAGCCCGCTGCGGCGAGGCCGGAGACCAATCCCAGCACGAGCAGCATTCGAACAACGCTGAATCGCGCACGGCTGACAAATTTCTTGGCCATGTTGATGAGTGATTGGACCCGCAACAGCACTGGCTGTCACGCTTACTCGGCGG
>DNDP01000202.1:8591-8874 GCA_003484235.1 Verrucomicrobiales bacterium
TGACTGGCGACTGAACCGTCAGGCGACTCAACCTGACAAGGATTCCCGCTTCCGTCCCAAGACAGAGTAAGGGAAAATGACGCATGGTCTGATTCTCCGCCCGTGGCCGATTGGGCCGCGCTCGTAGAACCGATATGTGGCTGACGGCGTGGAAAAGGAGGACAGTTGATTCGCGGCCGAGATACAGGTTTGCACCGGGCCGCAAAAACTTGAATGGTCGCCCCCGCAGTTTTGATGAGCAGATTCAAGACAGGCCAGCGCTGGCTCAGTGAACCCGAGCCCG
>DNDP01000202.1:9078-9658 GCA_003484235.1 Verrucomicrobiales bacterium
CTGGCTCAGTGAATCCGAGCCCGAACTCGGGCTCGCGACCGTTGTCACCGCGGGGCAGGGCCGGGTGCAGGTGCTTTTCCCCGCCACCGGCGAGACGCGCACCTACGCCGACGATAATGCGCCCCTTCGCCGCGTCCGATTCCGCGTCGGCGACACGGTCAAGGCGCACGACGGCCGTGAGCTGAAGGTCGTAGAGGTCTGCGACGAGGACGGCTTGTTCACCTATGTCAGCGACAACAGCGAACTGCCCGAGGCCCATCTCTGCGACAGCATCAGCCTGCACGGCCCGGAGGATCGGTTGTTTGCTGGCCGCTTCGATGGTGGAGAAGAATTCGATCTCCGCCGGCGGACGCTGGAATTGCAAAGCCGTCGCCGACGTTCGCCGGTGCGCGGTTTCCTCGGCGGTCGGATCGACCTCATTCCGCACCAGCTCTACATCGCGCAGGAGGTCGCCAACCGTCACGCGCCGCGCGTGTTGCTTTCTGACGAGGTCGGTCTTGGCAAGACCATCGAAGCGTGCCTGATCCTTCACCGTCTGCTGCTTACCCATCGCGCTTCCCGCGTGCTGGTGCTCGTGCCC
>DNDP01000200.1:0-2957 GCA_003484235.1 Verrucomicrobiales bacterium
CGTCGTTGAACCGCTCGGCGACCGGGTCCCACCTGAGCTTGCGACCGAGGCGGATGGCGATGTTCGCCAGATGGCAGACGGTGGAGACGCGGTGCCCGATGTCGACCGGGAAATACGGATCCTTGCGGCTCTTCACGCACTTCAGGAAGTCGTCGTGTTCGCCGGCCGGGTTCGTGTAGAGCCGGATTTCGTTCTCGCCGATCCTGGATTCGAGGATCTCCTTCGAGCTGGCCTCCACCTTGGCGCGCCAGCCGAAGTTGCCCACCCAGCCGTCGGTGCCGATGAACTTGATGCTCGGGTTGCCCGGCTTGCAGGTCATCTCGACGCCATTCGCGTAGCGGAAGGTGATGTCGTAGTCCTTCACGGTGTCGTAGAGGCCGCCTTCCCAGTAGTTGCCGCTGCCCTCGATCTCGACCGGGCCGCTGAGCTCGGTGTCGTTCGCCCACTGCGCGGTGTCGAACAGGTGCGTGCCCCAGTCGCAGATGATGCCGCCCGAGTAATCCTCGATCCAACGGAAATGGAAGTGCACGCGATCGCGCGTGTAGGGCGCGAACGGCGCCGGGCCGAGCCACATCTCGTAATCGAGATGATCCGGCACCGGCTGAGGGGTGGGATCGCCGGGTTTGGTCGGCTGCTTGGGCAACACGACCTCGATGCGCTGGAGTTTGCCGATACGACCGTTGCGCACCAGCTCGGCCATCCGATGATACTCGGGCACGGCGCGGTCCTCGGTGCTGGTTTGAAAGACTTTTTTGTGTTTGCGCACCGCCTCGGTGAGCACTCTGCCCTCGTGGATGGTCAACGTGGGCTTCTCGCACTGCACGTCCTTGCCGGCCTGGATCGCGTACAGGCTGATCAACGTGTGCCAATGATCGGGCGTCGAGATCATCACCGCGTCGATGTCGGGCTTGGCGAGCACTTCGCGGAAGTCGGTGGCCGAGAAGCAATCCTCGTTGCCATTGCGCTCGTTGATCGTCTCGGAGGCGCGGAAGAGATGGTTGCGATCGACATCGCACGCGGCCACGACCTGGACGTCCTTGTGCCGGAGATAGGGGCCCAAGTTCCAGCCGATGCCGTGGCTGCCCGTGCCGATGAACCCGACGGTGATGCGGTTGCTCGGCGCCGTATGGCCGTCCGCACCGAGCACGGACGAGGGAACGATCTGCGGTGCGACGACGGCCGCGCACGCGGCGCCGGCGGTGCGGCGGAGAAAGCCGCGACGGGTCAGGGTGTAGGTCTGTTTCATGGCAGGGCGACTGGTTCGAGAACCGGACAGTCAGCCGGATCGAATGAACTTTGGTGTGAGACCTTTCTACCGGACCGTCCTGAACATTCACGCCAAAACTTCGGCGATCCCGACCGGCCGGCCGGCTGTCCTTCTCCGGGAGGCTCCATTTCACCGGGCGGTGCACCGGACCGGGGAACCTGCTCAGCGGAGCCGCTCCTTGAACCCGCCGAGGAGCCGTTGCGCCCTGCTGCCGGCGGCTTTCCGGTCTTCCGGTGTCCATGCGGTGTTCAGAAAATCGCTGAATCCCGGAACCGCGCGCCCATCCTCGCCGTCGAGATTGCGGAAGGCCATCGACCAGTCGGGAAATTCCCGCGCAGCGATCGGTTCCTCAAACAGCGGGAAGATGTCCCGGTGCCGGGGATCCTGGCAGATCTTCGCAAACAGCGCCCGCACCCTGGCTTCCTCGCCTTCAATCACCTGCATGAAGTTTCCGTCGCGGAACAGCAGCAGGCCCGTGATCTCCAGCCGGTGGTTCTTCTCCCGGCTCTGCTCCAGCAGGGTGTGCAGCCGCTCCCGGTTGAAGTCGACCGTCGCCGAACTGACATAGGCAATGTGGAACATGATGACCGGTCGAGCAGCCTGAACCATTTTTGGCGATGTTGCAGTCGATTTCATTGCCGGACACGCCGCCTTCAGCGCGGCACCGGCGATGTTCCGTCGACGAAGCGCCCCTGCTGGCTTTGCGCTGGATCCCCCGGCACGGACCTGGGCTCGTCGGCAGCCCTCCAAACGGCGAACCCTTCACGGTCTTCCCGGATCTGGAGCGTGCCGGTGTCGCTCGTGAAGGAGACCTCCTTCACGCGGTCGCGGAGTCGTTGGCGGATCACCGGACGGACGCGTTCGGTGGCCGGATGGGTGGCGTCGGCGACGATCAGCCAGTCCGGCCGGAGCAGCTGCAGCAGTTCGGCCCGTGCCGGGTCGCCGTCCGTTCCCGGGCTCGTGATCAACAGGTCCGCACGGAGTTCAGAATGCCGTTCGGCCAGCAGCAGTTGTCCCTCCCGATCGAGGTCAGGCGCGAGCAGGATGCGCCTGCCGGCCAGTTCACCGGCAAGCACGAGCGGCCCGGTGTCGGCGCGCTGAAAGCGGTCACCGGCGTCGGGGTGGACGACGGTCCAGGGCGGAAGGACGGTGCCGTTGGCGACGATGCCGGCGGGCTGGCCCGAATCCTCGAGCGACGCCAGCAGCTGGCGATAGGCAGTTGAGCGGTGCAGCAACGGTCCGGCATGAACGCGGCGCGGTGCAAAGTCCGCGATCAAACGCGCGGCGCCGCCGATGTGCCGAAGATCGCCGTGCGTCAGCACGAGATGGTCGAGCCGGTTGATGCCGCGGGACTGGAGGAACGGCCGCACGCGGAAGTCGTAGCTGCCCTCGTTGCCCGGGTCGATGAGCCAGGTCTCGCCGCCGGCCAGTTCGAGGCAGACGGCGTGCCCGCCCTTCAACGGCAGCACGGTGAGCTGCGTGCGATGATGCTCCCGGCGCCAGTCCAGCGCGGCGACCAGCGGCAGTACGACCAGCGCGGGAACGGCCCACTTCGGTGTCCGACGCAGAGTGCCGGAAACGACCAGCAGCAGGCCGGTGTAGTAGGCGGCGACGCAGACCGGCGGCGGGGCCTTCACATGCCACCAGGCGGTGGGCAGTTCGCTGAACCAGATGCTCACGTCCTGCATGG
>DNDP01000200.1:3143-3482 GCA_003484235.1 Verrucomicrobiales bacterium
CACGTCCTGCATGGAGCGGGCGAAGAACCAGGCGCTGTGGTTGAAGAGCTCGTTCAGCAGCGGCACGAAGGGCGCCGTGAGCAGGCTGCCGAAGGCCGAAGCCAGCGCGAGGGCGCCGAGCTGCACGACGACGACATTTGCCAGCAGGCCCATGGGTGTGACGAGATGAAAGTAACCCATGATCAGCGGCAGTGAGCCGAGCCAGGCGGCCAGCGAAACGGCAAAGGAGGTGGTGACGAAGCGCAGCGGCCCGTCGAACCATTGCTGCCAGCGCGGCCGCAGCTCGGGCGGCAGGAGCGGATCGGTGCGCAGCAGTAGCTGACGCCATCGTTCGAGCGG
>DNDP01000200.1:3610-13167 GCA_003484235.1 Verrucomicrobiales bacterium
GACCACGACGAACGACAGCTGAAACCCGGCGTGGAAAAGCTGCCGCGGGTCCCACGCGAGGATGATCAGGGCCGCGGCGGCGAGCGAATTCAGGAGGTCGCCCGGGCGGTTGAGACTCCAGCCGGCGATGACGATGCCCAGCATGATCGTGGCGCGCACCGCCGAGGGCTGCCAGCCGGTGGCGGCCGCAAAGAACCAGAGGGCGGGAATGACCACCAGCCCCACCCCGCCCCGGGGGACGCGAACGAACCGCAGGAGGGCCACGAGGATGCCGCAGATCAGCCCCACGTGCAGGCCGCTGATGGCGAACAGGTGCATCGTTCCGGAGCGCATGAAGGGCTCGGCCACCTCGTCGGTGAGCGACGTCTTCCAGCCGAGCGACATCGCCCACAGCAACGGCACGAACTCGTCGTCTCCCGGAAGGCCCCGCTGCAGCGCCGCGCGGCCCCACGCCTGAAACAGTACGGGCAGCGATCGGGTTGCGTCCTGCAGCACGCGCAGGTCGCGGGCACCCTCAAACTCCAGGGTCCGGTGAATCCCGCGCCAGGCCAGATGAGAACGGTAGTCGAACATGCCCGGCGCAAACGGACCCTCCGGCGGCTTCAGCACACCATGCAGTTCGATCCGCTGGCCGGCGCGCAGATCGAGTTCGGCGCCGGATCGCGTGGTGGCGAGCACTTCGCCGTGGGCCGGTTGCCGTGTCCCATCGCTTTGGCGCAGCCCGTCAACCTGCACCACCGCGAGAAGTCGCAGCGATTCCTCACCGTCGCGGGAGGTCTGTTCACGCAGTTCCACCCGGCGAACCGTTGCAAAAACGGTGACCAGCTCCGGTGCCGCCGGGGAAATGGTGCGCAGATCGTGCGGGCTGATCACCGCGCGGTGCAACGTGAGGTTGGCCGCTCCGGCGAACAACAGCAACCCGGTGAGCCAGAGCCGCGGAACGACGCGGACGAAGGCGCCAAGCAGTGCACCCGCACCGGCCAACGCCAGCCAGCCAAACACCGGCAGGGAAACCAGACTGCCCATGACGATGCCCAGGGAAAACAAAATGGCGACGCCTCCGAGTGGTCGTTTCATGGGGTGCGGTCCTGGTAGCACCCCAGAGTAGGTTCAACCGCGTGCGCCGCTCAAGCGGGCGGCCGCAAACCCCTCGGTTGCTGGAGGAAATGCCAACGCCACAGGAGCGCGAGTCCGAGCGCGGCACCGCACATGTCGATGATGGCGTCGTGCGGCGACCCATCCCGGCTGGGAACAAAGGACTGATGCCACTCGTCCGTGACCGCGTATCCGGCGGCGATGAGGAACGCGATGGCCGCGGACCGGCGGCACCAATTACCCGCCGGCACTCCCCGGTTGAGGCGCAGCGCACGGCAGACCAGCACGGAGAGGATGGCGTATTCGGCCACGTGGGCGCCCTTGCGGACCATCAACTGAAACTGACGGATCGACGTTTCGCTGATCTCCGGGTCAAACCAACGCAGGAAGGGTCCAATGAAGCGCGAGGTGCGGCTTCCGGACAGCAGATCGGTGGAGGCACCGAAGATGAGGGCCATCCAGAGCAGGACCGGCAGCCAGGCACGAAGGAATTTTGAACGCACCACCACCGGATGGAATCAATGGGGCGATCGAGGGTGCAACCCTTTAGTGTTTGGATTTGCCAGCGACCCGGCGATTTGGCAATCAGGAGCGTGTTTATGATCAAACGGACCCTATGCTCTCTGACCGCCGCGCTGGTGCTGGCGGCGCAGCCTTCCGCCGGTGCGGCGACCGCCCCGGTGCTTGACTGGCACTTCAGCGGGACGGAAGCGTTGACGAAATCCCAGCCGGAAGCGCTGCTGGTGAAATCGGGGCAGCTGCAGGAGTGGGGTTCGTTCTCCATCCAGATCAAGAACCAGTTCAACCGGCATCTGCCCGCCCTGTTGGGCCTGGCCGGTGACAATGGCACGGCGGTCGGCTCGATCATTCGTCCTCTGCTCGACGACCTCCAGCGCTTCGAATCGGCAGGGCATGTCGAAGGAGAGCGAATCCCGGGCGCAAGCTGGGTGCTGGCCATCCGGCTCAACGAGGACGGCATCTCCCGCTGGCGCGGCGAATTGTTCAATCTGGGCCGCCAACTCAAACTGGACGAGCCCGCGGCGCTTTCAGTCAAGGGCGTCAGCGGCTGGAAGATTCCGTCCACGCAGCAGATGCGCGGGTTCGAGTTCGCCACCGCCGGGGACTGGCTGGTGGCAGGTGACAGCTTCCGGGAGGGCACGAAGGCCGCCGCCTGGCTGCAGTCGCTCGTGAGGGAGAAACGGCCCGTTGCAGCCCTTGAGGAGGAGTGGCTGAAGCTTGATTTCAATCCTGCCGCCCTCGGTTGGCCGCTCGCCACGCCGGTCACCGGTCCCATATCGCGCGTCGAGGCCTCTTGGTCCTGGCAGGGAGCGGACGTGCGAAGCCAGGGGACACTGACCGTGGCCAGCCTTGGCGGCGTGGACGATGCCAGGTGGTCGACTCCCAAGGGCATCATCCGTGATCCCCTGGTCTCGTTCACCGCAATCCGCGGGATGAAGAGTTTTCTCGCCGGTCTGGAGGCCTTCAAGGGCATCGACAAGGCGGCCATGCCAGACCAGTGGTTCAGCTGGGCCCGCGAAGACGTCGTGTTCATCAACGACTTTGCCCTGCCCGTCCGGGACGAGGCCGCGATGTTCGCACATCTGGAACGGTCGGTGCCGGCCGCCTACAATGACTGGATCATGTCGGTGAGTCTCGGGCAGTGGCTGAGCGCGACCAATTCCAGCCGGATCCTGTGGCGTGGTCTCCCGGTCTTCGTGCCGTATTTGGAACCGATCCGCGACGGGGAGCAGGGCTATCTTCGCGGCGGCGTCTTTCCCCTGATCGAAAACGAGGAGGGCAAGCCGGCGCCGGAACAGCTCTATCAACAGTTCGAGGGCCGGCGGCAGCTGCTCTACTACGACTGGGAGATCACTGCGCTGCGGTTGGGCGCGTTCAGACAGATGCAGCCGTTTTCACAGCTCATCAGTCCCACTGCGCCGGACCGGGAAGGGGCGAACGGAGGCGCCTGGCTGGCTGCGATCCAGAACCAGCTGGGCAACTCGATCACCGAAGCGACCAAGGAAGGCGAAAACAGGGTGACCTTTACGCGGCGGTCGCCTCTGGGCATGACCGGCATCGAACTCTGGCTGTTCACCCGCTGGCTCGATTCATCGGAATTTCCAGAATTCCCGTACGCCATGCCTCGACCGGGGCAGAGAACCGGCCTGCCCGTCCCCGATGCCGGCGACGGCAGCACCGCCGCACCCGCCAAACGCGTGCGCCCCTGACCATGTGGCAGCTGGGCGTCAACATCGACCATGTCGCGACGCTGCGACAGGCGCGGTACCGCGGCATGGACCACGGGGAACCGAGCCCCGTTGAAGCGGCCCGGCACTGCGAGGCCGCCGGCGCCCACGGCATCACCGCACACCTGCGCGAGGACCGGCGCCACATCATCGACCGGGACGTGAAACAGATCCGGGAGGTGGTGAAGACGCGGTTCAATTTCGAGATGGCCAACACACCCGAGATCGTGGCCATGGCGATCGATCTCCGGCCGGACATAGTATGTCTGGTGCCGGAAAAGCGTGAGGAAGTGACCACCGAGGGCGGGTTGGAAGTGGCCGGACAGAAGCCGGCGGTCCGGGAAACCATCCGGCGCCTGAACGACGCCGGCATCGAGGTCAGCCTGTTCATCAACCCGGATCCCGCCCAGATCGAGGCATCCGCCGCCGTGGGGGCCCAGTTCATCGAGCTGCACACCGGACAGTTCGCGGAGGCGTTCGGAGAGGAGGGACGACGTAAGGCGGAACTGGAGCGGCTGATTGGCGGTGCACGGCTGGCCCACGGCTTGAAGCTGAACGTGAACGCGGGTCACGGCCTCAACTACGAGAATCTAGCCTCCCTCCATGCCGTGCCACATCTGCAGGAGCTCAACATCGGCCACAGCATCATCAGCCGTGCGGTTTTCACCGGCCTGCAGCAGGCCGTCCGAGACATGCTGGATCTGATGAAGGGCTACCGGGGGTAGGATTGCCGGTGCCCGGATCCGGCTGGCTGGTCACTTCCCTTCTGCGATCAGCTTGGCGATCTTCTCGTCCATGTCACCGCGCGCATTCAGGTTGCGGAGATTGCCCTTGCGGTCGAGCAGCCAGATGGTGGGCGTGCTGTTGATGCCGAACTGCTCGGCAAACCGGTTCCGCTCGTTCTGCTGGTCATAGTGCTGGGGCCATTCGAGATTGCGGTCCTTCACCATTTTCTGGAGCGGTTCAAGTTCGTGGTCGAGGCTGATGCCCAGCATCTCGAAGCCCTCGGGCTTCCACTTCTCGTAGGCGGCCTTCAACTCAGGCAGGCTGGCGACGCACGGTCCGCACCAGGTCGCCCAGTAGTTGATCAACACCACCTTGCCCTTGAGGTCCGCGACATCGACCTTCCGGCCGTCGATCGACGTGAAGGCCATCTCGACGGGCTTGCCGAGCAGCTCGAACTTCTTGATCGCCTCGCTGGCGGCGGCAATGACCTGGGGATCGTTGCCCGGCAATTTCAGCTGCTTGAGGACTTCGTGGGCGAGCTCGGCATGATCGTAGGCCATCAGCATGTCGGTAAACTGGAGCAGGTTCGCGGCGGGCTCGATCTCGGCGGGAAACATCCGGTTCGCTTGGAGGAGCAGCTCGGTGGCCTTGACCAGCGCCGGGCCGACCTCGGCCTGTGTTTTTACCCGGAGCACCCGGCGGACGGGGTTCATCAGAATTGAAAGCCGTTCCGCATCGGGAAGGCTCCGGTCCTCGGCCAACGACTTCTCCAGCGCCTCCACTTCGCCGCTGACGGAAGGGTCGCCCAATTCGACCACCGCGGTCAGCAGGTTGTACTCGTTGAGCCGCGCCTCCACCGCGCGGGGATCGGCGGGGAACTGCTGATGAAATTCCCGCGCCTTGCGGGAGGCCTCAAGCGCCTTGGCGGCCCGCATCTTGTTGAACTCCGCCAGCTCCGTCTCGGACGGTTTCTGCGTGTACCACTCCTTGGGCGGGGGTGGGGGCGTCGCGATCTTGACCAGTTCGCGCCACGCCTCGTCGGCGGGAGATTTCTTGTCCTGGGCGGAAACCGGCTGCGCCAGCAAGGCGAGGGTCGCGGCCAGGACGACGAACGTGACGGCGAGGCGGTGAAACGGAATGTTGGAGGTATTCATCATGGAACCGGTCAACTTCATGCAGGTAAGACGCACGGCAGGGTCAAAAATTCTCGGACAACAGCCGTTGCACCGATTCCCGCGTGGCAAACTCCCCGGTCAAATCGCGCAGAATGCCCTGCTTGTCAACCAGCCAGACCGTCGGCCAGGCGGCGATGCCCAGTTCCTGACCCAGCGGATTCGCTTCGGGAAGGCCGCCCAAATACTGCGGCCAGGTGATCTTCTCCTCTTCCAGAAACTTCCTCAGCGCTTTCGGGTCCTCGTCGAAATTGATCCCCAGGATTTCAAAGCCTTCTCCGTGAAGGTCGCCGTAGATCTCCTTCAGCTCCGGCAACGCGCGCAGGCATGGCACACACCACGTCGCCCAGAAATCGACCATCACCACCTTGCCGCGAAGATCCTCCAGCCGGACGGTCTTGCCTTCGAGATCCTTGAACTCCAGCGCCAGCGGCCTGCCGAGGCGTTCGAGCTGACTGACCAGCGCCCGCGTCAGATCCTTGAACTCCTCGTCCCCGCTGCCTTCCAGTGCGACCGCAGCTTCCTTTCGCGCGGTCTCATAATCGTCGGCCTCCATCAGCACCTTGACGAGCTGATGCTCCATCCGGCCGGTGTCGTACTGCAGCGGATGCGCCTTGCGCAGTCTGTCCACTTCCCGCGCGAAAACCCCGAGATCCACGCCATTGACCACATAGCCGAGCAGTTCCGAGAGGTGCAGGGCGTAGACCGCGTCGAGAACGAACTCCATCTCCGCACCCACAGGGGCCATCTGGGCCTGCAGCCGCTCGCGGTCAGCCTGACGGGAATCGGCTCCGAGGAACTCCGCCAGCTTCAGCGCGATCAGCGCCCGGCTCCGCGCGACCGCAGCGTTCTCATCGTCGGGAAAACGGCGGGCAAACTCGAGGCAGTGGTTGGCAAGGCGGATGGATTGCCGGGCAAACTCACGGTCGAACTCCGCAGCGTCCTCCCGGGTGGGGGCCCGGTCCATCCATTCCACCGGCGGACTGGGTGGACCATCGAGGGACTTCACGCGGGTCCACGCCTCGGCCGCATTGTCGGGCAGCACCACCGCATGTCCCCTTTCGTCGGACGGTCCGCAGGCCACCGACACCACCAGCGCCGACACGAGGACGACACCGCCCATGAGACGCAGAAGGTGTTCGGCAATGAATTTCATCGTTCTGGAAAGACGTTTGCGGGCGTCACATATTCCCCGCGATCCCGTCGTCAGAGCAGTTTCGAGAGAGCGGAGCCGCTCAGTTGGCGGACATCGACGGCGTCCATCCCGGCGGAGCGGATCGCCTCCAGGCCAAGGTCGGTGTCCTCGAAAGCGCGGCAACAGGCGGGTTCGACGCCGATGCGCCGCGCGGCTTCAAGAAAAATGTCCGGCGCGGGCTTCTGCCGGGTCACGTCCTCGCTGGTGACGACCGCCCCGAACAGCCCGCGGATGCCCAGATGCACCAGCACCTTTTCAATCACCACCCGGGTCCCACCCGAGGCGACGGCCATGGGCAGGCGGCCCTGATGCGCCCGCGCAATTTCCACCACGGCATGGATGGGCCCTACCAGATGCAGCGTTTCCAGATAGGCGGACTCCTTTTCCATCGAGGCCGCCAGCGGATCGAGCGGCCGGTTCTGTTCGGTGCTCAGCATCTTGAGGATGTCGCGGGAGGGCACGCCGCCCATGGCATAAAAGCGGTCCTCCGGAAAGTGCAGCTGGTACTTGCGGGTGATCAGCTGCCAGGCCTTCCAGTGGAGCGGCATGGTGTCGGCGAGGGTGCCGTCGCAGTCGAAGATCAATCCGAGGGGTTCCATAAGGTTTTGAATCAGTTGCATCGTCCCGACGACCATTTGCCGGCCGTCCCGGGCCGGAAGGCGGCGAGGCTTTCAAATAGCGCCGGCGCCTCGCGGGCGACAATGATCTCATTTCGTTGATCGGCGCGCACAAACCCGTCCGCAACCGCGCCATCGAGAAACGAGATCAGCCCATCGAAGAAGCCATCCACATTCAGCAAGGCGCAGGGCAGTGCGTGCAGACGGAGCTGCGCCCAGGTGATCATCTCAAAGATTTCCTCCAGCGTCCCGAAGCCCCCCGGCAGAGCCACGAAACCGGCCGCCAGCGCCGCCATCCTCTGCTTGCGTTCGTGCATGGTCTCCACCAGCACCAGCTCGGTCAGGCCCGGATGCGCGATCTCGCGCTCGACCATGAAACGGGGCATGACCCCGACCACCCGGCCTCCGCCGGCAAGGGCCGCATCCGCCACGACGCCCATCAGGCCGATGCCCGCGCCTCCGTAGACCAACGTGATCCCGCGACGGGCCAGTTCCTCCCCCAAACAACGTGCCGCGGCGACAATCCCCTGCGACCTGCCGGGACTCGATCCACAAAACACGCAGAGGGACTCCATGACCGTCAGGCGTTCAATCCCGCCAGCCGCCGTTCGAGGTCGTCGGCCAGGAGCGGGTCGACCAGCTCGTCGAGATCGCCGTTGAGCACCGCCGGCAGGTTGTAAAGGCTCAGTTCGATCCGGTGGTCGGTCACGCGGTTCTGCGGAAAATTGTAGGTGCGGATCTTCTCGTTCCGTTCGCCCGTGCCCACCTGCTGGCTGCGCTGCGCGTCGTACTTCGCCTTCTCCTCGGCGATCTTGCGCTCGAGCAGGCGCGAGCGGAGCACCGTCATGGCCTTCGCCCGGTTCTTGATCTGCGAGCGCTCGTCCTGACACCGCACCTCGATGCCGCTGGGCTTGTGGAAAATGCGGACGGCCGAATCGGTGGTGTTGACCCCCTGGCCGCCATGCCCGCCGGCGCGGCAGACGTTCACCTCGATGTCGTCGGGCCGGATCTCGACATCCACCTCCTCGGCCTCGGGGAGCACCGCCACGGTGGCCGTGCTGGTGTGGATCCGGCCCGCAGCCTCGCTGGCGGGCACGCGCTGGACGCGATGGACGCCGCTCTCGAACTTCAGCCGTTTGAAGGCGTTTTCACCGTTCAGTTCGAAGATGATCTCGCGAAACCCGCCCAGGTCCGAAGGGCTGGAGTCCATCACGTCCACCTTCCAGCCGCGCGCGTCGGCGTAACGGGAGTACATGCGGTAAAGGTCCGCGGCGAACAGCGCGGACTCGGCCCCGCCGGCGCCGGCGCGTATCTCGATGATGGTATTGCGGGAGTCGGTCGGATCCGGCGGCAGCAGCCCCTCGTGCACGGTCAGCTCCAGGCGCCTGAGTTCGGGCTCGAGGCGCGCGGCTTCCTCGCGGGCGAGCTGCCCCATTTCCGAGTCCGGAGGTTCGGCCGCGATCAGTTCGCGGTTTTCGGCCAGCTCGCGGAGAACCTTCAGGTACTGCTGGCCGGCGGCGACCAAGTCCTTGAGGCGCGAGTATTCCCGGGTGAGTTCCTGGGCCTTCTGCTGCTGCTGGAAGACCTCGGGATTGGCCAGAGAATTCTCGACCTCGGCATACCGCCGGTTCAGCCGGTCGATCTGGGGTGCGAGATCCATGGTCATGAAAACAAAACGCCCGCAGAAGCCGTAGGGCGGCAGTCTGCGGGCGTCGGGAAAAACCTACTTCTTCTTCTTGGCGGCCTTGGTGGCGGCGATCTCCTCGCGCTTGGCCTGGGTCTTGGCGAGACGCTGCTGGAACTTGTCCACGCGCCCGGCGGTGTCCACGAACTTCTGCTGACCGGTGTAGAACGGGTGGCATTCGTTGCAGATGCCGATGATGACCGTCTTCTTGGTCGAGCGGGTCTTGATCACGTTGCCGCACGCGCAACGGATTTCCGCGCCCTCATATTTCGGATGAATGTCAGCTCTCATATCGCAAAGGGCCGAGAAATTACCAACGAACCCCGGCTTGGCAAGGGCTAAATTGTCCCTGTTTCCGGGCCGCAGCCAAAGCCGGCCCGCCGCCTACTCGACCTCCACGGTGACGGTGTCGAGGATGCGCAGTTCCCGCTCCGCCAGCAACCGGCCCAGGGGTTTCAGCGTCAGGCAGTAAACCACCGCCACCGCCAGTAGCAGGGCGCCCGAGACCATCAGATTGCCGACTGCACCCGTGACCACTCCGCTGATGCCCAGCAGCAGGCCGGCGATCGGACCAAGGAGCGCCGGCAGGAGGAAGATCGGCATCATCAGGGTGATCACCATGATCATCAGGACATTCTTCACCGGCACCTTGGTGGGCTTCAACGAACCGACATTCACGCGGAAGGGCATCATGATGGAAATTCCGTTGCCGATCCCACAAAGGATGATCACGGCGATGAACACCTGCACGAAACCGGCGAGGCATTCGATGGCCGACATGCCGAGGAACAGGGCCACCGCCAGCTGGATCAGGATCCCCAG
>DNDP01000200.1:13471-15356 GCA_003484235.1 Verrucomicrobiales bacterium
ACCGGCGACAGCACCAGCGCGCGGAAACCGTTCCGGTCCGAACCAAACTGGTTGAAGAGGATGCCGGTGAGTCCCGACAGCGCGAATGCGGTAAGACTGATGGCGATCAGCGGCCCAAATCTTCGGGGCCCCTCGCCAAAGTCCCGGGAGTACAGCATGACGCCAAAGATCCCGAGCATCAGCAGCGGCGTCAGTAGAGCCATCTTCATTTCCGGCGCACGCTGCATCGACCGCCAGAAAGCCAGTGTCGCCACCGACACCTCCGATGATACGAACGGGAGCCGCCTTTCGATGAACTCGCGCCGGGACGGGCGGTCAGCCCGTTCCGACGACGCGGCGGGCTTCCGTTCGGACGACTTCCGCCGGCGCTCCTGGCCGCGGTAATAGCGGAGCGTCGATTGATACGCGCGTCTGAATCCCAGCACGCCGCCGGCTCCGAACAGCGCCATGGCCCCCAAGGCCGGCCACCAGACGCCCCGGGTCGCCTGCACCGTTCCCCACCCCACCCAGAGCGGCGGCACATAAAGATGCGCCCGTTCGATGACTTCCAGCTGCTCCTTCCACACCTGGGCGGCTTCCTCCCGGTTGCCCACCGAACGGCGCAGGTAGACGTTGAAAAAGAGGTTCGGCGCCTGCGCAAGCACGACGATTGCGGCGGTCAGCAGGATGATGATCGCCCGGCGTCGGCGCGGATTGACCATCAATTGCACCAGCCAGCCGCGCACGCAGTAGGTCCACGTGGAAACCAGAAACACGAAAGCCAGGAACAGCGGCACGAGCAGCAGCCAGCGCAGGTCGGTCGCCAGAGCCAGTCCCAGCGCAAGCCCGAAAACCGCCGGCACCGCCAGCCCGAGGCTCACCGTGATGTGCGAGGCCGCGAAGTTGACCAGGAACGCGTCCTTGAGGGTGACGGGCAGGTGCAGCAACCGTTGGAGATCAACCGCCTCGGACCGCTGCACATCCACCACCAGCCCGATGATCCACATGAACAGGAAGCCGACCATGACGCCGTCGATCACGTACATGACCTTTTCCACGCCCACCTCGGGAAAAACCACCAGCCCGAGAAGCAGGCCGGTGGCGCCGGCCCCGAATACGCCGCCAAGGGCGAGAATGACCACCAGCACCAGGAGAATCTGCGCGAAGACTCCGGTTCGCCGGAGCTGGTTGCGGGAAAGCCTCCACCGCAGCCACAGGACCGTCCGCAGCAGTTCGAGCCGGGTCTTCACGCCTCCAGCCAGCTGAGTTTCTGGGTCGCCGCCTCTTCGCGCCCGACCACGCTGAGGAATCTTTCCTCCAGGCTGCTGCCGGTCCCCAACCGCTCCATGGACTCCTGAAAGACGAGCTTGCCCTTCACGATGATGCCGACGTCGGTGCAGAGCTTCTCCACGATCTCGAGCACATGCGAGGTAAGGAACACGGTGGCGCCGCGCTGGACGCAGCGTTTCAGCAGATCGCGCAGCACGCGCGAGGCAACGGCATCCACCCCCTCAAACGGTTCGTCCAGGAAGAGCAGTTCAGGATCGGGAATCAACGCGGCGGCCAACGCGAGCTTCTTCTTCATGCCATGGGAGAACTCCAGCGTCAGCTTCTTCGTCTCGCGATCGAGCTCCATGAGCTGGAGCAGCTCGTCGGTCCGGCGGCGGACCGTCTCGATCGGCAGCCGGTACATCCGCCCGATGAAGGTCAGGTATTCCCGGGCGGTCAGGTTGTCGAACAGCGCCAGATTCTCCGGCACCACTCCGGTGCGGCGCTTGACCTCGAGCGCCGTGTCCGGATCGGCGATATCCGAGCCCAGCACCCGGATTGAACCGCCCGTCGGCGCCAGCAAACCCGTCAGCATCTTGATGGTGGTCGACTTGCCGGCGCCATTGGGTCCGAGAAA
>DNDP01000273.1:0-1678 GCA_003484235.1 Verrucomicrobiales bacterium
CGAGCGCACGCGCGAGATCGGCATCCGCATGGCGCTCGGCGCGGGCGCGGGCGATGCGCTCGGACTCGTGCTGCGACAGGGTGGCCGGCTCGTGGCATTGGGCCTGGCAGCCGGACTTGCCGGGGCCTTCGTGCTGACACGGTTGATGGAAAGCCTCCTGTTCGAGATCCGCTCCACCGACTTCGCCACCTACCTTGCCACGGCTACGCTCCTCGGCACGGTGGCTCTCGCTGCCTGCTGGCTGCCGGCCAGGCGGGCTGCCCGGGTCAATCCGATGGTGGCCTTGAGGACTGAATGAGCCGGCAAACGGCCGGCCTTCCGGAAATGATGGGTTTGTCCCGGATCGGTGCTGGCTTTGCTACCGACATGAATCGAACCTGCCAAACCAGTGTTGGATGATCTCAAGCTCGCGCTTCGGCAGTTGGTGAATCATCCCGGCTTTGCGACCGTGACGGTGCTCTTGCTGTCGCTCGGGATCGGGGTGAACACCGCCCTGTTCAGCGTCGTGGACGCCGTCCTGTTGAAGCCGCTGCCGTTCGAGGAACACGAACGGCTGGTCACGATTTGGGAAAGTCTGCCGGCCCACGGCATCGACCAGCAGAGGGTGTCGCCGCCCAATTTCAGCGACTGGCAGTCACAGTCCACGGTGTTCGAGGGCATGGCTCACTGGTACGGGCCTGCCGAAGTCAACCTGCTGACCCACGACGGGGTCGAGAAGGTCGTTTCCGTTCACGCCTCATCCGGCCTGCTGCCCGTGCTGCGGGCGGAACCGCTGCTGGGCCGTGGGTTTCTCCCCGAGGACGATCAACCCGAAGGCCCGCGGACCGCGGTGATCTCCCACGCCCTGTGGCAACGCTCGTTCGACGGCGATCCAGATGTGTTGGGCAGGCCGCTCACCATCGACACTTACGGAAGACGTACCTACACGATCGTCGGAGTCATGCCGCCGGGGTTCAGCTTTCCGGACGAGACGGAGCTCTGGCTTCCCGCCGGCTGGAACGGGCTGTCGCGGAACCGCCGCGAGGGATACTGGCTGAACGTGATCGCCCGCCTGCGACCAGACGCAACCCTGGTGGATGCCAGAACCGAGATGGGCGTGATCCAGGCCCGGATCGTGCAATCCCATCCGGGCGTAAGGACCGGCACCCACGTGTCGGTGGTTCCGTTGCTCCAGCAGTCCGTCGGACGGGACGCCACCACTGCGCTGCTGGTCCTGTGGGGCGTTGTTGCCGGCGTCCTGCTGATCGCCTGCGCCAACGTCGCCAACCTGCTGCTCTCCCGCGCCGCCGCCCGGCAGAAGGACGTGGCCGTGCGAGCCGCCCTCGGCGCCAGCCGCTGGCGCATCGTGCGGCAGTTGTTGTCAGAAAGCCTGCTGCTCGCCGGCCTGGGCGCCGCGGCGGCCACCACCATCGCCGCTCCCGCCATCGCCCAGAGCGCGCCGGAGATCAAGTGGCGCCTGACCTCGAGCTTCCCGAAGAGCCTGGACACGATCTTCGGCGCCGCCGACACCTTCGCNNTGATCGCCTGCGCCAACGTCGCGAATCTGTTGCTTGCCCGCGCTTCCTCCCGCCGCAGGGAGATCGCCATCCGGCTGACGCTCGGCGCCGGGCGGGGGAGAATCGTACGCCAGCTCCTCTCGGAAAGTCTGCTGCTGGCTTTGCTGGGCGGATGCCTGGGG
>DNDP01000273.1:1896-10286 GCA_003484235.1 Verrucomicrobiales bacterium
GTGAAGGCGCTGCTGGCCACCGGCCCGCCCAACATTCCGCGGCTCGCCTCGGTGTCGATCGACGGGGTGGCGCTGTGGTTTACACTCGGCGTCTCGCTGGCCACGGGTCTCCTCTTCGGACTCGCCCCTGCGTGGCAATGCTCGCGGGCGGACCTGAACGAGGCCCTCAAGGAATCCCAGCGCGGTGCCTCGGATGGCATGTCGCTTGGCCGCACCCAGCGCCTGCTGGTGACGGCGCAGGTGACGCTCGCGACCGTATTGCTGATCGGAGCCGGCCTGATGCTGCAGAGTTTTGCACGCCTGATGTCGACCGATCGCGGGCATCAGATCGAGCAGATCCTGACGGCCGATCTGGATTTCTCCGTAACTGGCTTCACCTCCTGGGTGGAACCGACCTCGACCCGGCCGCAGGTCAAGCTGCGGGAACTGCTGGAGCGCGTGCGCCAACAGCCCGGCGTGCGGTCGGCGGGCGTGGCCTACCGGTTTCTTCGAGAGGACATGCAGCCGCCGCGCCAGCCGTTCTCGATTCATGGCCGTCCGGAACAGCCCGATGACGAGCGGCCCACGGCGGAGCACAACGCCATCTCGCCGGGATACCTGGAGACGCTCGGCATCCGCCTGCTGCGCGGCCGGAATTTCACCGAGGCGGATGTTCTGCTCGCACCCGGGGTGGCGCTGGTGAACGAGTCCTTCGTCCGGCGGCATTTTGCCGATGAGGATCCCCTCGGCAGCCACGTCACAATGGGGGGATCGACCGCAGCACCGGGCGCCACGGACGCCCGCGGCATTTCCGTGTGGAGCGAGGTAGTCGGCGTCGTCTCCGATGTCAAATCGCTCACCACCCGGCCGGAGGCCGTGCCCGAGATCTACCGTCCCTACTGGCAGTGGCCCATGCAGCATCCGACCCTGTATGTCCGCGCTTCAGTTGACGCGGCGGCACTCATGCCGGCGATCCGCCAGATCACCCGGGAGGTCGTTCCCGGACTGCCCGCACCGGATGTGCGGCTGCTGGCCGACCGACTGGGCGAGAGCGCGGCCCGCCCCCGTTTCCAAATGCAGCTGCTGAGCCTCTTCGGACTCCTGGCACTGATCCTCGCCGCCGGAGGGATCTACGGGCTGCTCGCGTACGCGGTGACCCGGCGCCAGCGGGAAATCGGGATCCGCATGGCACTGGGCGCCGGCCGCCGCAATGTCCTGGGACTCGTCATCAGCCAGGGGATGCGCCTGGTGGGCACGGGGATCGTCCTCGGCATCGTGGCTGCCCTGGCGCTGGCCCGCCTTCTGCGTGGATTGCTCTTTGAAGTGAAACCGACCGATCCGTTGACGCTGCTCACAGTGATCCTGGTGCTGGCTGTTGTCGCACTGCTCGCCTGCTGGCTGCCCGCCCGGCGGGCGTCGCGGGTGGATCCCATCATCGCCGTGCGGACGGAATGAATAGCCAAACCTGAACCGGAGCTTGAAGTCATGCTGAACGATCTGAGATTTGCCCTCCGTCAGCTGGCCAAGCATTCCCTCTCCAGCGTCGTCATCGTGTTTTCGGTCACGTTGATGCTCCCTTCGTGGGTGGCGCTGAACACGACGGGCGAGCCGTTCGAGGGAACCGGATTGGCGCCGGAGGTTTTCGTTGAGCACCCGGGCCCGGATCCAACCCGCGATCCGGTACTCGCCGCCGCTCTCGAACGGTTGACCGGGGAGAATCCCGCCGACTGATCGATCCGGGGAGGATTGGGAGAGCGAACCTGATCCGCCTGCCGCCACCTGTTTGGAGGGCTTGTAATGCAACGTCCGGAGGCGTAAACCAGCAACTGTATGACGGGGTTCCAGGCGGATGACTGATGGGAACTCCCTGAGCCCTTTGCCTGGCCGCAACCCACAAAACCGGAAAGAAACATCACACCATGGAAACACAAGAACAGGTAGAGAAGCTGGAGAAACAGCTGAAGAAGCGGGGCCGACTCTTGAATGTTGTCTTCGGCCTTCTGGTCCTGATCATCGCATCCTTGGCCTCGCGTTGGGTGCTGGCCACGGAAGGTCGTCTCGACGTCCAGGGAAAGAGAGTTTAAGTCCACGCGGGCAGCGGCTCGCCGGCGACCTCCACCATGCTGCCGGTGGGATTCGAGGCGCACAACCTCGATGCCGCCTCGGAACCGTACGGACGTCACGCCGCCCTCGCGGTCGCGGGCGACGGCGCAAGCCTCACCCTTCGGGAGAACTCAACGGGTCTCAATGAGGACGTTCAGCTGTTTGTCGCTGGCGGGAAGAGTGGATTAACGGTCCGCGACGGCCTGCAGCGGGAGCGCATCAGCCTCGCCCTGCACGACGACGGGCCCAGGCTCCGGTTGTTGGATGAGAATGGGCAGACGCTTTTTCAGGCGCCCTGATGCCGCATGCCGACTGGAAGGGTGACGAGGGGAACTGTCCGGGCCATGCCGTCCGGTGAGACGCCGTGACGGCCCGAATCATGGCGAGTCTCTCGAAGAACTCGAGCTCAGGCGCTGGCCCGCGGCGCTTCCTCCTCGTCGTCCTCCTCGTCTTCGATCTCGTGGATGATCTCCCGCGAGATGTGCGGCCGGATGAACCCATAGACCAGGTAGGCCGTGAAAAACAGGGGCAGCACCCAGTAGAGGATCTTCTCCCGCAGCACCAGAATCACGCCGACAAACAGCACGGCGATGACGGTCTTGGTGAAGTTGCGCCGGGTCTTCAGGTTGATCGACTTGAAGGAGGGATACCGCACCTTGCTCACCATCATGACCGACAGGAAGATCATCAGCACCGGCAGCAGGTAGCGCCAGTAGCCCTGGTTGAAGTCCTGCTCCTCGAACCAGAGCAGGAAGAGGGTGATCGACGACACGAGTCCGGCCGCCGCCGGAATGGGAAAGCCGAGAAACTCCTTCGAGGTCGTGCTGTTGGGCATCGCGGCCAGGCAGTTGAACCGCGCCAGCCGCAAGGCGCCGCAGATGAGATACACCGACGCAATGAACCATCCCAGCTCCGGACTGGCGGCAAAAACATCCTTCAGCACAATCCGGTGCACGAGGAACGCCGGCGCCGCACCGAACGAGATGATGTCCGCCAGCGAATCAAACTCGCGGCCAAACGGGCTCTCGTGTCCCCCCCAGCGCGCGAGCCGGCCGTCCAGCAGGTCGAAGATGCAGGCCAGCAGGATGAAGCCGAGCGCACTGCGGATGTCGTGGATCCAGGCGTCCGACGTCAGGTCCGCCTGCACGATGCGGGTCAGCGCCACAAAGCCGCAGAAGAGGTTTCCCGCCGTCATCAGGTTGGGCAGGAAATAGATCTTCAATTCGGACTCGGCATCCGGAGGGGCGGCTGGTTCTTGTGGCTCGGGCATGTTGGCGTTTTCCGGGCCGGCATCGTAGGCCAACCCCGGGGCATGAAAAGACGAAAACCGCCGGCGGACCCGCGAGGACATTTTGTCGTTGCCGGCGGGATTCGGCGGCCGAGAATTTGAACCAACACGAACCCGCAACGTCCAAACGGCATGCATACCCCGACCAGACGGCCTTCGCTGCTCCCGCCATTGCTCGGCGCCGCAGTCCTGCTCCTAATGACCGCTGCGGCTTTGGCTGCGGAACCGGGCGTGCGGCGCGACCCGGTCGTGGTTGCCGTCGAGAAATGCCTGCCTGCCGTCGTCAACATCGCCACGGAGACGATCGTTGTCCGCAACAACCCGATGGACGACCTGTTGAGCCAGTTTTTCGGCTACCGCAACCGACCCCGGGGATTCCGGAGCTACAGCGTCGGCTCGGGCATCATCATCGACGAGGACGGTTACATCCTCACCAACTACCACGTCATCGAGAGCGCCAGCCGCGTGCAGGTGAAGCTGAGCGACGGACGCGAGTTCGAGGCGGAGAAGATTTCCTATGCGAGCAGCCGCTCGGACGTGGCGATGCTGAAGATTGTGGCGCCGGCCGGGACGAAGTTCCCCGCCCTCCCGTTCGCAGACGACGACGACCTGCTGTTGGGTGAGACCGTCCTTGCGCTGGGTAATCCCTTCGGACTCGGCGGCTCCGTCAGTCGGGGCATTCTCAGCGCCAAGGCCCGGCGCGCGATCAACGACGACGAACAGCTGGGCATCGAGGACTGGCTCCAGACCGACGCCGCGATCAATCCGGGCAACAGCGGCGGCGCGTTGGTGAATCTGGACGGCAAGCTGATCGGCATGAACGTCGCCGTTTTTCGGGGCGGTTCCTATGAGCTGCCGGCGCAGGGCATCGGCTTCGCCGTGCCGGTGCAGCGCATCCGCGAGGCGTTGTCCTTCTTCTTCGTGCCGGAAACCACGCAGGGCCTCTGGTTCGGCGCCCGGATCAATCCCGGCGTCTTTCCGCTGCTCATTGCCGACGTCCAGACGGGAAGCCCGGCCGACCAGGCCGGACTGAAGGTCGGTGATCGGGTGGTGGAGGTGAACGGCAGGATTCCCGACAGCTTCATCGAGTTCAACCAGCTGGTCGGCGGCAGTGAAAACCAGACGGCTCGGGTGGAGGTGCAGCGGGAGGATCGGCGCATCGCCACCAGGGTGCAGATGATGAAGAATGCGGACTTCCTGCGCGCCCGCCTCGGAGCGTCGGTGCAGGAGCTGACCCCCGAACTGGCGCGCGCGTTCCGCGTCAGGCCCGGCGACGGCCTGCTGATCGCAGGTGTTGACGAGGGCGGTCCGCTCGACAAGGCCGGGCTGCAGAAGGGCGACCTGATTTCCGGTGTCAACGGCATCTTCCTGAACGACCTGGCCCGCACCACCATCGAGCTGGCCAACGCCAAGCCCGGCGAGGAGGTCGTGCTCCGGGTGTTGATCCAGCGGCAGCGCGGCAATTTCATCCGCGCCGAGCAGGGCGACGTCCGGGTCAAGCTCCGCTGACCGGTTGAAGCCGGCCTCCCAGTTCGAACGCTTGCTGAAGGAGGTTCGCGCCTGCCGGCTGTGCGATGCACAACTGCCGCACGGACCACGGCCGGTGCTGCGCGTCGCCGGCTCGGCGTGACTGTTGATCGTCGGCCAGGCTCCCGGACGGCGGTGCGTCGCCGGAACAGCCAGGGCTGTGCATCAGTTGTCCACCATTCCCGTGTAGAACGCGATCACCACGGCACTGACAAGCACGGCGCTCTGTGTGAGCCAGTTCCGGGGCGGAACCAGCAGCATGCGATGGTTAATCAGTGTGGCGAACAGCGCGACCACGACCAGCGCCAGTCCGGTGACTGTCCAGGCGGTAACGGGATGGTCCGCGATCGTCGAGTAGTAGCGGGGAGTATGCAGGCCCGCCATTTGCGCGTGGAGAACCACGTAGGCAATCAACGCCACGAAGGTTTTCATGATGGCGGAGATCGTGTTCTGGCTCCACGAACCGGCCCAGGCGGACAGCGAGAACAACAGGAAATGCGCGGTGAGCACCTGGGGAAGTGCACCGGGGGCGAGTGCGGAGTCCATGGGTTCGCCGTTTCGCAGCGAAGCATGGATCCAGGCCAGAGTTGCGGGGAGCAACAAGCCCAGGATGACGCTGACCGCGGCGACCGTGCCGATCTTGTTGAACCACCGACGCAGAGCAGAAACCGGTTGGCAAAGCTGCCAGGCGTGATTTCCGAGATGGCGTTCTTCCGCAAACGCGAGCGCGCCGCACATCAAGGGTGTGATTACCATGGCGAGCACAAAGATTCCCATGCCCACCCCTCGAAGAACTCCCTGCCACCAAAGCAGGGGCTCGGGATGGGTGGTTCCTCTGATCGCGGCGGAGATTCGCTGTTCCAACCACAGATCGGCAATGATGAACACCCCGGCTGCGGCCACGACCAGCGCGGCCAACCAGAAGCAGTGTCTCAACAGTCCCAGCTCTTTGGTGATCAAGGCGAACCAGACGGGGCGTCTGGCGAATGTGCGCGCGGAGAAGAATTGGGCCATCACTCCGATCTCGATTCCGGAGATGACTGCGGCGTCCCCTTTCAGCTGGAGTCGGTGCCAGACGATCATGGCGGCGATCCCGGAGGCGAGGGCGAGCAGGACCCACAGACAGGACATCAACCACATCTGTACGTGCGGTTTCCCCAGCGCCTGCGCCCACTGCCCCCCCAACTCGTTGGCCGACCATTCCAGGAAGGAATAGGTTCCGAGCATCAGGAAGGCAGCCGATGTCAACGCCATCACCACCGCGCCAGCCGTTTGTCTGAGAACCAGGCCCCACAGAGTCGCGCTTGCGATGGCGACCAATGAAGTGATGGCGCAAAACAGGTATGGATCGTTGGCGGGCAGCGACTGCGGACGTGGGATCACCATCAGGAACAAAGCCGTCAGCAGCAATTGGAGGCCCGCCGCCACGCAGCACTTTCGCCAGAAAGGCGCCATTCGTGCCTGCGGCATGGTCAGTTGCCAGATGAGGGTCCGATCCGAGCATTCGCGGGTGAACAGGTGCGCGGAGGTGACCAGCGATCCCAGGGTGAATGCGAACAGGCACAACGTGCTCGGCGAAATGTCGATGGCCCGTTCGGGCGCGACTGTCGACACCAGCATGGCAAACACCGCCACCCCCCACAGCGGCAGGACCGAACGGACTTCCTTCCACCAGACGATGAAGGTCGGAGATTGGTTCATTGCAGCGTGACGGTGAAGATTTCCTCGAGCCGAAGGGATTCGGTGGCCAGCTCCTCGGGCCCAAGCGAACGCAGATGATCGATCACCACCGAACCGCCGCCGTTGACGATGACCTCCAGCTCGCGACCGCGTGTGCGGCTGCTGATCGCGCCGGGCAGCTCGAGCTTGGGAACCTCCCCGACGAATCGCACGCGAATCTTCTGATACTTCTCGCGCGCCTCATCGGCGTTCATCCGCACCACCTCCCGGCCGGCGTCCATGATGGTGAACTCGTCGATCAATCCCTCGAACTCCGTGATCAGATGCGTTGAGACGAGGACGGTGCGGTTGCCGGGATCGCCTTCCTGATAGGCGCCGATCACCGTTTCGATGAACTCGCGCCGGACGATCGGATCAAGCCCGGAGGTCGGTTCATCGAGGATCAACAACTCGGGCTCGGGACAGATCGCGGTCATAAGCGCGAGCTGGGTCTTCTGGCCTTTGGAGAGCGCGTTGACGTTCTTCCCCGGATCGAGACGGAATCGTTCGAGGAGCTGGGCCTCGAGTTCACGGTTCCAGTGTTTCCGAAACGCGGCGAAGTAGTTGAGCGTGTCGCGCACTGACATCCACGGATAGAACGCAACGGTGTCCGGCACGTAGGCGAGGCGGCTCTTTACCGCGACTTCCTGCCGGCGCGGATCGAGCCCGAAAATTCGCACCGTGCCGGCCCGGGGCCGCAACAGGTTGAGCAGGCACTTCATGGTGGTGGTCTTGCCTGCGCCGTTGCGGCCGAACAGGCCGTAGCAGCGTCCGCGCGGCACGGTCAGGTTCAGCCCCTGCACGGCCTCCGCGCGGCCATAGCGATGGGTGAGCCCCTGGATCTCGATGACGGGTTGATCGGTGTTCACGATTGTCCTCCTCGGTGTTGATTGCGTTTCTCCTCCAGCGTGTCGCAGCGCTCGTTGACGAGCGCCAGGAATTCCTCCCGGCTGAACTGCAGGTTATGCGCCTGCACGACCGCCTGGTCGATCTCCTCGATCAACATCTTGCGGCGGATCTCCTTTTTCAGCGGTGAATGGTTGTCAGCCAGAAAACAACCTTTGCCGTGGCGCGATTCGATGACGCCCTGGCTCTCCAGTTCTGCGTAGGCCTTGGCGATGGTGTTGCGGTTGACGCGCAGTTCCTCGGCGAGCGGCCGGATGGACGGCAACGCCTCGCCGGGCTTGAGCACGCCGCTGGCCGCCGCCGATTTGATCTGATCGACGACCTGCAGATAGACCGGCTTGCCCGACTTGAAATTGAGCTGGATGAGCATGGCGACGCAATTGTCCGCCTAGTTCTTCAGCCGCTTGATGCCCTGTGCGCCCGAGAACAGCCCTGCGACCGTGAGTCCCAGCCCCAGCAGGAACAGCATCAGCGAGCCGACCGTGATCGACCCTTCCTGGCGCCAGTGTGAGATGGCCGGGAACACGAAGCCGAGGCCCACGAGAACCCCGACCAGCGCGAGAACAATGAGAGGAGTAGTTTTCATATTAGCAGGAGGTTGTTTGCTTAGTGTCATAGACACATATGACAGTAAGCCGTCACGGTCAACCACAAATTTCTCTGGAGTGCCCGGCTGGAGGGTGCGCGGCGCTCCGGCTCGAGAACAGGCTTTGCAGAGACCGCCGGTGAGTTTGACAATCGCCGGGCGATGCACTCTCTTCGGTGCGATCCCCATGCCCCGCGCTTCGCTCCGACAATTGCTTTCCGAAGTCCGCGCCTGCCGGCTGTGCGAGGCGCACCTGCCGCACGGACCACGGCCGGTGCTGCG
>DNDP01000274.1:0-290 GCA_003484235.1 Verrucomicrobiales bacterium
CACCAACGGCGACGGCACCGGGCGGCAGTTCGATCAGCTTCAACGACTCCTCCGGCGACAGCATCGGCGGGCGGGGGCGCGGCGGCAGGGGTTCCTCCGCCGCGGAAGCGACCAGTACCGAGGCGACAAGGGAGAGCGCAGCGAACTTGAGCATGATCAGTTTCATGGGCAGTAGACAGACGCCACCAAGGGAGCCGGAGATTCAATGGCCCGGATGAAATGGGCCTGCTGGATCAATGTCTGGCGTGGCGGAACAACGGAAGATCTCCGGAATCGACGCATGGTTCAGG
>DNDP01000274.1:511-759 GCA_003484235.1 Verrucomicrobiales bacterium
CGGAATCGACGCATGGTTCAGGAAAGCACCTTCCGGATCACGTGGCGCTCCACGACACCGGTGAGGCGCTGGTCGAGCCCCTGATGAAAGTAGGTGAGCCGCGTGTGGTCCAGCCCCATCAGATGGAGGATCGTGGCGTGCAGGTCGCTGACATGGCAGGGCTCGTCCACAGCCTTGAAGCCCAGCTCGTCCGTGGCACCGATCGCCTGGCCTCCCTTAACCCCCGCGCCCGCCAGCCACATCGTGAA
>DNDP01000274.1:955-2732 GCA_003484235.1 Verrucomicrobiales bacterium
CCTTCACGCCGCCGCCCGCCAGCCACATCGTGAAGCCGTGCCAGTCGTGGTCGCGGCCGGGTTTGCCGACGCCTTCACTTGTCGGCGTGCGGCCGAACTCGCCGCCCCAGACGAGCAACGTCTCGTCCCACAGACCGGTGCGCTTCAGGTCGGTCATTAGCGCGGCGATCGGCTGGTCCGTTTCGCCGGCGTGGAGCTTGTGGTTGGTGATGCAGTCGTTGTGGCCGTCCCAGGTGTCCTCGATGTGGCCGCCGCCGGAGTAGAGCTGGATGAAGCGCACGCCCTGTTCGAGCAGCCGGCGGGTGGTGAGGC
The DNA here is from genome assembly GCA_003484235.1 of Verrucomicrobiales bacterium. GTDB lineage: Bacteria > Verrucomicrobiota > Verrucomicrobiia > Limisphaerales > RI-55 > RI-55. The sequence continues at coordinate 1,268 of DNDP01000274.1, forward strand.
ATTTGCGGCCGAAGTCCGCCGTGCGCGGGTTGTTCAGGCCGTACATCTCGAGCGTGGCCGGGCTTTCGCGGCTGAGATCCACCACATCCGACGCGGTCGTCTGCATGCGGTAGGCCAGCTCGTAGGACTCGATGCGGGCGACGAGCTCCGATTCGTCGGGATGCTGTCTGAGGTGTTCCTCGTTGAGCTTCTTCAGGAGATCGAGGCTCTCTCGCTGGGTGCGGTCGCTGGTGCCCTCGGGCGTGGCGAGGTCGAGCAAGGGCGAGCCGCCGCTCCGGAAGAGCGTGCCCTGGTACTCGGCCGGCATGTAGCCCGCAGTCCAGTTGGACGCGCTGCCGATCGGACCACCGCGCGGATCGGTCATGACGACGTAACTGGGGAGGTTGCGGTTTCCGGTGCCGAGGCCGTAGCTCAACCACGCGCCGAGGCTGGGCTTGCCGATGAAGATGCTGCCGGTGTTCATCTGCAGGCAGCCGGAGGCGTGGGCCGCGGTGTCGGCATGCATCGAGCGGATCACGCAGAGGTCGTCCGCGAACCGGGAGGTGTGCGGAAAGAGGCTGCTGATCTCGAGGCCGCTTTGGCCGTGCCGCCTGAACGCGAATGGCGACTGCATCAGGTGCCCGATGGGCCGGCCGTTCGAGCCGACCTTGGCCTCGCCCGTGTAGGGCTGGCCGTGGAACCGCGCCAGCGCGGGTTTGGGATCAAACGTGTCCACCTGGCTCGGGCCGCCGTTCATGAAGAGAAACACGCAGTGCTTTGCCTTGGCGGGAACGTGGGGCACCGCCGCGAAGCCCTGCGCCTGAGCACGGGTAGTGAAGAAGCCGCTCTCCGAAAGCAAGTCCACGAGCGCCAAACCGGCGAAACCGCCGCCGACCTGCCAGAGGAACTCGCGGCGCGACCGGCCGCAGGGAGTCGGGTTGGGGATGAAGCGGTTCATGGGCGTGGCGCTAGTCGGGATAGACAAACTCGTTCAGGTTGAAAATGACCCGGCACACCTGGGTGAGCGCGGCGTGTCCGGCCTCGGACCGCGCCAGTTCGCGCTGTCCGGCCGGAGCCTCGGTAATCGACCGGGAAACCTCCTGCTCCCAATAGGCTTCCATGGCGGCCAGCTCGGAGGAGGTCGGCGGCCGGCACATGGCCAGCCGCCACGCCAGTTCGAGCCGGGAACGGAGATCGGGACCGGCCTCTTTCCGCAGCCGCTCCGCGAAGTGGGCGGCCTGCTCGTTCACGAAATCGCCGTTGAATAGGGTCAATGCCTGCGGAGCGACGGTGGTGATCTGCCGTTGGGGGCAGCTGCTCACCGTGTCGCCGAGATCCAGCACCTCGAGCATGGGAACCACGAGGCCGCGCTTGATGAAGGCGTAGATGGTGCGACGCGAGGCCTCCTCCTCGGACGAGGGCTTCCAGCTCGATTCCTTGTCGGTGTTCGCCTCGACCGCCGCGGCCGGGATGCGGGGCTTCATGG
>DNDP01000274.1:2904-3183 GCA_003484235.1 Verrucomicrobiales bacterium
CGCGGCGGCGGGAATGCGCGGCTTCATCCCGGGACCATACATCGCCGGATTCAGCCGGCCGCTGATTGCCAGCATGGAATCGCGGATGGCCTCCACCTCGAGCCGGCGGTAGGGCTTGCGCCAGAGCAGCCGGACCTCGGGATCGGCCGCCGCATGGTCGGGATTGGCCGCCGAGCTCATCCGCCAGGTGTTGCTGGTGAGGATGAGCCGGTGCAGCCGTTTCAGCGACCAGCCAGCGTCGTGGACGAACCAGTCCGCCAGCCAGTCGAGCAGTTCAGG
>DNDP01000274.1:3385-8623 GCA_003484235.1 Verrucomicrobiales bacterium
CCAGTCGAGCAGTTCGGGATGGCTGGGCGCCTCGCCCATCAGCCCGAAATCGTTGGGCGTACGGACGAAGCCGTGGCCGAAGTGCTGTTGCCAGACGCGATTGACGATGACCCGGGCGGTCAACGGGTTCTTCGGGCCGGCCAGCCATTCCGCAAGACCGAGACGGTGGCGGGTGGTGCGATGGTCCGGAGCGGGAAATTCCGGTTGCTGTTTCGCCAGCACTTCGGGCACCGCGGGAGCAACCGGTTCACCCGGACGCGCCGCCGAACCGCGCAGCAGGACAAAGGCATCGGGAGGCTTCGGCGACGGCTCGCGCCAGAGATAGGCCCGCGGCAGGTCCGGCGTCGCCGCCAGGAGCGCGTTCGTTCGCGCGCCCAGATCCTCCGGCGACAGCGCGGGTTCGTGCTTCAGCAGCGCTGCGATCTGACGATCGCGTTCCTCAAGTGCCGCCAGCTCCGCCCGAGTTCCCACGGGCAACGCCAGTTCCGTCCGACCGTCCCGTGGGCGTTCCAGCGGCTGGAACACCGCGACCATGCCGTAGTAGTCGCGCGTCGAAAGCGGCTCAAACTTGTGGTCGTGACAGCGGGCGCAGCCGAGCGTGAGCCCGAGAAACGCGAGCGACGTGGTGCCCACGATGTCGTCGAGCTGGTCGAAGCGGTCGGTGGGCGGGTCCGCCGGCTCGTCGTCCCAGTGCCCGAGACGAAGAAACGTCGTGGCGATCATCGTCTCCGCGGAGGCATCCGGCAGTTCGTCGCCGGCAATCTGCTCGAGCACGAAGCGGTTGAAGGGCTTGTCCGAGTTCAGCGACCGGATCACGTAGTCGCGGTAACGCCAGACGAACGGTTTCTCGGCGTCACGTTCGTAGCCGTTGCTGTCGGCATAGCGCACGACGTCGAGCCAGTGCCGGGCCCAGCGTTCGCCGTAAGCGGGGCGCGACAGAAGCTCATCGATGATCCCGTCGAGCGCCGCGGCAGTTGGCTCGCGGAGAAAACGTTCCTGCTCGGCGGGCGTCGGCGGCAGGCCCACGAGATCGAGATGCACCCGCCGCAGCAGCGCAGACGGACCGGCGGTCGGAGCGCTGGTCCAGCCCCGCTGTTCCAGTCTGGCGAGCACGAACTGATCGATGGGGTTGCGGGCGCGTTCGGGTTGGCGAATCGCCGGCACCACCGGCCGGGTCACGGGCTGGAACGACCAATGTTCCGCCGGTGTCTTGGGGATCGGCTCGTCTGCCGGGGACTTCGCTCCGGCATCGATCCATGCGCGGAGCAGCGCGACTTCTTCCGCCGCCAGGGGCTTGCCCTCGGGCGGCATGCGTTCTTCCTCATCGGTGGAAAGCAGCCGCCGGAGCAGGACACTTTCATCGCCACGCCCCGGAAGAATGACCGGGCCATCCCTGGCACCCGCATGAATCAGCCGGCCGGCATCGAGGCGCAGACCGGCCTTCTGCTTGATCCGGCTGTGACACGGATAGCAGCGATCCTCGAGAATGGGTTTGATGTCGTGCTCATAGTCCGGGACGGCGTTGGCTGCCGGCACAGTGGGAACCCACAGCGCCGCGACCACGACAAGGAATGCACTCGAAAAAAGGGAGGCGATCCTTTGGGCCGTGCTGCATCGGCATGAACCGGCAGCCAGTTGCTCCACGGGGATCACGTCAGCAGTAGATGCCGTTGCCGCCAACCCGTCAAGGCGGCGAAAGACGGGCGCTCGACCGGGTCAGACCTCGTGCGGGGGCCGCTGAAAATGTAACAGTCCAAGGCTTTTTACCGGTTCCAAATTCTGCAAGGGTGGAAATAGACCAACCAAAGCCATGAAAACCCATACGCGTTCCCTCGGGGCGTGGCTCTTGTGTGCCACGCTGCTCATCCCTGCCTTCCCCGTCGTTCAGGCGGCCGTGCCACAGGTCATCACCTATCAGGGCCGGCTGCAGGTCAACGGGGTGAACCACACCGGCACCGGTCAGTTCAAGTTTGCGCTGGTCGATGCCGGGACCGAAACAAGCGTCCAGGCCACCGCGACCGCCACGGTTGTGTCGGGCTTCATCACCGGCATCACCGTCGATGACCCCGGTGCGGGCTACACAGGTGTGCCGGCCGTTACGATCACCGATACCACCGGGAGCGGAGCGGTGGCGGTGGCCACGGTCGCCGGCGGCATCATCACGGGCATCACCGTGAACAATGCCGGTTCCGGGTATTCGGCCACGCCGGTCGTCGCCATCGACCCGCCGCCCTCGAACCTGGACTTTGTTACCTACTGGAGCAATGACGGCACGAGCTTGGCCGGCGGCGAACCGGCCGGCGCCGTGGAAGTGGCCGTGACGGACAGCTTCTTCACGGTGGCCCTCGGCGACACCGCGCTCGCCAACATGTCGGCCATCCCCGCCCCGGTCTTTGACAATGACGACGTTCACCTGCGCATCTGGTTTGACGACGGCGTGAACGGATCCGCCCAGTTGACCGGCGACCAGCGATTGACCGCCACCGGTTACGCGCTGCGGGCCGACCGGTCGGACGTGGCCGGTGGCGTGGACTGGGCGGACATCGCCGGCGTTCCCGCCGGCTTCGGCGACCTGGTTGACGACGTCAATGACGCGGATGCGAGCGCCTCCAACGAAATCCAGAGCCTGGGACTGAGCGGCAACACCCTAAGCCTGTCCCTTGGAGGTGGCGCGGTCAGTCTGTCGTCCTTCGTCTCGCCGTGGAACAACTCCGGCGCGAACCTGTATTTCAATACCGGCAAGGTCGGCATTGGCGACAACTCTCCACAGTCGACCCTGACCGTGGGCAACGGGGACAAGTTCCAGGTGTCGGGGACCGACGGCGATGTGTACCTCAGGGACGACCAGGCATCGATCCGGTTCGGGAACTCCAGCGGAGCCAATGCGCCGATGATCCAGATGTTCAGCAGCGGCACGAGCAACGACGACCGGATGGTGATCGCCCATTCGCCGAATTTTTCCACGTGGGGGCTGCGATACGAAGACACCAGCGACGTCTTTCATTTCATCGGGGACAACGAACCGATCATGACCATCCAGCTGAGCAGCAATCAGCGGATCGGCATCGGCACGTTCACGCCCGAGAGCCGGCTGCACGTGATCGAGAACAGCTCGACCGGCACCGGCCAATTGAAGCTGACGGAGACGCAGTACGACTACTCGCGAATCACGTTCGACAACAACGCCCGTCCCAGCTTCTGGGATCTGGCGGCGCGGTCGGATACCAATCTCGCCAACGCGTATTTCAACGTCTATCACAGCGATGGCGGCAACATTCTGAGCGTGAATGCCCGTGGCCGGGTGGGCATCAACGACACCAGCCCCAGCTATCCGCTGGATGTCAGGGGCGAGGGCGCCACCCGGGTGATCAACGTCCGCAACACGCTGCCGACCACCACCAGCAGCACGTTCAATTATGGGGTGATCGCCAATCTCACGCAGGCAGCCCACACGGGCTTTCCAAGGTTGTTCAATCTCTACGGCTTCTCGACGGACTCTGATTCCTACCTCAGCTACGGGGTCTACGGTTTGGCCAGCAACGCCTCCAACCAAAGCTATGGCGTGTACGGCGTTGCTTCGACAGCGGACGGCTTTGCGGTCTACGCCTCCGGCAACACCTTCTCCACCGGTTCATATCTGCCGTCCGACCGCAAGCTGAAGTCGAACATTCGGTCGATGGACAACGGGCTCGGACGTGTCATGGCGCTGCGCCCGGTGACGGCGGACTACCGCACCGACGAGTATGGATCGATGAACCTGCCGCCGGGCGAGCAATTCGGATTCGTCGCCGACGAGGTCGATGCGGTCATGCCCGGACTGGTCAAGGCGTCCTTCCAGCCGTATGACGAACCGCAATCGGACACTGCCGAAGGCCAGGGTGTGGAATTCGACGCGGTGAACTACACCGCGATGATCCCGGTGCTGGTGAGCGCGATCCAGGATCAGCAGGCAATGATCGACGAACTGCGGACGGAGATCGAGCTTCTGAAGGCTCGCAAGTAACCCCCGGCAAACATCGCCGCCAAAGGCCGGGGGATGGCCGCTGGGCCCGACAGGTGCCCCATGGCCGGCTGCCGCTCAGGCAGGACAATTATTGTCATGCCTCCGTCAAGCATCGGCATCGGGTCCCGTCAGTTCAGCGTTTACCTTGAATGCCGGGCCCGCCTAATTTGTCAGGAATTCCAAAGCCCGTATTGTGACCTATGCAGCTGTTTGTCCGAACTTTTTTGAAAGTGTCCCCGTTGGCGCTGGCGCTGGCCGTGTCCTTTCCCGTCTTCGCCGCCGAGGAGGACGCCATCGACTTTGTCCGCGACATCCGGCCAATCCTCTCGGACAACTGCTTCGCCTGCCACGGTCCTGACGAGGCCCAGCGCAAGGTCAAGCTGCGGCTCGACACCGAGGAGGGCGCCTTTGCCGACCGCGGGGGAAGCATCGCCATCGTGCCCGGCCAGCCGGACCGGAGTGAACTGATCCACCGGATCACGACGACGGACGAGGACGACCTGATGCCACCCAGGGAGTCCGGCAAATCGCTCACGGCGGAGCAGATCACCGTGCTGCGTCAGTGGATCGCCGACGGCGCGAAGTGGCAGCAGCACTGGTCTTTCCTTCCGGTCGCGCAGCCGGCACCGCCGGAGGTGAACAGTCCGACGCCGGTCCGAAATGAAATCGACCGGTTCATCCTGGCGCGTCTGCAGCGGGAGAAGCTCGAACCCTCGCCCGAGGCGGACAAGACCACCCTGCTGCGGCGGGTGACGTTCGACCTGACGGGCTTGCCGCCAACGATCGGGGAGGTGGAGCAGTTCCTCGCCGATGATTCGCCCGACGCCTACGAAAAGGTCGTGGACCGGCTGCTGGCCTCGCCGCGCTACGGCGAGCACATGGCCAGATTCTGGCTGGACGCGGCGCGCTACGGCGACACCCACGGCCTGCACCTGGACAACTACCGCGAGATGTGGCCCTACCGTGACTGGGTCGTGAAGGCGTTCAATGAGAACAAGCCCTACGACCAGTTCATCATCGAGCAGCTGGCCGGCGACCTTTTGGAGAACCCGACGGAGGAGCAGCTGATCGCCACCGGTTTCAACCGCTGCCACGTGTCCACCGCCGAGGGCGGCTCGATCGAGGAGGAGGTCTACGTGCGCAACGTAATCGACCGCGTGGTGACCACGGGCACCGTGTTTCTGGGCCTGACGATGGACTGCACGCGGTGTCACGACCACAAGTTCGACCCGATC
>DNDP01000274.1:8837-9077 GCA_003484235.1 Verrucomicrobiales bacterium
GACCACAAGTTCGACCCGCTCACGATGAAGGATTTTTACGGGATGTTCGCCTACTTCAACAGCTTGGACGGCCCGGCGCTCGACGGCAACCGCAAGGACCCGGCGCCGGTGATCCAGGTACCCAGCCCGGAGCAGCGGACGCGGCTGGCCGGGCTCAAGGAGAGCATCGCAAAGGACGAGTCGCGGCTGAAGGACGACTGGGCCGAAGTGGACGCCCAGCAGGCGGATTGGGAAGCGGCG
>DNDP01000274.1:9340-9484 GCA_003484235.1 Verrucomicrobiales bacterium
GCAGGCGGATTGGGAAGCGGCGCTGCGCCGGTCGTTCGCGCCGGATCCGCAACTGCTGACGGTACGCAACTTCACGGCCGAGTCGCTTGAGGCCGCCTATCTTGACGCCCATCTGCCCGAAGCGGACGTTCTCCAGGTGGAGGG
>DNDP01000410.1 GCA_003484235.1 Verrucomicrobiales bacterium
ATCAATCCGCCCGTTTTCAGCCCTCGGAATCGCTCGAAGGAAGCGGGTCGTTGCGCTGCAGCAGGCTGGACACGTAGCCGATGAGTGCGCCGCTCGCCAGACCACCCCAATGGACGAAGTTTGCCACCTGGCCGCTGAGCCCGACGATGCAGAAGACAAACCAGCCGATCATCAGGCCGCTCACCAGCGGCGGGACGACGAAACCCGAAACCCGGCAGTACTTGGACTGGGTCCAGATGAAGCCGAACAGTGCGAACACCACGCCGGACATGCCTCCAAAGGCGGGGCTGACAAAGATGTACTCCGTCAGGTTGGACACCGCGGAGACGACCAGCACGAGCAGCAGCAGCCGCGACCAGCCGTAGCGCCGCTCGACGGCGCTGGCGAGATCGGCGAGCCACAGCAGGTTGAACAGGATATGGATGAAGTCCATGTGGACGAACATCGGCGTGAACAGCCTCCAGAACTGGCCTTTGCGGACTTCGGGAAGGAACTCCCGCGACCAGTAGATCTTGCCGTCCTTGAACTCCATTTCGGCGATGGAGAACTGGTTGAACGCGGCCTCATTCTGGCCGAACCCGGTGTAGATCGTCACCAGCAGGCTGATCACCATCAACGCCACGGTGCACTTCCCCAACCGGTCAATGAAGGACCTCCTGTTCAGCCGTTCGCGGTCATACTGCCTGGCGGCATGACGCCGCAATTCGTCGGTCTCCTTCTGCCGCGCCTGGATCGCCTCCGCCGAAGCCGCAACATACTTTTGCTCGTCGGGCCTTGATCGATACTGGTCCAGCTCCGCCGTCGCCTCCTCGAGGTGGTCGTCGTCATGAACCCATACCGCCCACTGGCCGCCCCCCTCGGGCTCGACCTGGCTCTTGACGTCCTTGACCAGCAGATAGTCCGCAAAGCGGCGCGCCAGCTTCTCGTCGGGCAGATGTCCGATCAAACGCATTGACCGGGGGAGTATCGGAAGCGGACCGGGCCGGTGGCGACAATAATGTTGCGCCGCGGATGGTTCATCGGACTTTGCGCACCAGCCACGTCACAGCCGTGGTGATGCAGTAAACGCCGCCCAGCAGACCGACCGCCGCCGGGCCGACAGGAAGATCCCACGCGTATGCGGCGTAGAAACCCGCGAACGCCGTCACAATGCCGATCACCGTTGCCCACACAAAAAGCTGGCGCATGCTCGTCGCAAAACGATGGGCGATGAGCGGCGGGATCAGCATGAATCCGAAGGTGATCAGCGGCCCGACCGCCAGGACGCTGACGCCAACGGTCACACCGAACAGGAGGAAGAGGGTCATATTCCAGCGGCCGACCGGCACCCGGAGAATCGACGCCAGATCGGGATCGTAGGAAACCAGCAGAAAGGTCCGCCGGCAAAGCGACAGCACCGCCAACACCCCGGCGAGCAGCCCGAACGTGCGCAGCAGCTCCGTTCCCGTCACCGCGATGATCTCGCCCTTGAACAGGTGCAGCCACGTCTGCTCCGCCTGCGGACATTTCGCGAGCAGCAGGATGCTGGCGGCGGTGGCGACGACGTACGCCGTGCCCAGGCGGCCGTCGGTACGGCCGTCGCGCCGGCGGTCCATGATTGCCAGCGCGATCACGGCGAGCATGGAAAAGCCGAACGCCCCCAGCAGCGCCACCGAATGGCTGGCGCCGTGATCGTGCGAGTGTTCGGGGCCGAACCACACGTGCAACGCCAGCGCCAGCGCCACGCCGGTCGAGGAGATCTGCGGCAGCGCCACGCCGAGGAAGGCCATCCGTCGCAGCACGAGGAACACGCCGACGATGGGACACACCGCGCCGACCAGCAGGCTCGTGTGGAGCGAGTTCCGCAGCAGGAAGTCCGGCGCCAGGATTTCGCGGAGCGTTTCCATCTCAGGCAAGGTTCAGCATGCGGGCAACGTGTTCCGGCGCCATCAACGTGGCGGGATCGCCCTCGATCAGCTTCCCCTCGTGCAGCCACGCCACGCGATCCGCGTGCTGACGGACGATCCCGTAGTCGTGCGTGACGAGCAGGATGGTGAGCTGACGCTCGCGGTGGATGCGGTCGAGCAGCTCGAGAATCGTGCCCACCGCCGAGGGATCGACGCCGCTGGTCGGTTCATCAAGCACCAGCACCTCGGGCTTCACTGCGAGCGCTCGGGCGATGAGCACCCGTTGTTGCTGGCCGCCCGAAAGCTTTGAGAAAGGGTTGCCGGCGAGATCGGCGACATCGGTTTCACGGAGACATTCGCGGGCAAAGTCCTTTTCCGCGCCTGCAGAGCGCCAGGGCCCAAGCCGCTGGTGCGCACCCATCAACACGACGTCGAGCGCGGAGAGCGGATAATTCGGATCCAGCTGGTCCTGCTGCGGCACGTAACCGGTCGCCGGGGGCGTCGGCGTGCCGTATTCGATCATGCCGAGAATCGGCGGCAGCAGACCGAGCAGGGTCTTGAGCAGCGTGGACTTGCCCGAGCCGTTGGCGCCGAGCAGCGCGGTGTAGGTGCCGCGCGGCAGGGTGAAGGTCAGATCGCGCAGCACGGCCTGACCGCGGTAGCCCGCCGTCAAGCCGCGAGCGCGGATGAGCCAGTCGTAGGTCACGGTTGCTTGAGTGCGTCGGCGAGTTCGATCACGAGATGGTCCATCCATTCGAGATACGTTTCGCTGGCGCGGTGGCTGCCGGGGAAATGCGGCAGCACGATGAGCTTCGCGCCCGCCTTCTCCGCCACGTACTGCGGCGTCTTCGTCGGGCGATGCTCCTCGATGAGAATGAGGCGGACGCCCTGTTCCCTGAGCTGCGGAACGAGCGCGTTGATGTGCGTGGGCGACGGCTCGACGCCCGGCTTCGGCTCGATCGTGCCGACGAACTCGAGCCCGAAGCGATCCAGCAGGTAGTCGAACGACTTGTGATAGGTCACGACCTTGGCGCCGGCGAATGGCTTGAGGCGCGCCTCCCAGGCAGGAAGCTTCTTCGCCAGCTCCGCGCGGAACGATTCCAGCGCTGCGCGGTAGGCGGCCGCGTTCGCCGGATCGAGCCGGGCAAACGCCTCGGTGATGTTGCCGGCGGATTCACCGGCGCGGACCGGATCGAGCAGATAATGCGCGTTGCCGGCGGCGTGGACGTGACCCTGGGAGCGATCGACCGGGCCGGTCGGCACATCGAGCAATTGCAGGCCCTTCGACGCATCCACACGGCGGCTGCCGCCGGGGATGATTTCGCGATTGCGCGCCCCTTCGACAAGCGGCGGCAACCAGCCGACCTCGAGTTCGGCGCCGCCTTCGATCAGCACGTCGGCCCTGTTCAAGACCCGGATGAAGCTCGGCTTGGCGGTGACGAAATGCGCGTCCTCGGTCGGGCGCGCAAGGCTGGTGACCTTGACCTTGCCCGCGCCGACGGCTTCGGCAAGCGCGCCGAGATCGGGCATCGTGGCGACGACGTTCAACTCGGCCCGCGCAACGGCGGCCGTGAAGAGTCCGAGCGCCAGTGCCGCGGCGGCGCCCGCACGAAGCAGGCGGCGGCCGCGGTTGAGAGGGTGGAAGTTCATGGCGTGGGCCCTAGAACTTGTGCGCCGCGTGGGCGCCCAGAATGAACTCGAACTGCAACCACACCGAGTGATCGACGCCGATGTCACGGCGGTCATCATGGTTGTATTGTAGACGCAGTTTCGAGAACTCCGTCGGGTACCAGGTCAGCGCCGGGGAGACGCGCCAGCGGGCGTTGCGCAGCGGATCGCGTCCGAGTGCCTCGCCCTCGAACGCGAGGTTGCGCATTTCGTAGGCGCCGTCATCGCGGTCCAGCCAGTCGTAGCGCACGCCGAACGTCCAGCCGGGGCGGAAGCCGTAGACGATCTGCGTGTAGAAGCCGAAGTCGTGCAACGTCTCGGCGGCCATGAGCGCGGGCAGACCGGTGTCGAGATCCGCGATCTCCTCGTCGCCAACCAGGCCGTCACCGTCCTCATCCCAGTCGAACGCGCCGACGTCGGTGTTGCGCCACATGACCTCGGACTGCCATTTCACGAACGGGAAGCCGCCGGTCTGCTTTGGCGACGTCCATTTCCACGTCAGGTCCGCGCCGTAGATTTCCGTCCGCGTGTCGCCCGCGGCGCCCACGTTGTTCGGACCAAATGCGGCCGAGCCACCGAGCAACAGCGTCTGGGTGTCGGTGAGGTCGAACGACAGGACGTAGCGCGGCGTGAACAGCAGATCGCTCACTGTGTTCAATCCGCGGTCGTTGTCGGGATGCCGGTAGGCGAAGGGCACTTCGCTGCCGCCGCCGTGGTGATGGCCTTCCTCGCCCTCTTCCGGCGCACGGAAGCTCGCGGCGGTCACGCCGTGGCTGTTTTGAATGCCCAGGAACAGCTCCGAGTAGAACGGCGTCGGCGCGAGCCAGGAGACGAAACCGCCCGGATTGCGCAGACCGTCGGCGCCGAGGAAGCGGCCGTTGACCAGCGGCGTATCGACGAAGTCCCACGAATGCACATGGGTCGGGTTGTGCCGGCCAAACTCGGTGAAGAGCTGTCCGGCGCGAACCTTCAGGTTCCACGGCAACGAGACCGTTTCGAGCCAGGCCTCCTCGACCTCGGTGAAGGTCTCCCCCTCGCCGTCGATCGCAAAGAGCAGGTTGGCGGTGCCGCGGAAGTAGGGGTCGACCGCGCCGGTGAAGTTCGCCTCGATGCCCTGCACGGTGAACCCATTCTGGTTCGGATCGTGTCCGCCCAGCTGGGTGCCGCCGGCGATGTCGTCCGCCGTCGAGCCCCCGGCGACGAACGAGCCGACCAGCCCGATGTCCATGTAGGCGTTCCTCCGGTCGCCGATGCGTATGGGATCGGTGAGCTTCCAGCGGGAATCGTCCACGGTGTCGGCGACCGCGGCCGGTGTGGCCGATACGGGCGCATTGTTGGTTGCGGGAACCGGGGCCTGTTTCAGCCCTTCGATCTGTTGTTCGAGCGCCTCGATCTGCTCGCGCTGATCGCGGACGGTCTGCTCGAACTTGTTCTGCATGTCCTGGAGTTGCTTCTTCAACTGCTCCAGATCAGTCGCCTCCTGAGCTGCCAGCGGCAGGGTGCCGAGACAGAGGGCCGAAGACACGCCCAACATGGTTTTGGATTTCATTGCGTTGCTTGCCTGATGGTTCAAAGAGCATGGGAGCCTGCCTCAGGATGACGCAGGCGGCTGCATTTCAAGAATCGATCAAGCGAGGGGAGGAGCGCGCGCGGCGGTTGGAAAGGAATCGACGGAACCGGGTGCGTGATCGCCGCCCGGGCGGGCGGGCGGCAAAACCGCCGCCACCGGCGGACGGAAGGAGAGACCAGTCGCGGCGAAACCCAGTTCACCCCCCTGCCAGTGCAATACACTGCAGTCGTGGTCCGCACTTCCGGCGTCGTCGTGAACCGCCTCGTGCCAGAGATCGGCGGAAACCACGAAAAGCAGCAGGACCAGCAGCGGCACGATCCGCCAAGCCAGCTGTTGGCGGAGGAAAGGGGCTGTGTGGCGTACGCGATTCATGACTGACGCTGCAACCTTGCCGGGGTATCAAGTATCGAGCGCCGTACTGCCGATTTATTCCAGTCGGTCGTCCGGTGGCGGCTCCCGGCACGGCGGTGCATTAAGAGCAGAAGCCGCGCAGGGCGGCCAGCAATTTTCCTCCGCAGGGATTGCCGTCCGCCGGTGTCTGACGATAATGCCAGCGGTCATGCCATCCATTTGTACAACCCCGGTCCTGCCCGCCAACGCGCCATGCCCCGCCGGATAACCCTGCACCTCGAACGGGGATTCCTGCGTCACTGGCTGCGCCTGCTCCGGGTGCGCGACACCAGCGAACAGGTTTCCCGCGGCTTTGCCCTTGGGCTGATCGTGAACTTCTATCCCACCTTCGGCTTCGGCTTCCTGATCTCGGGATTCATGGCCCGCTTGCTGGGCGGGAACATCATCGCCGGACTGGTGGGTGGGGCGTCGTTGACGTTCGTCTGGCCGGTGCTGTTCTACCTGAACATTCTGGTGGGAGGATGGTTCATTCCGCCGCCCGTCGAGGTGCCCGAGTTCGCCGAGGTCAGCGAGAAGACGCTGTCCAAGCTGCTTTGGGGAAAGACGTTCCTGCTCGGCGCCATCCTGAACAGCCTGGCGGCCGGCCTGCTGAGCTACCTGCTCATGCTTCTGCTCTACGGAAAACTGCGGCCTGCGCTGCTGGAGTGGAGCCGCGAGTTCCTCAAAAACCATCAGTTTCACTTCCGCCGTCGGAAACGCAACGGCGCCAAGACGGCCGAACGCCGGTAGCGGAGGTGAACTGCATCTCCCTCCGGCCGCCCCTCCTGAATCGCCGAGCCAATCGGTCGGCATTCGCCGGAAAGCCGTGCCGTCATCCTTGTCGGCGGTGGCTGGAACACGCCGGCCGAGGGCAGCAGCTGCCATGAAATGTCGGAGGCTCCCTGCGGCGCAGACTCAGATTGAGACCGTGCGAAGCCGCGAGGAGGCCGCCGCCGAAGGCTGCGCCGAGGGCGTGGGGCCAGCCAAGGTCGTTGGCGCAACAAAGGGCGGGCGCGGTGGCGTGCGCTCCAAGCAGCACCACCGCACCCGCTCCCACCAACCCCATTAACCACCATTTCCGATGCGCCCGGCAGCCGCCAATGGTGCAAACGGCGGCCAGGAAAACGGAGGCGAGCACAAACGCGCGCTCGAACTCGCGGTCCGCCAGCCAAGTGCTTGCGAGGAAGGGCAGCGCCAGCAGCAGCCACGGCAGGCACAAGCAATGGACGGCGCACAGCGACGAGGCAAAGAACCCCAGCCGGTCCCATTGCAGGAAAGGAGCGCGCACTGCCCGTCCGCCCGATTCATTCGCGTCGTCAAGCGGACGAGCCGTCCGCGCTTCAATTGTCGTGGCATTCACTCGAAAACTTCCTGCACGCGCCAGAAGCGGTGTGGGGTGGTGGCTGGTTGCGGTGTGAGTTTCCACTCCGGTTCGGCGAGGAGCCGGGCGGTGTTGGTGGTCCATTGGCCAAGAGAGGTCGTTTCCAGCAACTGTAGTCGGGCGCCGGTGCGTGACTGGATGCGCAGGGCCGGCTGGTCGGGCTTTGGACCGGTTTCGAGGAAGAGTCGTGCCTTCGGCGGCGGCAGCACGCGGAATCGATAGACCGTGGCGACGCTGCTGATGGTCTGGCTGTCGGACTGGCGGACGGCGTCGGCGATGAAGGTGAGTTGATATTCGCCGGGTGCGCCAAACGCCCA
>DNDP01000123.1:0-433 GCA_003484235.1 Verrucomicrobiales bacterium
CGGCAGGATGCCCGGCGGCGCCCTGCAGGCGAGCAGATGACGGGGAAGCGAAAGGCTGTGCTGGCAGCGGGGATCGTGGTCGCGGGTCTGGCGATCGCCGGTGGCGCGTTTGCCCATAAGATCTGGACTGGCTGGCAACAAGGCCATCGCCATTGCTTCAAGGGAACTGCCAATGGATTCGTTGCGTTTGCGAAGGATCACTTTGGTCGTTACCCGGAACACACCAACGGCTTTGGCGACGCGTTGCTGATGCTGGTAAAGAGCAACTATCTCGATGTCTCGTACATTTGCGGCCCGAATGACGATGGCAGCGTGTTTCTCGCGGCTCTGACCAATGGCACCAATGTCCCCGAAGAGCTCTGCAGCCGGGTTTACGTACAGGGCCTCTCAGAAGGCATGCCAAAGTCCGTCTGCATGATGTATGACCGCAAGT
>DNDP01000123.1:654-3081 GCA_003484235.1 Verrucomicrobiales bacterium
GCTCATCGAACTCGGCTTCACCCGCGAGCAGGCCGGGTACTATTTCCCCGACGGAAAGGAGTGACCGGCTGTCGAGCCCGGCTATCCTGCCATCTCAAAAAATCTCCATTGAGCGATTGGCCGGCCCCGCTATTCTTGGCGCCAACCGATGGCGCGCGAACCAGACAAGCAACCCCCGGGGAAGAACGGTCTCCTGCCAAATCTGCAGTGGCTGTGCGTGTTCATGGTCTGCTTCGCGGCGTTCCTCTTCGCCACCAAACCGGCGATGAACAGCGCCCAGATGATCTTCCGCGTGGTGTTGCTGGTGGCGGGCGTCGTCGGCTGGTTCCTCCTGCTGTCCCGGCCGGGACGACGGGGATGATGACACGCGACTCACGGGCTCCCTTGGATTCCGGCTCTCCCCGAGCCGGCGGATTTTGGTCGCCCGCCTTCTTGCTTCGCGGCCGGATTGCGTCTACCAAGGAGCCGTGGAGCGGAAGCGATCCCAACTGACGGCGCTGTTCCTCGCCCTGACTGCGGGCGGTGTCTTTCCCGCGTTCGCGCAGATCGATCCCGACAAGCGCCAGTTGATCCAGCTCGGCTTCAATCACCACCTCGTGGGCGAAGCGCCGCTCAACGCCTACGGTTTCTACTACTTCAACCAGCCCGGGTTCTGGCGGACGAACCTGACGCTGCGCCTCGCCATCGCTCCCGTTTATCTCGACGGCGAGCTCGGCATCCGCGAGGCGCTGGGCCGCAATACGGATGTCGGCATCAACTTCGCCGGCGGAGGTTTCGCCGAATCCTACTTCGAGTTCCGCCGGGGCAGCTGGATCGAGGAGGAAAGCTTCACCAGCCACGGCGGCGGTGCCGGATTGAGCCTGTATCACCGGTTCAATCCGCAGCAGCAGATTCCGCTGAGCCTGGTGCTGCGTGCCACGCCCGAATACAGCACCTACGACGATGACGACGAGACCGATCCGGCGTTCGAATTGCCGCGCAACCAGTGGTCGCATCGGTTCCGCGGCGGAGTGCGCTGGGGTGGCCGCGAACCCTTGCTGGCGCCACGGCTGGCCATGGAGGTCTCCGGCTGGTACGAAACCGACCTGCGGATGGAGCCCGGCGCCTACGGCTTCAACGATGACCGGCGGTTGGAGGAATGGACCCACCGGCTCTGGGGGCGGGCGCTGCTGATCTACACCATCCCGGAATGGGAGCATCAGTTCGAAGCCAGCGTGTCCGGCGGCACCTCATGGGAGACCGACCGCTTCAGCGCCTTCCGGCTGGGCGGGATGCTGCCGCTCGCCGAGGAGTTTGCCCTGCTGCTTCCCGGTTACTTCTTTCAGGAAATCAGCGCCGAGCGTTACTTTCATTTCCTGGCTGCGTACCGGATGCCCCTGGGGCAGCGCAACCGCTGGCACTGGAAGACCACGTTTGCCGGGGCTGGCGTCGATCCGCTTCCGGGCGTGACGATGGGCGAAACATTTCTCACGGGCATCGGCAGCGGCATCACCTACCTCGACAACTCAGGCTCCTGGCAGGCAACGGTCGCCTATGCCTACGGATTTCAGGCGATCCGGCCGGACGGCTTTCGCGGCCACAGCCTGAGCTTCCTCCTGCAGTTCGACCTCGGGCGCTACCGGGATCCGGACGCGCAGCCGACGGTGAATCCCTATTCCTCGCGGGGGCTGCTCAAATTCTTCCGCCGCTGATCCCGAGTCGCGGAAGGACCCCGGCGCAGGGGCCACGATGCCTTCCGCGACAGCCGATGAATCTCTACTCGGTGATCTGGATGCGATAGAACCGGGCCGACTGCGAGCCGGCGGCCGGGTCCACGAAGTTGTGCCGGCCATCGAACGGCGTGACCGTCTCCACCGTGATCCAGTCCACGAAGTTGGTGGTGGCCTGCAGGGCCGCCGAGGCCGCGGCTGGACCGGACAGTTCGGCCTGGAAGCTGCCATCCGGCGCGATGGAGACATCGTCGAGGGCGTGGGCTTCGAGATATTCGATCGCGAGCGAGGTTGCATCGTAGTTCACCTTCCAGCGGAAGGGCCCGCTCAGCGTGGGCAGCGCGATTGTGCTGAAGGTTCCGTTCCGGCCGCCATAGGTGACGACGTCAAACCTCGTTCCGGGCGTGGGCACGTAACCGTTCTTGAAACTGGCGATCAGCTGCCCGCCCAACTGCGCGGTGCCGCCGAACAGTTTGCGGGTGTAGCCGGAGCCCGCCACGGGACCGCCCAGGGTGATCTTGAGTTTCGCAGTGCCGACGCTGCTGTGGGCGGAGTCGACGCGCAGCTCGCCGTCCTGGATGTCCAGCATGCCGGCGTTCTCGAAGTGCACCCCGCCGTAGGCGCCCGAGACTGTCAAAGTTCCCGTGGAGCCGATCTTCCGCAGCGTGCCGTTCGCGGCATTGCGGAAGACGGGCCGCGCCCCCGAGTTGTCGTAGTA
>DNDP01000329.1:0-9871 GCA_003484235.1 Verrucomicrobiales bacterium
AGCTTCGGGTCGTCGATCTTGATCAACTCGCCCGCGCCATCGCGGAGATAAAGGCCGAGCCGTTTGTATTCCTTGAGCCCGGCGGCTCCGAGTCGGTGAGCCTCTTCCACCTGCTTCACGGCACGCTCCGTCCAGTCGGGTTCGTCCCAGCCGCGATAGTCCAGATTGAAGTAGAGGAGGAAGCGGCCGGGAGCCACCCGATCGGCGAGCGCCTTGTGCCGTTCGAATTCACTGGAGCCGCCATCCGCCGGGCGCGTCACCGTGCCGCCGCTCAGGTTCACCCCGATGCCGATGCCGGCTTCATCCATGATCTTGAGCGCGCGTTGATATCGTTCCTCCTTCGCCTCGATGTGCATGTGGAGGTCGATTGTCCGCTTCTCCGCCCGCCAACGCGCCGCCTCGGCACGGACAGTTGCGACGTCAACCGCCGCCCAAGTCTGGGAAGTGGCCAGCAGGAATCCGATCAATAGAAAATGAAGGACGGGTTGCATGAGGCGGGAGACTGCCGCATGCGGATTTCCTTTTCCAGCCAGATAAGCGATCCGATCCAACGGCGGCCGAGGCATCGTGCCGGTCGCGGCGGAAGGCACCTCAAAGCGTCTTCACGTAACGGCTCTGCCAGTAGGCCTGGTCTTTGGCGGCCTGATCGACCGTGCTGAACAGCCGTTTCAACTCGGCGTCGGCATCGGCCTGTTCCAGGCTCACGACCTCGCCGGCAGGATCGGTCTTCCATTGCTGCCAGTGGCTTTCGTAGAGCGCGAGGATCTCGCTGATGGAGGCGGCGATGCGCCGGTCTGTCTCGCGGATGTTGCGGATGATCTCCAGGCGCTGCTCCAACTCCTTCGAGGCGCCGGCCATCACGCCGGCCGCGGCCTTGTCGCTGAGCCCCGCTTCGGAGAGATGGCGACCGAGCCTGGGAAGAGCAGATTCCAACAGCGCATCCACTTCGTCGTTCCGCTTCTGAAAGCTGGCTACGACGCTTTGGCGCATCTGGAGGTCGGCCTTGTTTTTCAGGCGGGTGGGATCCATCGGATTCAGATTGATCAGCTTGGTCGCCTCCTGCTGGTAGCCGCCGAACTCCGCCTGCATCTCGGACAGGAATGATTTAACCGCCCGGGCCGCAAGGGCGGTATCACCACCGGTGGATTTTTCCACGCGATCGAGCCCCTGCAGGAGGGTCTGGGCGGCGCGGTCCCCGCCCTCTGTCGTGATCTGGCCGTCGCGCTCCAACTCCTCGGAGAGCTGCTGTTTGACATCGTGGCGTGTCCGTTCGAATTCACGCAGGGCTGCGGCGTCGTTTCGGAGCATCGGCAACGACGCTGCCTGAGCCCGGATGGTTGCCACGCCACCGACCGTGGTCATGCCCGCCACACCGGCGTTGAGCAGCACGCCCAACACGCCCGCGATCATCGCTCCCGAGCCGCGATTCGAGCCCTTGCAGAAAAACGAAACGATCGAACAGATCACGCCCACCAGGGCGAACGACAGGCAGGAAAAACCGACGAATGCACGGGCCGCTGCGACCAGTTCCGGTGATGCTTCCTGTGTTTTCAGCCAGGCATCGTAACCCAGCGAACCGCCGAGGGTGACGAGCGCCAAAGCGATCCCCACTCCGGCCGCAACGTTGGTGGACGTCGTCCCTTCCGATTGGATCGTTTCCGGAAGGGGCGGGGGAGCGGTGTTGAGTTGAATCATGTTGGTCCGCGGTTGAAATCCAGATATTGGGCGCGACCGTGTCCGAAAACTGGCCATTGCACCTGACTGTCGCGTCCTGACGGGTGAGATGCAGGGGGCGGGCCAGCCGGGGATCAGCGTGGTGGCGGCGGCGCGGAGTCGGCGAGGGTTTCGTCGGCCAGCAGGTGTTCCTTGGCGTACAAACCCCGATTGCTCTGGTTGTATTCCACCTTCAACTGCACGGCTACCGCATGAAGGGAGGTGATCTTGAAGCGGACCGGAGCCCAGATGGTCCTCCCGCTGACTTCCAGTTGTTCCATCTCGAAGGCCAGCAGGAGATGCAACGCCTCCCGCGTGACCTTGCTCGTTTCCGACGGGGAATAGTAGAAGGTCCGCTGGCTGGAGGAAGCGGTGCGGGCATTGAAGGTCTTCAACTCAAGGTAGCAGGGCGGGTCGCTTTCAAGTTCCACGTCCGGATAGCCGGCCGCGGCGGTTCGGCCGGAGGCGGTCTTGGGCCGCGCCGCCTTGAGCCCGGCCGCATTCAAGGCCTGAATGACCAGCGGTTCGACTGCGTTGCCGACCTCGTTGGCGCGCGCCTTGTCGATCATCGCTTCGCGGGCCGCCCGGGCTGCATTGCGGGCCGCCTCCGACAGCTTGGCCAGAATCGCCCGATGGGCGTCGGACTCTGGGTTGAACGGAATCACGTTCTGACCCGTCGTCTGCCGGATGACGTCGGCAAACAGGTAGGTCCCCTCGATGTCGGCACCGGGCGGCTCCCGGTCCGGTTCCGCGGCAACGCCGGCGACTGCGGTCACCGCGAGAAGCATGGCTGCATTCAGGCGTTTCATGGCTTGCGGAAGAGCACGATGCGGTTGGTGTTCGTGCCGCGCGAGTTGTTGTCCACCCCCCAGCAGTTCGCGGTCTTGGTGAACTGCTGGTCGTTGATCAGCACCAGTTGCGGCACCAGGCCGGCGGCGCTGCCGCACGGAATTACGGTCTCCTCGAGCTTCACCGCGCCTCCACGCACCTCTCCGACTTCAAAGGCCACGTGCCCATTCCGCTTCAGCAGCCGATGAAGTTCACGGAAAACCCGCGTCATTGCCGCCGCCCAGTCCGTGAGTTTCCTCGGAACGGTCAGCTGCACCGCTTCGGGGTCGATACCCAAGAACCAGCAGCGAAGCCAGTTGTCCCCCGCGTAGTTGACGATGTCGAGGAACGGGGGGGAGGTGACCACGAGTTGCACGGAATTTTCGGGCAGGGCCGTTGTGGCGTGCGCGGGGGCTGTCAGCAGGCGGGAACTTGCAGCCGCTTCCGCCAGTGTTGCGGCCAGCTGCGGCGTCACATCGGCCAGCAGCTGTCTGGATTTCTTCAGGATGATCTTTCGGAGGTCGCGCACGGGAGGGGTCTGCTTGAGCCGGGCATTGATCTTCAGCTGGGACTTGACCGAGACGGCCTGGTTGGGGGGCATGGTGCGGACCGAGAAGAATCCCGGCGAATGCCCCGTCAGCCGGTTCAGGCAGACCATTTCCAGCCAAAGATCAATCCCGTCCAGTTCGCCGGACGTCCGGCGGGCTTGGAAGTAGTTTTTGAGCGACGACAGGCCGCGAAGCGTCTCCGGATGGTAAAACGCCAGCAGCTCGGACGGCTCGTCCGCCGGCTGATCGAGCGGAATCGACTCCAACCGCTCCCCGATCATCTGGAGGCGAGGCGGGTTCAGGCGCCCGCCGGCCATCACCTGGCTCAGCGGATTGATGTCCGATCCCCACGGGGTGCGTCCCAGCAGCGCGGCCTCCACCGGCGTCGTGCCGCGCCCCATGAACGGATCATAGACGACGTCGCCGGGTTTGGTGAGCCGTTCGATGAAAAACCGGGGGAGCTGGGGTTTGAAACAGGCGCGATAGGAGATCTCGTGCAGTGAATTCGCCTGGCGTTGCCGGGCGGTCCAGAACTCGTTGACGTAGACTGGGGTGGCTATTGAACTGCCATCGCCCGCCGTTACAGTCGTTTGCAGGATTCGGGTAGCCGTGCCATACGCGGCAAAGGACTCCAATTCTGCCGCCAGCGTGCCTGAAGTAGGGGCTGACTTCTTTTCGAGCGGGATGGTTTCGCGTTCTCCGGTGTAACCGGTCGACGTGGGTGGCGAAGTCTTTAAATCGAACTCCAAATTGCGCATCGGTATCATTTGGCGGACAGCCAGAATGATCGGCTTGCCCCGCGGTTGGCAACGGCAGATTCGGGCGGGATGACACCGCGGATTCCCCGGGAAAAATGCCTCAAGAAGCGATTCCGATTGCCGATGTAATTGGCGACTTGGTCTGAGTTATGTCCCCAGACAGCAAGAAAAACGTGCTGTTCGTCGATGACGAACCCGAGATCCTCGCCGCGATCCAGGACAGTCTGGAACCGTTCAGCGACGGCTGGCGGCTGCAGTTTGCCTCCGGTGGCGAGGAAGCGCTGGAACTGCTCAACCATGAGCGCGTGCATGTGCTGGTCACAGACCTTCAGATGCCGGGCATGGACGGCGCCCACTTGCTGGCCGAAGCGCGTCGCCGGCACCCGGAGACCGCCCGGGTCGTGATGAGCGGCTACTACGACAAGGAAACCGCGCTTCGACTGGTTTGCGCGACCCATCAGTACCTGCCGAAGCCGTGCGAGGCGGGCCGGTTGAGCGACGTTATCACCCGCATTCTTCGCCTGCGCGACCTGCTGACTTCGGAGACCCTTCAGCGGCTGGTGACCCGCATCAAGTCCCTCCCGAGCATGCCGACGGTTTACGTGCAGTTGATGGAGGAACTTGGCAAGGATGATCCCGAACTGGAGAAAATCGGGCAGATCATTTCCCGGGATCCCGCGATGAGCGCGAAGATCCTGCAGTTGGTGAACTCGGCCTACTTTGGACTGTCCCGCGACATCTCGCACCCTTCGGAGGCGACGATGTTTCTGGGGGTCGATCTCATTCGGGGGCTGGTCCTGATGGCCCATGTATTCACCCAGTTCGACAAGGTGAAGATGGACACCTTCTCCATTGAACGGGTCATGGAGCACTCGTGGCTCACCGGCGTGCTGGCCCGGGCCGTGGCAATGTCTGAACAGCTCGATGCACGCAGCTGCGACCACGCGTTCATTGCCGGGTTGCTCCACGACATCGGGAAACTGATCCTCGTGGCCAACCTGCCTCAGCTCTATCTGGACGTGGTGCAGACGACGGCCGCCGAAGGCATCACCGTGTCCGAGGCCGAGGCGGACGTGATCGGCTGCAACCATGCCGAGGTCGGCGCCTATCTGATCGGCCTTTGGGGACTGCCGGATCCGGTGGTCGAGGGCGTGGCTTTTCACAATCGTTCAATCGAGATCGATCAAGGCCAGCCCGGCATTCCCACGATCGTCTACCTTGCCAGCGAACTGGAGAAACTGATGGGATCACAGTCCGGGCCCCGGGCAGTTCCCGAGATGGCGGCGGACAAATTCAGAGACGCGGGCGTGGCGGACAGGTTGCAGAGTTGGTGGGACGTCTGTGAGACCGTTCTGAAACGTCACTAGAACGTATCGGACGGCCGCCCATCCGCTTCATTTCCCCTCTTTGGCGGCAGCCAAAACAGTGCTTGCCATCACCCCGACCCATGTCTAAGGTCTGCCCTCCTTTTCGGGAAGAGACCCCAAAATCCGGGCGAAATCGGCCGGAAAACGCGGTGCCCCGGCAACTAACAACTAGAGCAGATTATGGCAGTCAAAATACGGTTGAAGCGCGTCGGTTCCAAGAACCAGCCGATCTATCGCGTGGTGGTGACCGACTCGCGCAGTCCGCGCGACGGCCGGTTCATTGAGGAGATCGGCTCTTACAATCCGACCCTGAAGACGGACAAGTTCCGCGTCGATTTGGGCCGGGCCGACTACTGGCTGAAAAACGGCGCCCAGGCTTCGGAAACCGTGGCCAGCCACCTCAAGCGCGCCCGCAAAGCCGCTCCTGCGGCCTGAGTTGGATGCAGGCTTTCCTCGAATACGTGGTCAGCGGCCTCGTGAACCATCCCGAGGCAGTATCCGTCACTCCGGTGGATCGGGGCGGCACCACGCTGTACGAGCTGCGCATGAACCCCGAGGATGTGGGCAAGGTGATCGGCCGCAGCGGCATGACCATCAGCGCCATCCGTTCCCTCGCCCAGGTGGGTGCCGCCCGGGGAGGCGCCCGATGCTCGGTCGAGATTGTCGAGGATCGCCCCCGCCGCGGCGATCATTGATGACGTTTTTCACCCCGTGACACCCGGCCATGAAGATCGACGTCGTGACGTTGTTTCCGGGGATGTTTACGGGTCCGCTGGATGAGAGCATTGTCCGGCGCGCGCGCGAGGCCGGGCGGCTGGACCTGAAGATTCACGACCTGCGGGACTACACTCATGATCGCCATCGCACCGTCGATGACAAGCCGTTCGGCGGTGGTCCCGGCATGCTGCTGAAGCCGGAGCCGGTGTTTGAGGCGGTCGAAGCGCTGCGCCGGCCCGCTTGCCGCGTGATTCTGCTGGCACCGGCCGGACGGCCGCTGACGCAGGGCGTCGTGCGGGAACTTGCCGCCGAGAAGCATCTGGTGCTGGTGTGCGGTGCTTATGAGGGGTTCGACGAACGAATCCGCGAGCACCTGGCCGACGATGAGATATCGGTCGGGGATTACGTCCTGACCAACGGCGCGTTGCCGGCGATGCTGGTGATCGACGCGGTGACCCGACTGCTGCCCGGAGTGCTGGGCGACGAGCAGAGCGCGGCGGACGAATCGTTCAGCCACGGACTGCTTGAGTACCCGCACTACACCCGCCCCGCGGAGTTTCGGGGCTGGAAGGTGCCGGAAGTGTTGGTTTCGGGAAACCATGCGGCCATCGAACGCTGGCGGCGCGAGCAGGCCCTCGCGCGGACCCGCGAACGGCGGCCCGATTTGTTGCAGAATTTAACCGGCGCCGGATCCGGCGCCAACACGAACTGAAACGCATATGAACAGAGCCTTGCTTGACAAGATCGAAGCGCAAAGCTTCCGCAAAAACGCCGAAGAGTTTGCCGTCGGTGACACCATCCGCGTCCACACCAAGGTGGTGGAAGGGGACAAGGAGCGCATCCAGGTTTTCTCCGGCATCGTCATTGGCCGCCGGGGTCGGGGGACCAACGCCACTTTCACGGTCCGCCGCATCAGCTACGGTGAGGGTGTCGAGCGCGTGTTTCCGCTGCATTCCCCCCGGATCGACAAGGTCGAGATCGAGCGGGAGGGAACGGTCCGCCGGGCCAAGCTCACCTACCTGCGCCAGCGTATTGGCAAGCGCGCCACGATGGTGAAGCAGAAGGACCGCCGGAACGTCGCGGCCAAGAACTGAGCCGCGGGTCAGCCAGGGATTTGCAGGCAGCAGGAAGAGATTCCTGCTGCCTTTTCTTTTTTGTTTTCGCAGACGCCTTCCGCCGGCGTGTCACCCTTCCGGGACGACGTTTCCCATAGCCGCCGGAAACTGACATGTCTCCCTTGCCCCAAGCGTCGCCGGCCGGCCGGATGCACGAGCAATGGCTTGTCTTTTCGGTTGAAATTGAAACACTCGGACAGGGTTCCTGATGAAAACCGTCCTGCTGATCGATGACGAGCCGGTCTTCCGCGAAATGTTGGGGGAACTTCTGGAACCCCACGGCTGGAAACTGCTCGAAGCAGGGGATGGGGAAGAGGGATTGACCATGGCCGCCCGGCACAAGCCGGATCTGGTGCTGTGCGACCTGATGATGCCCCGCTGCAATGGATTTGCGGTGATCCGTGCCCTGCGCAGCGATCCGGCGTTGAAGCAAACGCGGATCATCATCACCACCGGAAGCAGCTACACGACCGACCGCCTCCACGCCTTCGAGTGTGGCGCGGATGAATACCTCGTGAAGCCGGTCCAGTTGCGGGATCTTCTGGGGGCGATCGAACGGGTCACCTCGGGTCAGCTGTCGCCATTGTCACCGGCCGCCGACGGAGAATCCGTGAGTGCGATACAGGCCACCCTGCCGCCGGCACGCGTCGCCCAGGCTGCGGGTGCCGACGGCAACAATTTTCTCCGCTTCTGGGGCGTGCGCGGCTCCATTCCCACTCCGGGGCCGGCGACCCTCTTTTACGGAGGCAACACCTCTTGCGTTGAAGTGCGTGCCGACGGTGAGATCATCATCCTGGATGCGGGATCCGGAATCCGGCCGCTGGGTCTGCACCTGGCCTCCGAATTCAAGAACACGCCGCTCCATCTCCACCTGCTGATCTCTCACACACACTGGGATCACATCCAGGGGTTTCCCTTCTTCCTGCCGGCCTACAATCCGGTCAACCGCGTGAACGTCCACGGGTATGAGGGGTCCCGGGCCGGGCTCGAATCGATCCTGTCGGCCCAGATGGAAAGCCCCTATTTTCCGATCGGTCTCAAGCAGATGCCCGGCAATATCCGCATCCAGGAGATGAAGGGCTTCGAGTTCACGATCGGGAAGGTGGGTGTCCGGGCGACATTCACCAATCATCCCGGCATCTGCATGGGCTACCGGCTGAACACCAGCACCGGCAGCATTGCCTTCCTGCCCGACAACGAACCCTTCCAGCGCCTTAGGTCGCTGCCCGGCCATGCCGAGGGGGATGCCGAACAGAGCCGGGCGTTCGCGCGGAACCAGGATCAGCGGCTGATCGACTTTGTGAAGGACGTGGATGTCCTGATCATCGATGCCCAGTACAACGACCGCGAATACCAGAAGCATGTCGGATGGGGGCACGGTTGCCTGGACGACGTGGTGGCGCTTGCGGTTCTCGCCGGCGTCAAACGCCTGTTTCTGTTCCACCACGATCCCGGACACGACGATGCCGAGATCTCCCGCATGGTCGCATGGGCGCGGCAGATCGTGGCCGAGAAGAAATCCCCGCTGCGGGTGGAGGCCGCGCGCGAGGGCATGGAGGTCTTTCTGAAACCCGAGCGGAAAACCAAGGGCTGACGCCCGGTCAGTTTGACCGGCGGTGGGTCTTGTAGATTTCCGCCTGGTCGGTGCACTTCATTACAATCTCGTCAATGTTCACGTGGGGCGGCCGGCTGGCCACCCAGAGCATCGCCTCGGCGACGTCCTCTGCCGTCAGCGGCTCGACGCCCGCATAGACCTTGGCGGATTTTTCCGCGTCTCCCTTGAACCGCACCATGGAGAATTCCGTCTCCGCCATTCCGGGGTCGATGGTGCCCACCCGGACCCCCGTGCCATTCAGCTCGAGCCGCAACGCCTTGGTGATGGCGAGTTCGCCCGCCTTGGCCGCACAGTAGGCCGCGCCGTTCGCGTAGGGAACCCGCGCGGCGATCGAGCCGATGTTGATGATCATGCTGCCGGGGGTCTTCTTCAGCACCGGGATGAAAGCGCGGCACATGCGCAGCACGCTCATCACGTTGATCTGGAGCATCGCTTCCCAGTCCTCGTCACGCCCCAGTTCCACCGGTTCCATTCCGTGTGCGCCTCCCGCGTTGTTGATCAGAAAATCCACCGTCGGTGTCCGGCCCGCAACCCAGGCGGAAAATGCGTCCACGCTCGCCTTCTGGCTGACGTCGAGGCGGTGGAAGATCGCGGCGGGCGCGCCGGCCTTGATGCAGGCTTCGGTGACGTTCTTCAACCGGTCCTCCCGGCGTGCGCCGAGAATCAGGCGGGCGCCGTGCGCGGCGAAGAGCCGTGCGGCCGCTTCGCCAAATCCGCTCGAGGCGCCCGTGATGATCACCCATTTGTTCTTCAGATTGGAATTGCTCATGGTCTCGATATCCGTAGCCGGGCCTCATGCGTCGCGTCGGTGCGCGTCCGCCCGGAGACCGCTCCGAATCCGCCGAGGATATCTTCGCGGCCCTGCGTGGGCCAACCTTTCATGCCGACAACTTGCGGCTTCGGCGGGCAGTCAGGTTGATGGTTGTGCTGGATTTTCACCGCGCCGGCCGCCAAACTTTGCCCATGAAAATGATCCTTTCGACGCACAACATCCGACTGACCAAGGCGATTGAAGACCATGTGCTGACCCGCATCGACAAGCTGGATCACCTGGACCGCTGGGCCATCGATGTGCGCGTGACGCTCGAACACGATCATACCCGCAGCCCGGAGAAACAGTTCAAATGTTCCATGCGGCTGGGGGTACGGGGGCGCGACCTCTTCGCCACCGACAGCGAGAACGATCTCTACGCGGCGATCGACCTGGTGA
>DNDP01000329.1:10033-10269 GCA_003484235.1 Verrucomicrobiales bacterium
CGCGGCGATCGACCTGGTGACCAAGAAGCTGGAACAGCAGATCCGCAAGCGGCACAGCAAGACCAAGGACCGCCGGCACTCGCAGGCCGCCCGCACCAAGCGCGCACGGCAGGAAAAGAGCGTTTGATGCACACGCCGCCGCTGCTGCTGCGCGCCCGCGTGGTGGCGCCCGTCGTCCGGCCTCCCCTCGAGAACGGCGCGGTGCTGGTGGCGGACGGCCGCATCCGCAGCATCGG
>DNDP01000052.1:0-505 GCA_003484235.1 Verrucomicrobiales bacterium
GCCGTGCCGTAGATGCGCTGGAGCTGCGGGTTCTTCTCGTCGCCCTTGTAGTAGGCGCTCGCCACGCTGGTGAGCTTGAAGGCCTTGATGTTGCCGGTGCGCATCACGTGAGGCCCGGCACACAAGTCGATGAAATCGCCGTTCTTGTAGTAGGAGATCGGCTCGCCCTCGGGAATCTGCTTGAGCAGGTCGAGCTTGAACTTCGATTCGTTGCCCGGCCGTTCGACGAGTCCGCCCAGCCGGCCGGACTGCGCGTCGGCGATCGCCTGTTCGCGCGTGACGACCTTCTTCTCGAACGGGTTGTTGGCCTTGATCTCCTTCTTCATCTCCTCCTCAATCTTCGGGAAATCCTCGGGCGAGATGCGGTGCTTCAGATCGACGTCGTAGTAGAAGCCGTTCTCGACCGGCGGTCCGTAGGCGAACTGGGCGTCCGGCCACAGGCGCAGGATGGCGGTGGCCAGCACATGCGCGCACGAATGCCGGATGCGCTCCAGCTCGGTCATCT
>DNDP01000052.1:790-2603 GCA_003484235.1 Verrucomicrobiales bacterium
CCCGCTAATCCTTTTTCATCAGCGCCGATTAGCGTTGATTAGCGGTTCTCACCAAACAAAAACGCCTCGAACCGGCGGGTTGAGGCGTGGGCGACCGGTTCGAGCCGGGCGCCTAAAAGGTCGTGGTTGTCGTGGTCTGGCGGTTCAGTGCCATGGGCCGGGAAGCTAGGGGCATCGGTCGCCAAAGGCAAACCGGTTTTTCCCCGATGGCCGTTCCCGCGCCCCCCTGCGTCCACGGTTCTGACAGGCGACGGCCCGCTATCGCAGCTGGTCGGCCAGGGAGCCGATCGCCTCCATCACCACGACCGCCAGGACGGTGAGCGCCAGCAGGATGACGAACCAGAGCAGCGAGGCCCGCCAGTAGTTGCGGCGGCTGAGGTTGCCCCCCTGCTGAAGGCCCAGACCAGCAGCATGATGAGGTTGACCAGGGGCAGCGCGAGGACCAGCAGGGTGAACATCCAGTCGCCCACGGTCATGATCCGGTTTACTTGCTGGTTTTCCATGGGGACACATGTCCATGGACCGGCAGCGCTGGCCACCAATCAATCAAGGCCATTTTGGACCTGTCGCCGCGGTCCGCCGGCCCTTGCCCGCCTGTAACCTGCCAGCCTTCCCTCCCGTCAACCATGGAGTTCCGAAACAGCCGAAGGAGGCGAAAGCCGCCTTCCTCGGGCGGCACAGCCAACCTCAACCCTTCAATACCGATGCAAAACCTGCTCAGTTTCCTGGCCCGTCCCCTTGTCGCCGCCGGCCTCCTTGCCGGCCTGACCCTCACCGCCACGGCGGACCATCACGGTGGCGATCCCTCCGGAACCTGGACTTGGAAGCGGGCCGGCCGCGATGGCGGGGAGGTCACCACCACGCTCAAGCTCAAGGCGGCCGACGGCAAGCTGACCGGCACGGTCACCGGCCGGAACAACACCGAATCCGAGATCTCGAAAGGCACGGTGAAGGGAAATGAGGTCAGCTTCGAGGTCACCCGCGAGTTCAACGGCAACCAGTTCACCGCGAAGTACGCCGGAAAGGTGGAGGGCGACACCATCAAGGGCACGGTTACCAGCACGCGCAATGGCGAGGAGCTGTCCCGGGAATGGATTGCCACCCGCAAGACCGAGGCCGCCAGCCCGGCCGGCAACTGGAAGTCCACCTTCACCCGGCAGGACGGCAGCACGATGGAATTGAACATTGGACTCAAGCTGGAGGGCGAAAAGGTCACCGGCGCGGTCAAGGTCAACGACTTCGAGATCCCGCTCTCGGGCACCTACAAGGCGGGCAAGCTCACCTACCGGACCGAAGTGGAACGGGACGGCCAGAAGTGGACCTCGGAGTTTGTCGGGGAGATCAAGGGCGACAAGCTCATCGGCAAGTCCACCAGCCAGTTCAACGGCCAGGAACGCGTGCGCGACGTCGAGGCGACGCGACTGAAGGACTGATCCGGGCCCGGCCAGTTTCCTGCACCCGGCCACCCTCACGGGGGCCGGGTGCTGTCATTTTGGCCGGCGCCACCCCGGCGGCGGGTCACGGGAGCACCGATCGCGCGGGGACCCGGCCGGAGGCGCTGGCCAGTTTGCGGTTGCAACAGCTGGAGGACCATACCAAGGTGCCCATGCTGAGCCAGCTTCGCCGCCGCAACCTCAACCGATCAGCACATGGAAGAGAACGAGGCCGTCTTTTATCATGTTTGGGGCGTGGACAACGTCGCTTACGGCCCGATTGAACTGCCCACGCTCGTCGATTGGACCCGCGACCAGCGCATCGTGGCCGACACCTGGGTGTATGGACAGGACCAGACCCATTGGTGCCGCGCCCGCGA
>DNDP01000052.1:2830-5410 GCA_003484235.1 Verrucomicrobiales bacterium
ATGCTCCGGCGGATCAAGATGTTCGCCGACATGGATGACCTGCAGATTCTCTCGTTCGCGAAGTATCTGGACCTCGTTCGCGTCCGCCAGTTCGAGATCGTCGTGCGCGAAGGGGCCACGGGTGACGCGATGTTCCTGATACTCGAGGGCGAAGTCCGCAGCCGGTCGATGCAGGACGGTCGCGAGATCACCATTGCGACGCTCGGTCCCGGGGAGTTTTTCGGGGAGATGGCGCTGCTGGATCACGGACCGCGCTCCGCCGACGTGGTGGCGAACAAGGACAGCGTCCTGCTCAAGATCACGTCGCGGGCGTTCGAGCAAATCCTGAAGGAGGCGGCCGCGCTGGCCGCGCCGTTCCTCTATGCGCTCAGCAAGACTGAGGTCGCACGGATGCGCCAGTTGCTTCACCGATACGAAGCGTCGATCAACCTCTCGCGCCTGTCCCGGATTACGCCGCCACCGGCCGCCTAGACGGAATAGGCCGCCCGCACGTCTTCCGGCACCGCCTGGGCGCGGCCGCTGGCCAAACTGACGAGCGTGTAGTCACACCAGCCGTGGCAGCTCGCCTTGCGCCCGGGCAGGCGGAGGATCTCGAACCACACCTTCACGCCGTCGTTGAAAAACTCCTCGATGCGGGTGCGCACAACCATCGTGTCCCCCATCCTGAGCGGACGTTGATACTCGATGAACGAACGCCGCACCACCCAGCCGAGCCCGCGTTCGATGAACGCCTCCATGGCGATGCCGTAGCAGCGCTTCATCTGGTCGAACCGCGCCGCCAGCACGTAGTCCAGGTAGCGGGTGCTGTGGACGTGCTGGAAGAGATCGATGTCGTCGGGCCGGACGGCGAGCTCCGACTCGAAGATGGTGCCGGGCAGCTTCATGCGGTCAGGCCATCGCGGGCTCGCCCCGGCGCTCCCAGCGCCGCTGCTGCCGCTCCGGGAGCGACGGGTCCACCTTCGCGTAGTAGGTCTCCTCGCCGAGCAGTTCATCCACCGCCTCCTGCAGCCGGCGGGATGGGCTGACGAAAAACCGGTCGTGCGTTTCGATAAACAGCATCTCGCCGGTCGGCCTGCGGCAGCAGAGGAACAGCGGGCATTTGCCGGAGTGGTCCAAGGCGATCTCCTGCAGCCGCCCGAGCAGGGCGTCGTTCAGCTTCGCCATGTTCAGCCGGAAATGAACCTGGAGGGTGTACTTCTTGGGCGCCTCCTCCAGCGGGAGAATCTCGACCGGAAAAAGCTTGGGTTTGTCCTCGTCGTTGTTGACCTCGCCGGCCACCAGGATCGTCCGTCCGATCTCCATCAGCACGACATATCTGTCGAATGTCTCGTTGATGAGCAGCATCGTGAAGGAGCCGTGCAGGTCCTCGACGGTGACCATGCAGTAGGGTTTGCCGGATTTTTTGGACATCCCCTTCTGCACGCCGGAGATCATCCCCCCGATGCGGGTGGAGGAACGGGGCGGCAGCTCCTTCGCGGTGGCCGAGTTGTGCAGGCAGTAGCGGTCGAGGATCGGCGCGAACGGCGTCAACGGATGTCCGCTCACGTAGAAGCCAAGCAGCTCCTTTTCAGCGGCAAGCAGCTCACCCTGCGGCCACTCGGGGAGCTGCACCCTGGGCTCGGCATCCGCGTCGCCTGAAGCCGCGGAGTCCATCATGTCGAACAGCGAGACCTGCCCCTTCGCCTTGTCCGACTGCACGCCCGCCGCCCGGCGCAGCACGGCGTCGATCTGCGCGAACAGGCTGGCCCGCGTCTCGCCGAAGCAGTCGCAGGCACCGGACTTGATCAGCGCCTCGAGCACCTTGCGGTTCACCGTGCGGCCGTCCACGCGCTCACACAGATCCGAGAGGCTCTTGAACCTCCCACCCGCATCCCGCGCGGCGAGGATGGTCTTCACCGCCGCCTCACCGACGCCCTTGATCGCCGCCAGGCCAAACCGGATCTTGCCACCCTCGACGGCTGGACGGCCTTCCTGCCTGTCCGTGGCGCTCCCGTCGGTGCCTGAGGCGCCGTTCTTTCCAGAACCGTCCGCACCCGTGCCAGCTTCGCGACTTCGGTCGGCACGCTCGCCGTCGCCGGCTGCTGACCGATTGGAAGCCTGTCCCGCGATGACGGCCGCAAAGAACACGTCCGACTCGTTGACGTCCGGCCCGAGGGTTTCGACATGCAGGATGCGCCCCTCCTCGATCAGGATCGAGAGCTTGGAGGTGTCGCTCAGGTCGTTGGTCATCATCGCGGCGAGGAACTCCACCGGATAATTGGCCTTCAAATAGGCGGTCTGATACGCGACAACCGCGTAGGCGGCGGCGTGCGACTTGTTGAAACCGTAGCCCGCGAACTTCTCGAGCAGGTCAAAAACCTCGTTCGCCTTCCGTTCGGGAATGTTGTTCCGCTCCTTGCAGCCCTTCACGAACTGGGCGCGCTGCTTCTGCATCTCCTCGACCTTCTTCTTGCCCATCGCGCGGCGCAGCAGGTCCGCGTTGCCCAGCGAGTAGCCGGCGAGCACCTGGGTGGCCTGCATGACCTGCTCCTGGTAGATCAGAATGCCGTAGGTCTCCTTGGCGATCGGCTCGAGCAGCGG
>DNDP01000395.1 GCA_003484235.1 Verrucomicrobiales bacterium
AACCCGGTCACCCAGTTCCTTTCGTCCGGTTGTCGAAGGACATGGTCTTCGCTCCTAGGATCCGTGAACCTGCTTCAGCTTCGCCCGGGTGGCGTCGTCCGCCGGCTTGAAGCTGAGCCGCGCCCAGCGCGCTCGGCTGTATTCCATCCCGTCCGCGCTGGCGATCTGCGAGGCGACTTCGATCACGTCGCCGGAATTGAGTTCCACGTTGTTGAACGTCCGGGCGTAGCGCATGCCCTCCTCGAACATCTCCTCGCTCAACGGCGCGATAAATTCGCCGATCTTCCGGTCGTTGACGCTCACCTGATAGGTGGACTGGCCGTCGTTCTCGCCCACGGTGTGCAGCGTGATGTCGTAGCGGCCGTTCGGGAACGGCGAGGCCGTCTGGATCTTCGCCGACTTGTGTTCCTCGGGGTTGATCGCGAGCCACTTGTCCTGATGCAGGTAGTAGTTCGAGCCGTCGAGGGAGAATTCCCGCGCTTCGAGCACGAGCCCCTTCGCGCGCGCCTCGTCGAGATCGAGATTGAACTGAATCCAGCTCGCCAATGTGGAGCTGCCATTGCCGTAGCCGCCGGGCAGGGGACGGAAATCCATCGTTTGAATCTGGGGCTGCTGGCCCCAGTGTGCCGGGAAAGGCTTGCGACCGCCGGCCGCGCCACCCACCGGCGGTCCGGCCGCTGCGGCGACGCGTTGGACGCCCGCACCTGGGGGGGGCGCCACGGCACCAAACGCGCTCGGAGCCTTTCCGCTCTTCACGCGCACCGCCGGACCGGCATCGTTCGGCCGGGCAAACTCGTGGTCGCGGGTCAGGATGAACTTGTCGAACTCGAAGCCGTCCTCGCGCATCGAGAAATGGATTTCGTGAACGCCCGCCCGCTCGACATCGAGATAAATCCTGTAGGGCTCGCCGCAATGCTCGGCTTCCGTCCGCTGCTTGCTTTCCCAACGCCAGGTGTTCTTGTCGGCGCACCATTGCATGCGCCGGCCGCTGTCCGGCCACTGCCCGTCGAGGCCCACGTGGATGCCGTTGTCCTCGGTGCCGGTCGAGTGCGCGCGGACCCACACGTAATAGCGGCCGGGGTTGTTGAAGTGGACGCGGTAGGAGAGGACCGCGATCTCGCCCGGTTCGTTGGTGAAGTTTTCGCCGCGAATCAGCTGCTCATCGTGGTTGCGCCGCGAGTCGGGCAGGATCTCCAGATACGCACCGCCGCTGGCGTCCGCGAGATGGACGGGGTCGCCGTCCGGTTCGAGTCCGGGTTCCTGTCCCGGGGAAATGATGTACCACGCGCGCCTGGCCGTGGCGGTCTGCTTGAAGAAGTGTTCGGCCTCGACCGCGGCGACGCCGTCCACCTCCTCAAAAATGACATTGGCGGCGGCAATGGGCCGGGAGAGGTCGGCCGCGGCGGCAGCGGACGCCAGCGAAAGGGAGGCGACAATACCAAGGCCTGAGTGCGTGACACGGTTCAAGACCGCCCTCGATGCAGGGTGAGGGGAGGAGAGATTCGCGAGTGATTTGATGTTCGATTTCATGAGTCTTCGATTCGCATGCATTTCAAAGAACCCCTATTCCGGGGTGCCGCGGCAGTTTGTGTGTTCTTGTACGAGTAGATTACTTTCCTGTGAGTTCGACCACAACGTTCTGGGTGCTGGCCCGGTCGAGGAACACCGCGCGTTTTCCCGCCGTCCCCTGATGTGGCTCTGGTGCCGTCGGCAAGGGCGAGTTCTTCATTGCCGAGCCGACGTCGTCCACCTTGAGGCAAAAGTGATGCAGGCCGGGACCATTCTCCGCGAGCCAGGCCTGGAGCGGATGATTGGGAGTGAGCGGTTGAACCAGCTGCAGATGGGTGTTGCCAAGGTCCAGATGGGTGAGCCGCACGGTCCCGTGGTTTACTTCCTCGCTGTAGAGCAGGGGAAATCCCAGTGCATCGCGCCAAACCTTGAGCGCTGCCTCGGTGTCGGGAACTACAATGGCAAGGTGATCGAGTCCGTTGTGTTGGATCATGTGTCAATCTCCACGGGAGCGCGGTGTTCTGCGGACCGGTAAACCGCGTCCTGCACGCGCAGTGTTTTCAGGTAATCGTCGCCGCTCGTCTCGAACGCGCCGCCGTCGAGCATGCGGTCGATGAAATGTCGTTGCGTGGCGTGGCAGCAATCGCCGGCGAAGGCGTGATTGCGATGCTCGTAGGCGATCTCCTTTTCGGGTTCGCCGAGCGGCTTGAGCGTGATGCGTCCGTCCGCGTAGAGGCGGAGGCTGCCTTTGCTCCCTTCGAGCAGGAACTCGCCGAAGGTGTAGCGCGGGTTGTCGTGGTTCGGCTCGTTGTAGCGGTTGGCGTCCCAGTTGCCGAGTGCGCCGCTGGCAAACTCGAACACGAGCAGCCCGCAGTCCTCGCCCTTGATCACCGGGTTCAACCTGCGCAACCAGGCGCTCACGCGATTCACCTCGCCGGCCAGGAAACGGAACGTGTCGATGAAGTGAACTCCGCTTTCATACACGAGCAGCTTCGGGTAGTCGCGGAAGTACGGCTGCCGCGGGATGTAGGCGTCCTCGCCCCAGCCATCGCCCATGCGCGACCGGAAGGTCAGGCTGTAGAGGTCGCCGATCGCACCGGCCTCGAGCTGACGCTTCAACTGGCGGTGCCAGGGCTGGAACCGGAAGTTCTCATGCACCATGAACCGCACGTTCTTCTCCGCCGCATCGGCAACGATGGCCTCCGCCTCGGCGAGCGTCGGCGCCAGCGGTTTCTGGCAAATGATGTGGATGCCGCGCGCGGCCGCCTCGGCGCACATTTCTCGGTGTGTGGGCGGCGGCGTGATGATGTCCACGAAATCGGGTTTCTCCGCGTCGAACATCTCGCGCCAGTCGCCATAGGCTTTCGGTATGCCGTATTGCTTCCGGATGGGTTCGGCCTTGGCGAGATCTCGGTTGCTCATCGCCACGATCTCGACCTCGGGAATGCGGGTCCACGCCTCGTATTGGAAGCCGCTGAAATAACCGGCGCCGATGCCGACGCCGCGGAGTTTGTTGTTCTTCATGGTTAACGCACCCTCTCCAGTTCGAGCGGCTTGTCGGATTTCATCCGCGTCCACAGCACGATGGCCAGCACGTTGAGGCCGGCTGCCACGAAAAAGAACGGCGTCGTCGAGCCGGTCCAGGCGAGCAGATACGGAAAGGCCAGCGAGGTCACGAGGCTGCCGATGTTGCCGGCCATGTTCATCGTGCCGGAGACCGAGCCGGCGTTCTTGCGGCCGATGTCCGTGCAAAAGCTCCAAGACGGGCTCAGCGTCATGTCGGCGCCGAAGATAGCCACCGTGAACCACACCACCGCACCGAGCGCCGTCTCCATCTGCAGGCTCAGCAGCAAACCCACCGCCGCCAGCGCGAAGCCGATGATCGCCGGCAGCCGCCGCGACAACTGCCAGTTCCCGGACTTGTAAATGCGGTCGATCATCACCCCGGCGAAAACGCTGCCGATCGCGCCACCGAGGAACGGTGCGGACGTGTAGAAACCGGTCGTCATGGTGTCCAGGCCGTAGGTCTTCTTCAGGTGCGGAAAGAGCCAGGTGAGCGCGAAGAAGAAGGTGAAGTTGCTGCAGAAATACTGGATCATCACCATCCACATGTTGGGCGAGCGGGCCATCAGGGAGAAAGGCACCTTCTGTTTCTGCGTGGCGTCGGGTTGCTGGCGGTTCGCGAGGATGAAGGCCTTTTCCTCCTTGGAGATGCGCGGGTGATCAGCGGGCTCGTCGCGGAACCAGAAGTACCAGAAGACCGCCCACACGAAGCCGACGACCATCAGGATCAGGAACATGTTCCGCCAGCCGAACTGCACCAGCAACCACGTGACGAGCGGCATCGCGAACATCGCGCCTAGCCGGCTGCCGGAGAAGTTGATGCTTTGCGCGGTGCCACGTTCCGCCATCGGAATCCACGAAAACAACGCGCGGGCGATGCCGGGGAACGCGCCCGCCTCACCGGCGCCGAACAGGAACCGCACGGCGAAGAGCGACACGTAGCTCTTCACCACGCCGCTCAACCCGGTGAAGACCGACCACAGCACCACGACCGATGTCAGCAGCACGCGCGGCCCGAAGCGGTCGGCGATGGCGCCAGTCGGGGTCTGGAAGAGCGCGTAGCCGAGCGCGAATGCCGCCATGACCCAGCCCCACTGCGTGTCGCTCAGGTTGAGGTCGCGCGTGATGTCCGTCTTGGCGGTCGAAATGCACGCCCGATCGACGTAGAGGAGGACGGACAACAGAAACGTGCCCAGCAGCAGGAAGTAGCGTTTGGGTATCATGGCTTCAGTGGATTGCGATCGGAGTCAATCAGTTCGCTGCGCCTCCGCTGCCTGTCAGTTTCTCATAAACCTCCCGCAGCGCGCCGTCGCCGCCGACGTTGCCGGGGAACACGACGTAATTCATCCCGGGAAACCGGCTCTCGTCACCGAGGCGCCAAACGGGAATCCCGGGCAGAATCTGGCCGCGCACCATGGCACGCTTCACGGCCAGGCCGTGCGTCGCGACATCGCTCGAGGTGATGCCGCCTTTGGCGATCATAAACGCCGGTCGCTGCGCGAGGCGCTGGACGATTTCAACCAGCGCGGTAGAAATCTGCGCGCCGATCTCCAGACTGGCGCCGGCGTCGGCGCCCGTGACGACTTCGCGGCTGGTGTGGAGCGCGACGTCGTGGCCGCGGCTGAGCTGGACGTTCACGCGCCGGACCGCTTCGTCGATCACCGCCCGGCGTTTGCCACCGATCAATTCCTCCACCGCCAGTTCCACCGGTTGGGGGCCCGGCGCGTTGGCCGCAAGCAGCTGCTTCAACTGCGCCGTCGTTTTCGGCACGTGGGAGCCGACAACGATCAGACCGCCGTTCCCGGTTGCGCAACGCAGTTCGCCGCCGTCAAGCAATGGCCTTTTCTCGAGCGCGGCGCGGGCGCGCACATAGGACGCCGCCGTCCTGGCGATGAACTGTTTGCCGGCCTTCTCCGCTTCCAGCAGGCCGGCCACAAACACCTCCATGTCGCGCATCGCCACCGCGTTGATCACGCACACGCCGCCGGCCGGCACGACGGACAACTTGCCCGCGACAATGCCCGGGCCGCCTTTCCGCAGATCGTTCAACGTGATCGAGCGCACGCTCTCGGGCGCGATCCTGCCGCCAGTCTTCTCCGCGACCCACTCGCGCAGGTTCGACCTGGTGAAACCGAAACTCGCGTCGCGGGCGAAGGGCGTTTCCGCGGCGGGCACCAGACGTCCGCCATCGGCCACGTAATGCGTGTCGTCGATCGTCAGGCGACCGCCCTCCTCGAAGAAGGGCGCGATGATTCGGACCGCTTGCGGCTGGCCGAGTTCTTCAACGAGCGCGTCGACCTCTCCGGGGAAATGACCGCGCAAGGTCGAATCGCTGCGGCTGATGACGGTCACTTCGCGTTGGGTGGCGGCAAGGGCTCGTTTGAGAT
The DNA here is from genome assembly GCA_003484235.1 of Verrucomicrobiales bacterium. Taxonomy (GTDB): domain Bacteria; phylum Verrucomicrobiota; class Verrucomicrobiia; order Limisphaerales; family RI-55; genus RI-55. The sequence continues at coordinate 5,460 of DNDP01000395.1, forward strand.
TGCCGCCAATTTCCCGCGCAAGCTGTGCGGCGCGTGGACCTGGCAGACTGCGGGAATTGGTCAGCACATGGAACAGCGGAGTGTCGCGCTCGAGTTCCGCGGTCAACGCTCCAGCGGTCCACTCGGTGAGCACCGGGATGTCGTAAACGGTCTGCGTGCCGGTGGGATCGTCATCGAGCACGACGATGGAGCGCCCGGCGGCGGCATTGGCCTCGCGAATCGACGGTAAAAGATCCGCCGACCAGACCGGCGGCAACGACTGGCGGGGATCGGCGAGGGTCAACATCCGAGCGATCCTCCCTCGATCGCGAACGCGCGACATGGGCAGCCGTCGCCGCCCTCGATCTTCAATGGCGCGGCGACGAAGAACACCTTTTCCTGCGTGAGCGCGTCGAGGTTGGTCAGGCCCTCGACGATGGTGATGTTGCCGCCCAGCAGAATCTTGTGGATGCGGGTCAGGTCCACTTTGTCGTTCACGTCGGCCACGGACGGCGGCTCGACGCCCAGCACGTTCACCTGCCGCTCGACGCACCAGTTTGCGAGATCTTCGGAGATGCGCGGAAAGTTGTCGCGGTAACGCTGCGGATTATCCATGTGCCGGGACCAGCCGGTGCGGAGCAGCAGCGAATCTCCGGCCTGAAACCTCTCCGCGAACGCGCCCAAGTCCTTCACGCCGATGAGCGCCTTGTCGGTGATGCCGTCGAGGTTTACGACCCACGCCGGGCCCATGCAGCGCGCGAGCGGTGTTTGATCGATGGTGCCGGGACCAGCCGCGAAGTGGGTCGGCGCGTCCATGTGTGTGCCGGCGTGCGAGTAGAGATGCAGGGTGCGGGCGTTCCAACCGTCGCGCTCGACCGTCTTGGCCGTCTCGAAGTCCACCCCGCGCATGCCGGGGCGAAGGGTCAGCGAAAGGTCGATCAGCTTCATGGGTGTGCGTGGATTAGAGCCTCCTCACGTCGGCGTCTACAATCGTTGAATGATCTTGTCCGTCATCTGGGTGGTGGTGAGTTTGCCGCCGACGTCCGGGGTGCGGTTCGCGGGATCCTCTAGCACTGTTTCGACGGCGCGATGAATCTTCTCCGCGCCACGCCTGGTCTCGGGATGATCAAGCCATTCGAGCATGAGCGCGGCGGACAGGATCGTGGCGATCGGGTTAGCGATCCCTTTGCCGGCAATGTCCGGCGCCGTGCCGTGACTTGGCTGGAAGACCGCACAATCCTCGCCGATGTCACCCGACGGCGCCATCCCCATGCCGCCAACCAGCCCGGCGGCGAGATCACTGAGGATGTCGCCGAAGATGTTCTCGGTCACCAGCACGTCGAACGTGTGCGGACGCTGAACGAGGTAAAGCGCCGCCGCGTCCACATACAGATGTCCGGAGGTCACCTCCGGAAACTCCTTTGCCACTTCGTCGAACACCGAACGGAAAAAGACCATCGACGGCAGGACATTCGCCTTGTCCACGATTGCGCATTGTTTGCGGCGCCTGATCGCGATTTCGAAGGCCGAACGGCACACCCGTTCACTGCCGGCACGGGTGATGCGCATCAGGTCGCAGACTTCGCCCTTCGCCTTGTCTGCCTGCGAAAGCCGCCCGGAGAACAGCCCCTCGGTGTTCTCGCGGATGATCACAAAGTCGATCTCGCCGGCTCGGAACTTCTTCAACGGCGTGTCCTGCGCGTGGTAGAGGCGGATCGGCCGCAGCCCACAATAGAGCTGGAACTTCTCGCGGAGATCGATCTGCGGTGTCATCTCCTTGCCGTCGGGCCAGCGCACCGTCGGCAGGCCCATCGCGCCGAGCAGGACGGCGTCGGCCTTGCCGCAGGCGTCGAGGGCGTCGGCGGGCAGCGGATCGCCGTTCTTGAGGTACTCGCCGGCGCCGACCGAGTATTCGTGGAACTCGAATTTCACGCCGTCGAGCCCGGGTTGCAGCGCCTCCAGGACGCGCAACGTCTCGCGGGTCACATCGACGCCGATGCCGTCCCCGGGGAGCACGGCGATGTTGAAAGTGTGATTGGTCATGGGATGGCGCGAGCACATGGGCGGGCGCGCTCGGGAGGTTGTTAACCGAATCGCAACATGCGGAACCATGCGAATCTCCGTGTTTCTCCTGCGATATTGCGTCATGCAACCGTTCGGCGACGGACTGTTGAGAGCTCCGCACGCAACCCTGTAGGCGGCCTTGCCGCGCTCACCAGTCCGTTGGGTGCCGAGAGTTGCCTGCGTCGCGCGAGGATCTCGCGAATGACGTGGCCGTGGACGTCCGTGAGGCGGTGATCGTGTTGCTGGAAGCGGAAGGTCAGCTCTACATGGCGGATAAGCTACTGCCGGGGAGATTGAGAATCTCCAGGGCGCGCAGCGTGGCGGCGTTGCGGCCTTCCACGCCCAGCTTGGCGAAGACGCTGGTGAGGTGCCGCTTGATGGTCTTCTCGGCGGCGCCGCAGATGGTGGCGATCTCCCCGTTGGTTTTCCCCTGGGCAACCCACAGCAGCACCTCCGCCTCCCGCGGAGTCAGCGCCAGAGTGCTCTCCAACGGCGCGGGGGAGTCGAAGTTGGGCGCGAATCGCCGGGCCGCGGCAATCTTCGAATCCAGCTCGCGCTCGCGCGCCGTTTCGCGCTCGAAACGGGCCCGGATGCAGGCGAGCAGGTCGGCCTTGGCCGCGGGCTTGGTGAGGTAATCGTCGGCGCCGAGGTTCATGCCGGCGCGGATGTCCGGTTTTTCGCCCTTGGCGGTCAGGAAGATGAAGGGCGTGGTGGCGGTGGAGGGATGGGCGCGGAGTTCCTTGAGCACACCGTAGCCGTCCAGCACGGGCATCATCACGTCGCAGAGGATCAGGTCGGGCAGTTCGGCCAGCGCCGACTCGACGCCCGCCCGTCCATCGGCGGCACTGAGGACCTCGAAGCCCTCCATCTGGAGGGCGGCGGCGAGGTTGCGCCTCATCGGCGCGTGGTCCTCGATCACCAGGATGGTTTGCACGGGTGCTTGGTAGCAAACCGCGGCCGCAAAGGGAACTGCGACCTTGGTCGTATGGCGCCGGCGGGTGCCGCTCCGTAGCGTCGGGCGATGAACTTGTCGCCCGACCAGATCGCCCTGGTCCGTTCCACGTTTGCCCTGCTTGAACCCAAGGCGCGGGTGGCGGCGATGGCTTTCTACCAGCGGCTGTTTGCGCGGCGGCCGGAATTGCGGGCGCACGTGCAGCCGCACTGGGAGGAGGAGGCGGACAAGTTCGTGGCGCTGCTGCGGACGGCGGCGACGTTTGCCGACGAGCCGGGGGCAGTGCGTCCGCTGCTTTCGGCGCTGGGGCGCGGACAGCGCGAGGTGGTGGGCGAGGCGCTGCTGTGGGCGCTGGCGACGACGCTGGGGAGGGACTTCACGCCCGAGGCCCGGGATGCGTGGGCGGCGTTGAATGCGGAGTTGAACCGGGAGGATTCGTTTTCCCCGCGCGCGGGCGTGTGAACCGCGCTGCGACCCGTCACGCAAGCCGGCCGAAGACGGGCACCCGCACCGTGAACGTGGTGCCGTCGCCCTCGCGGCTCGAGCATTCGACCGTGCCGCCGTGCAGGTCCACGCAGCGCTTGACGATGGCCAGGCCCAGGCCGCTGCCGGCGACATCGCCCACGTTGGCGCCGCGATGGAACGGCTCGAACAAGTGCGGCAGATCCGCGGCCGCGATGCCCGCGCCCTGATCGCTGACGGTAAACACGGCGAAGTTGTCGCGCGCCTCCAGCCGGAATTCGACGGGCCGGCCGGCGGGCGAGTACTTCACCGCATTGGAGAGCAGGTTCACCAGGATGTGCCGCAACAGCCCGTCGTCACCACGCGCATCGCCGCCTGCCAGGGCACAGGCAAAACGGATCGGGCAGCGCTGGTCGGTGGCGGCCCCGACCTCTTCGACGAGCCGTTCGCAGAGGGAACGCAGGTCGAGCGGGGCCGGCTTGAACGCCACCTTGCCCGACTCGACCCGTCCGAGCAGCAGCACCTCCTCCATCAGCCCCGACATGGTGCGCGACGCCTCGACGATGTCGCCCAGGTGGCCGGCCCGCTGGTCGGCCGAGAAGCGGTCGTGGTAATCGCGCAGGTTCTCCGCCGAGGCCATGATGACGCCCAGCGGCGTGCGGAACTCGTGCGAAACGGTGTTCACGAAATGCGTCTTGAGCTGGCTGAGTTCCTTTTCCTGCCGGAGCGCGCGCTGGACCTCCTGCTCGGACTGGCGGAGCCGGGCGGCGTTCTCGAGCAATTGTCCGTTCGCGGCCACCAGCGCCGAAGTACGCTGCCGCACCTGCCGGCGGAGAAAGACGACCCACGTCATGGTGCCGAACGTGAGCGCAAACCCGCCCAGCGCCAGTTGGCGCATCGGCCAGTCATCCCAGAACGGCGGCCGGCCGAGGTAGTGCACGTCTTCCGCTCCGCGCAGCCACAGCCGCACCGTCCGGCCGCGCTTTCCAGGGTCGGGCATGACGGTGCAAAGCCCGGTCACCTCCAGCAGCGCGTCCCCCGGCAGCTCGGGAATCGCATTCGCCTCGGGTCCCTCGAACCGCGCCTCGAGCATCGCCCCGGCCGCGTCGAGAGTGAACTGTTCCCGCAGTCGTCCCCCCGCCCGTGTCGTCTCCCGGTGACGCAAGCGCGCCCGCACCGTCACCAGCGCCGCGTCGTTGGCGCCGTCCGCCAGAGCCTCGGGCCGGATGCGCCGCGCCCCGGGCGGAGGACCGGGCCCCAGCCGGCGGTACTCGACATCCACCAGGTACGGCGCGAACTCCGTCCGCGCGGGCGCGCCCACGAGCTCGACCGCGTCGCCTGCGGTCACCGGCACCAGATGCGAATGATCGATGCTCAGGCTGTTGAGCGGAACCAGTGGCCCGG
>DNDP01000108.1 GCA_003484235.1 Verrucomicrobiales bacterium
TGCAATTGTCGGAAGTTCCGAGTGTTGGTCGTGGCCGGGACTGGGCGTCAGACCGGATTCGCCGGGCGATCTTCTGGTGGTTCACTCCCGGGCTTCGCGCCGAAACCGCCAGATGATGCTGGCGGCCCAGACCAGTTCCGCCAGGAACACCAGGAAGTAGGCGGCCATCCAGGGCAGTGCCCGAAGCATCGCCTCATCCTCGACGGCGCTCCCGTTTCCTTCCACGCCAAATGCAATGATCTCCACCATGAAAAAGGCGGAGTCGAACAGCCCGTGCATCACAACCGGCACCAGCAAGGCGGCGAACAACGGAAGCGTGCGCAGGGCATCGCCCACCAGCGCATGCCGCAGGAAACGGCCCATGATGATTCCGGCGCCCACGTGTGACAGGACGGCCATGATCCGCCACTCGGGGAAGGTCCGTGCGTAGTCCAGGTTCTCGAACAGTGCGAATCCGGAGGCCAACAGCCCCCCCGCCAGTTCGGGAGCCGTGAACCGGCTCCGGCTCCGGCGCCAGGCAAACGCCAGCGCCAGGGCGCACACGAAGCGGACCAGCTCCTCGGGCACCGCCGCCTCGACGAATCCGGAATACCACGCCTCGGCGGCCGTCGCCGGATCATGCTCGCCGAGTGCCGGGATCACGTTCCGGAGCAGGAGTGCGTTGAACCAATGGGTGACCCACCCGCCCACGGCGAAAATCACGGGCACCAGCCCCCCGCCGGTGCCCCGGCGAAGCGACGCAACCAGGATCGCCGCAACCACCAGGGGGACGGCAGCCCCCACTAAGGCATCACCGGGCGTGAGCGACAGCGCGTTCATGAATCAATCCGGTTGAGTCCGTTCATTCCCAGCCGCCCGTGACCGAACAGCGCGCGACAAAGTCCTCAAGCTCCTGGATCGGCATGGCGGACGGTTTACTCCAGCGGGTGGCCGGATGGAAGGTTGAAGATGCCGGATCGCGATGGGAGTGATTCCGATGCGGCCCGGAGCCCGACGGCGCCGATGGACTGGTCAGCGGTTCTCGGCCGCTGTCAGTTTCACCCGGGAAGGCCAGTGCCGCCAACGGGCGAGCGCATCCTCCCTCATTGGAGACGGCAACCGGGCGGCGAACTGCGACTTCAATGCCGGCAGCTCCCGCGACTGGATTGCCGATGCGATTTCGAGGGTGAGAAAGAACTGCCCGCTCTCGTGGGCGTCACGCAGTTCGACGGGGAGCTTCTCCCGGCTGGCGCGCTGGACGTCGCGAAGATGCGTTGCCAGCGGCACGCCCACGAACCACGGGTCCGCCATCCCGATGATGTTGCGGCCGGCGTCAAACTCGAGCCATGCATTGCCGAGGGTGTTGAGCGGTGCATCGGGTCTTCCAGCGGCTTCCCCGACGATCATCATCGCCACGCCCTCCCGATGGCGGACCAGCGGATCGTCGACGCCCTCCGTCTGCCTCAGCCGGGCGCATGCGGTTTCAACCGCGTCCCAGTCGATCGCTTCCAGACGCCGGCCTCCGACCAGTCCGATGATCGGCAACTCGGCATAGAAGTCGCCGCGCAACAGGATCACTTCGCCGAAGACCGACTCGAAGGTGCGCAGGATCGATTCATACTGTGGACGGGTCAGCTGGAACATGGGCAGCCACTGGCAGTAGAGCCCATCCGGTTTCAGCGAGCGTCTGACGTTTTCAAAATGTTCCCGGGTGAACAGCCGGCCCGCGCCCGTTTCCCACGGCATGAACAGGTCGCCGATGACGACATCGTAGGTGCCGGTCCGTTGTGCGACCACCCAGCGGGCGTCGTCCTCGATGACGGTGACGCGGGGATCGCTGAACACGTCGCGGTTGAAGGCGGTGAATTCCCGCTTCGCGAACTTCACCACGAGCGGCGACAGCTCGATCGCTTCCACGCGATCGACGTCCGGATGCAGCGTCGCTCCGCCGGCCGTGCTGCCGGTGGCGATGCCGAGCGTGGCCACCGAGTGCGCCCTGCCGTGGAGGAGAATGGGCAGATGCGCCTGACGTTCCTGGTTGGCCATCGCCGTGGAGCCACCCAGCGTGTAGGTGTTGTTCATCACCATGCGCAGGTCGCCCGGACGGTGTTCGGCCACGGCCACGACCCCCTCGCGACCCACTTCGAGTGCGCGCAGCCGAACGTGCTCCTCCAGGCCGATGCCGGGCAACAACACGGAGACCCAGCCAAACCCGATCGCCGTGGCGACCGCTGAGAAACCCGCGATCCTGAACGGACGCCGCCAGCGCAATTCGAGTTGCGGGAGCGCGACAAGGAAAAGCCCGAAATAGCCTGCTGCCACTGCGACGACGCTGCCCCAGAGTCCCAATGCCGGCGCGAGCCAGCGATTGGCCGCTTCCGCGCCCAGCCAGCCGCCGACGCCGTTCCACATGAGCAGACGGCCGGTCCATTGGGCGGTGCGCCCCTTGCCTTCCTCAGTTGCCTGATGAAGCAGCAGCGGAAAGACGAGTCCCGCGACAAGTACCGGCAGTGCCAGTGTCTGCAGGGCGAGACCGAACAGCGCCGCGGCATAGGGTCCGGCGGGCAGTTCATAGGGAATCACTTTGAGGCCGCCGCCGAACACCAGGTGCAGGCAGGGTTGAACCGCGCACACCAACACTCCACCGAGGCAGGCGCTGGCCAGGGCCGCGGGTGGTGAGCCGGCGGCACGGAGGATTGGTCCGACGAGAAACGGAGCCGCGCCCAGACCGAGCAGCACGATGCAGAGCACGGCTCCGCTGGAAAAGAGCGAGTTGATGCTGATCTGCCGGAACTGCAGCTGAAACAACACCTCCATGGCCAGAACGAGGAAGCCGGACCCGAAGGCTGGAATGATCAGTTTCAGCGGCAATCCCGGCGCAGGGGCCGGCGAGGAAGTTTTCGGCGGCCGGGGCGTGACAGTTCCCCTTTGGAACTGAAAGACAACAAAGCCGGCCGCCACGAAAAGGTTGATCCCGGACAGGCCCAGCGCCGTGGCTGCCAGTCCCCAGGCGGGCAGCGCGAACAACAGCACCAGCATGATGCCGAGGACGCCGCCCAGCGTGTTGACGGCGTACAGCAGAACGGCCCGGCCCGGCTGCAGTCGCTCCTCCAACTGAAGTGCGTGCAGCAGCCACGGCAGGACCAGCCCCATCATCAGGGCGGGAGGCGTGACCAGCACCAGCGGAAGCAGCCACCGGAACCATGTTGCCAACGTTGGTTGTTCATGCAGCCACCCGGCGTTCTGCGCGACCAGCAGGATGGGCAGCGTCAGCAGTGCGACGCCGATCTCTGCGAGTGCCAGCCAGAGCCAGCGCAGTTCAGCGGGTCCCTGTCGGCGGGAAGCGATGAACGCGCCGAGGGCGAGACCAAGAAAGAAACCGCCGACCACCCGCGCGAAGGTGTCGGCGTTGGCGCCGAGCACATCCACGGCGGAGCGGAACCAGATGGTCTGGTGACCAAGCGCAGCCGCCCCGCTCACGAACGCGAGCAGGGCGGCGGTCGTGATTCGCAGTCCGGTTGGAGCAGTGGGGCTCAAGACTTGGCGGGTTGGCCCCGACTCCTGTTCCGGGTGGTCCCAACCCGGTGGTCAGGGCTGGGGGGTCACATCCTTGACCCGGTAGAACCCGCTGGCCGGATTCGGGCTGGGATCGCTGACGGATTGAATGTGGTCGTTGCCGGCGATGGGTGCACCCACCGGCTGCCAGTCCGCCGCGGCTCCGAGCTGGTGGCTCTTTTCCACCTGCAACGTGCGGCCGGCCTGTGCTCCGATCTTTACCTGCACGTCGTTTTCGCGGGGTGTCACGGATTCGAGGTTTACACCCGCCTGAAACCGGACCGCCAGCGGAGTCGAAGGGGTGTGGATCGGTCCGGCGCCGGCGCCGTTGGTGGAGGTGTCGAACAGTCGAAACAGCACCGTGTAGATTCCGGGATGCGTCGCCGTGAAGCGCCTGCCGTGGATGTGGCCGCCCGGATCGCTGCCCGGCGAGCCGTCGCTTTCACTCAGATCGAAGCGGAACGGCGCCGTGGCACCGCTGTTGATCTGATGGGTGGGGGAGGCCGCACCATGTTCCCAGTAGGCGAACGTGCCGCCCGCGGGTCCGGTGACGGACTGAATCTCCATCCGAATGAACGAGCCTGGCGCCGGTGAGCCGGCATCGGTGGCGTTGTAGAGCGCGGTGGGCGTGATGCTGCCCTGAAAGTAGCCGGCGTAGGTGCCGGTGTCGGTGAAGGTCAGCGTCTTCACGTATCCCGACGACTCGATGAAGGCGTTGCCGTTGGCGAAGATCAACGGGTCGCCCTGGTTTTGTCCGGTCGCCCCGGCGTTGAGGTGGCCGTGCTGGGCGGAGGCGGCCAGCGGAAGCCCGGCCAGCAACAGGCCGAGCGTCAGTTGAATGCGGAGGTTGGGTTTCATGTTTCGGTTTCGAAGGGTGACTGTATCAAGTTTATGGATTGCCTTGGTGTCCATCCGGGCGCACGAAGCGCGAGACGGGGACGGTCAAACGGATCTGCACCTCCCGCCAGCGAAGCGACTCCACATGGCCGTCGGCAAAGAGGTAGTTGGCGCCGCCCTGATGCCGGTCCACATCCACCTGGCCGGAGAAGGCATTGGTGCCGTAGCCGGCATCCTGCGCGTCCGCAAAGTGGAAGTGGTCCGAGCCGACAAACTCTTTCCGTGTCTCCGCCATGAAGAGGGTTTGGAGCGGCTTGGGGATCGAGAGCAGGCGCGAGAAGTCGAGGGTTTCGGCCCCGTACGGATGCGGGGTCAGGAAGTCGTTGATGGCGTAGCTGTAGATGCGGCCGAGGTTCTTGTCGTCGGGGCAGCGGTGCAGGTTGGTGCCCGCCAGATAAGGCTGCAGCGTCGCCACCCAGGATGCGCGGTTGTGCTGCGAACGGGGCAGAACACCGCCGTAATCATCGGCGTACATCTGGCTGGAAAGCCCGATCTGCCGCAGGTGACTGAGGCACTTGGTCGCCCGCGCACGGGCCTTGGCCCTGCCGAGCGCGGGCAGGAGCAGTCCGGCGAGGACCGCGATGATCGCGATCACCACCAGCAGCTCGATCAATGTGAATGCCTGGCAACGACGGCCCATGAGGGCAAATGACTGGGATTGGTTCAAATGGCCTGCCGAAGGTTCAATGCCTTCAATGCAGCCGGAGAAACTCCGCGCACCGGACCGGGCGGGGAGCCGGAAACGGAAAATGGATCAGGCCCGCCGGGGAGGCGGCGTGGGAGGAGCCGGGAGCGGGCGATCAAGGAAGGATTGGCGGGGAGGATGCACGACATTCGACGCCGGCCGCGTCAACAGGATGACGGTGGGATCAAAGCAGAGATCGAGCTTGCCGCCCGACTTGAGCTGCGACTGCTCGCGCTCGGACTGCCTGCCCTGATCCACCGCCAGGCAGATCCGGCATGGACTGCTGCCGTCAAATGTTTTGACGACCGCCTCCGTGAAGCCGCACTCCGACGAATAGCTGACCAGCATGTTCACCCAGGCAACCGACTGCAGCACCGTCCAGTGCAGTCCCAGGGAAAGGGCAAGCATCAGGGCGATGACATGACGGGCGGTGCGGTTCATCTAATCGAGGGAGGAGAAGCTAGATCGCCCGGAAGCAAAGTCAACCGCGGGTTCAAAACGCAGTCGTGACGGGAAGCGCCGGTCGCCGATTTCGCAAACGCGTCCTGACCGTTCCTCCACCGCCACCTATTCGTCGCCGTCGAGGAGCAGGGCCGACTGGAACATGCCGGCGATCTCCATGAGAAATACCAGGCGACCCGAATTGGCGGTCAGATTTTGGTAGGCATCCTCCAGTTGGTCCGGCGCACCGAGCTGGTTCCAGGCGCCGACACGGATGTCGTTGAGGATCTGCAGCAGCCATTCGCGACGGGATTGTTCGATGCGAAGCTGGATGTCCCCGTCGGCGTCGGTGATTCGATTGGGGGCGCGCAGCCAGCGTCGAAGATCCGACTTGGTCTTCCGTCGCTGGGCCGCCAGCGCCGATTTGAGCAGCTCGTCCGCCTCCTCGATGGAGTCGCCTTCGCCGCTGCGGGAGATTCCCGGCCGTTTGGCGCAGGGAAAGGGGTAATGGCCGAGGGCGAAGAGCCAAAGGCGCAGGTCCTGATCGCTCAACCGGTAGTAGCGGTAGCGTTTGTCCTGGCGGATGAGCTTCAACGGTCGGGCTCCATGGTGGCGTGCAGCGAGTAGCTCTGGAGCTGGTGCACGTAGTGCTCCGCCTTTTCGAAGCTCTCGCGGGTGAGCACGCTTTTGCCCTTCTGGTGCACTTCGAGCATGTGCTTCTCGGCCCGCTCTTTCGCCCAACCGAACACCTGCTGGAACACGTGCGTCACGTACTGCATGAAGTTCACCGGATCGTTCCAGCAGATGACGAGGTAGCCGGGCTCCAGCTTGTCCCGGGGATCGGTCTGCTCATCGCGCGTCGGCGCGGGGGCGATCAGTGGTTCTGCCGTTTCGGCCATGGGCGAAGCTTAACGGAGCACGCGAGGAATTCAACGGGTGGAACGTTCAGTGCGGTCGGCGCCTTCGGCGCTCAGGCCTTCGCCCGTTCGGCCGGAATCAGCGCCGCCATCCGGTCGTGGGCGTGCCGCAGCAGGCGCTCGGTCGCCTCCCAGCCGATGCAGGCATCGGTGATGGAAACGCCGCGCCGGAGCTGCTCGACCGGCTGGGGGAAGGGCTGGTTGCCCTCTTCCAGAAAGCTTTCGAGCATCAGCCCGGTGATGCCGGTGTTGCCGTCAACCCGCTGGGCCACCACGTTGTTCCAGACATCTTCCTGCCGCTTGTGCTGCTTCTCGGAATTCGCATGGCTGCAGTCCACCATGACCGTCTCCGGCAGGCCGGCCTTCGTCAGCTGCGCGAGCGCGGAGTTGATGCTGGCGGCGTCGTAGTTGGTCATCTTGCGGCCGCCACGAAGGACGACGTGTCCGACCGGATTGCCCGTGGTGCGGATCACGCAGGTGGCGCCTTCCTGGTCGATGCCGAGAAAATTGTGGGGGGTGCGCGCGGAGCTCATCGCGTCGAGGGCGATCTGCAGGCTGCCATCCGTGGCGTTCTTGAATCCCACCGGCATCGAGAGGCCGCTGGCCATCTCGCGATGGGTTTGGCTCTCGGTGGTGCGCGCGCCGATGGCCGCCCAGCTGACGAGGTCGGCGATGTACTGGGGCACGATCGGATCGAGAAACTCGGTGGCTGCCGGCAGACCCATGCCCGTGATGTCGAGCAGCAGCTTCCGCGCGGTGCGCAGCCCGGACTGGATGTCGTAGCTGCCGTCCATGTGCGGGTCGTTGATCAACCCCTTCCAGCCGATCGTGGTGCGCGGCTTCTCGAAATAGACCCGCATGATGATGCACAGCCGGTCACGCACCTCGAGCCGCACCTCGTTGAGGCGCCGGGCGTAATCCAGGGCGGCGTCGGGATCGTGGATGGAGCAGGGGCCCACGACGACGAGCAGCCGCGGATCCTGGCGGTTGAGGATTCGCTCCACATTCTCGCGCCCGCGGACGACCGTCTCGTTGCTGGCCTCGGTCATCGGCAGCTCGGCCTTGATGGCCTTGGGCGGCTCCAGCCGGATGACTTCGCGGACCCGCAGGTTGTGCGTCGGTTTCAACATAACGTCGGCAAATACTACAATCGGCCCGCCCGGCGTCCAACAGGTAAATTGGCCGCGCTCGGCGTCGGCCCGGTCCCCGGACCAGCGGCGGGCCGGCAGGCCGTGAGTTAAGTTCTTGGCGCGCCCTCGCGGACCCGATACCGTCCGCCCAACCTCAACCAAAAGGAATTCTCATGGTGGAAGAAACAACCTCGGATGCGGTGGGTTTGCTGGGCGGAGTGGTCGGACTTCTGGTGACGGTCGTCATCTACCTGTTCTTCTGCTACTGCTGCAAACTGATCTGCGAAAAGGCGGGGCATCAACCCGGGATCCTGATCTGGATACCCATCGTCAACCTCATTCCCCTGCTGACGGTCGCCAAGCTGCCGGTCTGGATGATCATCCTGCTGCTGATACCGTTCGTGAACATCGTCGTGGGCGCCATCATGTGGTTTAAGATCTGCGAGGCCCGCGGCAAGCCCGGCTGGCTGTTCCTCCTCCTGTTCATCCCGATTGTGAACATTGCGTTCCTGCCCTACCTGGCCTTCTCCGAGTGAGCGCCGGCCGGCTCAGCGGGCTGCGGCGTCCAGGCAGACCAGGCGATCCTCGCTCCGCAGGTAAAGGCGCTTGTCCGCCAGCACCGGTGCCGCCCAGCACGGGTAGCGAAGTTCGGGCACCTGCCAGCGTCCCAGTTCGGACACCTTGCCGGTGTCTGGCCGGAACAGTCCCAGCAGCCCCGCCTCGCCGAGGGCGAAAAGCTTTCCGTCTGCAAGGATCGTAGAGCCACGGCCAAACACGTTGGGCGGCGTGCGGCTCCGCCTCCACGATTCGTCACGCTCCCACTTGAGCCGGTTGGTCAACAGTTCGACGCAGCGAAAGCTGGCATCGGGCTCGTCGCGGCCGCTGAAGGCGAACACATGCCCGTCGTGGAGGATCGGCGTGGTCCAATGAATCTCGAGGTTGGGCGTTCGTCCGCGGGCCTCGGGATCCCGCCACACCTCCCTGAACTTGAATTCCTCCGTCAGTTCAAGGAGCACCGAGCCGACATTGTAGTAGGCGGCTGAGATGAACACATGGTTGCCGGAAACCACCGGGTTGATCGCATTCACCGACTCCTCGACGGTCGCGCGAAACCAGAAACTGTCGAGCACCCTGCCATCAGCCGGATCCAGCGCGACCAGCCCCTGTCGCATCAGGCAGAGGACCACCCGGCGTCCGTGCACGGTTGCGGCCACCGGCGAGGCGTAGCTCGCCTGCTTGTCCCAGGACTTCCAGACCACAGTGCGTTCACCGGGCCATCCATGCATCGGCTGGCCGGTCCAGTTGTCCGCGCCCACGCTGGCCCAGACCGTCCTGCCGGTGGCCGCCTCGAACGCCACCACGCCGGCATTGGTCTGCGCGCCGACCATGGTGATGAGCAGGCCGTTCTCCAGCAGCGGCGTGCTGCCCACGCCGAAGAAGGCTTCGGGCACCTGAAAGTCCTTTGCAGTGTCGCGCTGCCACAACTGCTTTCCGGTTGCCAATTCCACGGCCGTCAATTTGCCCTCGGCACCCAATGTGAAGCAGCGGTCCTCCGTCAGCAGCGGCGTGCAGCGCGGGCCGTTGTTGTAGCCG
>DNDP01000105.1:0-6452 GCA_003484235.1 Verrucomicrobiales bacterium
GGGCTCGCCCGCATCGCCGGCGGGGGCGTGGACATCATCCTGTGCGATCTCGGCCTGACGGACAGCCAAGGGCTCAACACCCTCAAGCGGCTCCAGAAAAAGGGGCCCGACATTCCGATCATCGTCCTCAGCGGCGTGGATGATTCGGCCATGGAGACCGATGCGATCCACCTCGGTGCCCAGGATTACCTCGTGAAGGGCGAGGTCGAGCGGAAGCTCATCGTCCGTTCAATCCGCTACGCGATCGAGCGCAAGAGCGCAGAGGCGGAGCTGCAGGAAGCCCAGAAGAACTATCGCAGCATCTACGAGAACACGCTCGAGGGGATTTTTCAGACCACAATGGACGGCCGCTACCGCTCGGCCAACCCGGCGCTGGCGCGGATCTACGGCTACGATTCGCCGGAGGAGCTGACCGCCACCATGACGGACATCGGGACTTCGCTCTACGCCAAGCCGGGCCGGCGCGAGGAGTTTGTCCGGCTCATGCGCTGGCACCAGGTCGTCACCAACTTCGAGTCCCAGGTCTACCGCAAGGACGGCAAGATCATCTGGATCTCGGAGAATGTACGGGCCGTGCGCAATCGCCAGGGCGAGTTCCTCTACTACGAGGGCACCGTCACCGACATCACCGAGCGCAAGGAGGCGGAACTGCGGCTGAAGGATTCCGAGGCGCTCTACCACTCGCTGGTGGAGACGCTGCCGCAGAACATCTTCCGCAAGGACCTGATGGAGCGGTTCACCTTCGCCAACCAGCGGTTCTGCGCCTCGCTGGGCAAGCCCCTGGAGGACATCATCGGCAAGACCGACTTCGAGTTCTTCACGCCGGAGCTCGCGCAGAAATACCAGAACGACGACCGCAAGGTGATGGAAACCGGCGAGCCCTTTGAAACGGTCGAGGCCTACCAGCAGACCGGCGGCGAGACCAAGGGACAGATGCACTACGTCAACGTGGTCAAGACTCCGCTCCGCGATGCCGAAGGGAAGATCATCGGCCTGCAGGGGATTTTCTGGGACATCACCGAACGGGTCGAGGCCGAGGAACGCGAGAAGAAGGCGGTGGCCGCGCTCGCCGTCAGCCGGGAAGAACTGCGCGCCAAGAACGAGCAGCTGGAGAAGGACGTCGCCATGGCGCGCGAGATCCAGCAGTCGTTCTTTTCGGCCCAATATCCCGTCTTCCCCGCCACCGCGCTGCCCCAGCACTCGGCCATCCAGTTTTACCACCGGCACATTCCGGCCGGCTCCGTCAGCGGCGATTTCTTCCATGTGACCGCGCTGAGCGACACCGTGGCCGGAATCTTCATCAGCGACGTGATGGGCCACGGCGTGCGGTCCGCGCTGGTGACGGCGATGATCCGGGCGATGATGGAGGAACTCCGGCCGATCGCCGCCGATCCCGGCGCCTTCATGACCCAGGTAAACCAGGACCTGCGGGCCATCCTCAAGCAGAGCGGCACCCTCATGTTCGCCACCGCCGTCTACCTCACGGTGGATCTCGATCGCCGCGAGTACCGCTACGTCTGCGCCGGCCACCCCAAGCCCCTGCTCGTCACCGGCCAGGAAGGAACCGTCTCGGCGGTGGACGCCGATCAATCCTCGCCGAGTCAGCCGGCGCTGGGACTGTTCGACCAGACCACCTACGCCGCCAGCTCACGGCCCATTGTCGCGAACGACCTCCTGCTGTTTTACACCGACGGCCTGATCGAGAATGAGAACGACGCAGGAGAATGGTACGACCTGGACCGCCTCAAGGAATCCGTGCACCAGCACGCCAAATCGAGGCGGCTCTCCGACCTCTGTGACGGCATCCTTGCCGACATCAGGACGTTCGCCCACACCGATCAGTTTGACGACGACGTCTGCATGCTGGGGGTGCGGATTCCTTGAGGCTTTGCATCCGGTCCGGCCGCCCGCTATCGTCCCCTTCATTCAAAGAACCCGGGCGACGCCTGAGTCGTCCGTTTGCGTGCCATGCAGACACTTTTGATCGCCATCCTCGCCGGACTAGGATTCATCGTCGCCTACCACACCTACGGCCGCTGGCTGGCCCGCAGGCTGTTCCGGCTCGATCCCGGCGCCGAAACGCCGAGCGTGCAGATCAATGACGATCATGACTACGTGCCCACCGCCAAGAGCATCGTGTTCGGACATCACTTCACCTCGATCGCGGGCACGGGACCGATCGTCGGGCCGGCGCTCGCCATCATGTGGGGCTGGCTGCCGGCGCTGCTCTGGGTGGTGTTCGGCTCGATTCTGATCGGCGCGGTGCACGATCTCGGCACCCTCGTGGTCAGCCTGAGAAACCGCGGCATGACCGTTGGGGAGATCGCCGGTCGCGTGATCAACCCCCGGGCCCGCCTGCTCTTCCTCTTCATCCTCCTTTTCGCGCTCTGGGTCGTGCTGGCGATCTTCGGACTGGTGATCGCCAATGTCTTCGTCGCCTTCCCCGAATCAATCCTGCCGGTCTTTCTGCAGATCCCCATCGCCGTGTGGATCGGCCTCAAGGTGCATCGCCGCGGCGGCAGCCTTCTGTGGCCCTCGGTGATCGCCCTCGGGCTCATGTATCTCACGGTGTGGTTTGGAGCCGGCTGCCCCGGAATGGAATGGACCGGCGGCTGGTTGGGCAGCTCCATCCAGTCGCTGAACGCCGTGCTGGCGTCCTGGCCGGTCTGGGTATGGGCGGCCATCCTGCTGGCCTACTGCTACGTGGCCTCCGTCATGCCGGTGTGGGTGCTGCTCCAGCCGCGGGACTACATCAACAGTCTGCAGCTCATCAGCGCGCTCGGCCTGATTGTCCTCGGCCTGGCCGTGGCGGCCTTCGCCGGAGGCGCGCCCCTGCCGGGGGAGACGGTCCGGCCGGCGCTCGCGCTCGCCGCGCCGGCAGTTAACGCCAACCCGCTGAACGCCCCCTCCATGCTGCCGTTCCTGTTCGTGACAATCGCCTGCGGCGCCATCAGCGGCTTCCACTGCCTTGTCTCCAGCGGCACCAGCAGCAAGCAGCTCAAGTGTGAAACCGACGCCCACTTCGTCGGCTATGGTTCGATGTTGACCGAGGGATTCCTGGCCACGCTGGTCATCATCTCGGTGGCCGCCGGCATCGGCATGGGCTGGCCGGCTGAGTTCGGCAACCTCACCGGCAGCGCGCTTTGGCATCAGGTGTATGGCGACTGGCTGACGGTTGCGAACACCGCGCTCTCCGCGTTCGTGGTCGGCTGCGCCAACCTGATCAAGGCGCTCGGCGTGGATCCGACCATGGCCAAGGCCCTGGTCGGGGTGCTGGTCGCCAGCTTTGCCGGCACCACGCTCGACACGGCGACACGTCTCCAGCGGTACGTCGTTCAGGAATTGGCCGCCACCTTCGCCCCCAAAGTATCGCCCACCGCCATGGCCGCCGAAGGCTACGACCTTGAGTTTGAGAAGGGACGGATGGTGAAGAGCCGCTCGTGGAATCCGCTCACCTGGCTGACCAACGCCCACGGCGCCACGCTGTTTGCCGTGACCACCGCCTTTGCGCTCGCGCTCTTCCCGAAGCCCGGCGATCCCTGGTCGTGGGCGACCATCGGCAAGGGCGGGCTGATTCTCTGGCCGTTGTTTGGGGCGACGAACCAGCTTCTGGCCGGGCTGGCCTTCCTGGTCGTCACGTTCTGGCTGTGGCGCCGCAAGCTTCCGATCTGGAGCACCGCACTGCCGATGGTGTTCATGCTGCTGATGCCTGCGTGGGCCCTGATGTCGGATGTCGCGCGCTGGTGGAGCAAGGGCCAATTCGTCCTGGTGGGCGTCGCCGCCCTGATGCTTGCGCTGGAATTCTGGATGATCATCGAGGCACTGCTGCTCTGGCCGAAAGCCCGCGGAGTGATGGAAAAGGCCCTGCCACCGTTGCCACCCAAAGCGGCAGGCAAGCTCGCCGGCGGTTCGGCAACGTGTTGATGAAATTCATCACCCTCACCACCGACTTCGGACTGGCAGACTGGTTCGTCGGCACGATGAAGGGGGTCATTTTCAAGCTTGCGCCCTCGGCAACGGTCGTGGACCTGACCCACGGCATCGCCCCCGGCGACATTCACGGAGGCGCTTTTGCACTGGCCGCTGCCGCCCGCTACTACCCTGCGGGCACCATTCACGTCGCGGTGGTCGATCCGGGGGTCGGCGGAGACCGGCACCCCGTCGTGGTCGAGACGGAGAACCACCTCTTCGTCGGTCCGGACAACGGCATCTTCAGTTTCGTGCTGCGGGGCGAACGGCTCCGCTCGATTCACCGGCTGGAGAACCCCGAATTTCGCCTGGCGGAGATCAGCCGCACGTTTCACGGGCGGGACATCTTTGCGCCTGCGGCGGCCCACCTCAGCCGCGGGGTGCCGCCCGGCCGGTTTGGCGTCCGTCTGCATGATCTGGTCCGGCTTCCGTGGCCTGATCCCGTGGCAATCAAGTCGGGCCTGCGGGGGGAAATCGTACACGTGGATCACTTCGGCAACGCCATCACGAACCTGGGGGGCACCCGCGTGCTCGAGAGCAGGGCCACCGGCGTGCGGATCGGTGCACACCGGGTTCCGCTGGCACAAAGCTACAATGCCGTGAAGCCGGGACGACCGGTGGCGGTCATCGGCTCAAGCGGCCTGCTGGAAATCGCAGTCAACGTCGGCAGTGCGGCGAAAAAACTCTCCCTGAAACGTGGATCAAAGCTGACACTGGCATGACACCGCCGAACTGTCCCACGGCGTTTCCCTTTCGGCCCGGAATCATAGGATCAGTCTGCGTCCGGTCAGCCGTTCGTACGCCTCCAGGTACTTCGCCGCGGTCCTTTCGACTATGTGCGGCGGCAATTCCGGCCCCGGGGGGGTCTTGTCCCAGTCGAGTGTTTCGAGATAATCACGGACAAACTGCTTGTCGAAGCTCGGTTGCCCACGGCCCGGCTCATACTCGTCGGCCGGCCAGAAACGGGACGAATCGGGCGTCAGCACCTCGTCGATCAAGATGACCCGGTCACCATCGATGCCGAACTCAAACTTGGTGTCGGCGATGATGATGCCGCGCTCGCGGGCGTAGTTGCGCGCGTAGAGATATATCCTGAGACTGGCTTCCCGGACCTGCTCCGCGATTTCCCTGCCAACGAGATCGACGGCCCTGTCAAACGAGATGTTTTCATCGTGACCCGCCTCGGCCTTG
Source organism: Verrucomicrobiales bacterium (assembly GCA_003484235.1). Classification (GTDB taxonomy): domain Bacteria; phylum Verrucomicrobiota; class Verrucomicrobiia; order Limisphaerales; family RI-55; genus RI-55. The sequence goes on from DNDP01000105.1 coordinate 5,161, forward strand.
GTGGATGGTGTAAACAACGGCTCCGGCAGTTCGGAGGATTCCTGCAGCCCGGCGGGCAGCGGGATGCCGCAGACGGTCCGGTTTTTCCGGTATTCCTTCCAGCCGCTGCCAGCCAGGTAACCGCGGACGATGCACTCGATGACCAGCGGCCGCGCCTTTTTGACGATCATGCTCCGGTCCCTGAGCTGTTCGGCAAAGGGGGCCAGCTCGGCGGGCAGCGGATCGTTCGGGCCGGCGAGCCGGTGGTTGGGCTGGAAAGCCTCGGTATGGTCAAACCAGAAGTGAGAAATCTGCGTAAGCACCGCACCCTTGTGAGGGATGCCGTTGGGCATGATCACATCAAAGGCCGAAATGCGGTCCGACGCGACGAACAGGAAGCGGTCGCCCAAGTCGAAAACTTCGCGGACTTTGCCGCTCTTCAGCTTGGTGATGCCTGGAAGATCGAGCTTGAGCACAGCACTGTCGGACATGCGGCGGGATGATGGGAATCCGAGGCCGGAATGCAACCCCACATTGCTGTGACAGCCCTACCTGTCACCCGGCCGCACCAAATGCGCGAACTCACGGTACTGCATCGCGGCGATCCGCATCCGCTCGCCCACGTGGCGACGCATGTGGCGGGTCTGACCGAGCAGATAGGTGGCGACCTTGGGTTCGCTCTCGCCATAGGTGGTGGTGACCCGCGCTTCCACCTGATGGAGGATCGTTTCCAGCCGGGCGGGCGTAAACTCGGTCTCCAACAGCTGGCCGACCCGGGCGAGATAGCGCTGCTGGAGTTCTGGTATTTCGAACGCGCGGGCCGCAACCAAGCCGCCCCGTCGCCATCCTCCGCGCCGACCCCGCATGGGAGCCGGTCCGGGCGTGATGGGGAAGTTCAGATCCCAGAACATCTGATCCATGCCGTGAGGAATGAAGACGAACCGCTCCTGCTCCGGGTCGTGATAGAGCCGGTAATTGTTGCTGTTCTGCAAATAGCCGTCCCAGTCGCAGGTGAGCATCTCCAGGGCGGCAAAGGAGAGGAACCTGTCCAGGTCCAGTATGGCGGTGAGCCGCCGGAGCCGCGCATCGAGATCGGACTCAAACGCGGCGCCCACAAGCATGTCGAGATCGTTCCAATTCGCCTGACCGGGCCCCTCATCGCGGTCCAGCCGCTGGTCGACGTCCATCAGAAAGCCGCCATCGTAGAGGTTGCCATCGGGATTGGAGAAGTTCCGCTTCAGAAAGCCCTTGTCGTAGCCCTCCTTCAACACATAAAGGCCGAGGTCGCGGCTGTTGAGCTTCACCCGGGCGTG
>DNDP01000105.1:6703-11684 GCA_003484235.1 Verrucomicrobiales bacterium
GGATCCTGCACCGAATTGTTCAGGTGCAGCTTGTCGAACCCGTGAAACTCCTGGCCGTCGGCAAATTTGTCGAAATTCAGCGTGAACGCCGGCTTGTCGTCGACGTGCCGGAAACTGCCCCGGGCACCCTTGAGCTTGAGGGCGACATTTGTGTAAAGGACTCCTCCTTCGCGGATGGTCGCCTTCACATACTCCTTGGGCTCGACCCGCAGCGCATCCAGCGCCTGATCCGACAGGAGAATCTCGAAGCGCGGCGAATGCGTGGAGAAGTAGTCGGGCTTTCCCGACTTGGTGGCCGGGGCGTTGGTCGATGCCGCCGAGGCTGGGACCGTGGCATCGGATGCCATCCCGACCGGGGGCAGCATCGCGAGAGAAAGCCAGATGACTTGCGTCCAGCGCATCATTGGTGAAGGTAGAGGCAGGTTCCTGCCGTGGCAACGTCTCAAGTGGCCCGCCGCCGTTTTGAAGTGGCCAACCTCTGGAATCGTCAGCAATATCCTCACACCTATCCATGAACCGCAGTTCGATCAACATGTTGCCTGTCGTCCGCCGTCCACGGCTTCCAGCCGTGGCCCTCGTCGCTGCTGGTGCGACGATTCTCTTCGCCGATGCCGCAAGCGCTGAAAACATTCAGTTCAACCGGGACATCCGGCCGTTGCTCGCCGACAACTGCCTCGCCTGCCACGGACCTGATCCCGGCTCGCGCAAGGCCGGTCTCCGCCTCGACACGCGGGGCGGACTTTTCGAGCCGACCGACAAACGCGGTCCGACGGTCGTCGCCGGCGACCTCGATAAGAGCGAGCTTTGGTACCGGGTCACGACTGACGACGAGGACGATCTTATGCCGCCGCCGGACTCGCACAAGAAGCTCGACGCCCGGCAGAAGGATCTGCTCAAGCAATGGATTCTGGCCGGCGCCCCCTGGGAGGATCACTGGGCGTTCATCGCGCCGACGAGGCCGGCCATTCCTGAAATGGACAAATCGTCCGCAACCCTGCGCACGCCGATCGATGCCTTTGTCGCGGCCAAGCTGGCGCCCAAAGCCCTCAAGATGAATCCCGAGGCCGATCGCCGGTCGCTGGCGCGCCGGCTCGCGCTCGATCTCACCGGTCTGCCGCCGGAGCCCGGGATCGTGGCGGCATTCGTGGAGGATTCGTCGCCAGACGCCTACGAAAAGCTGGTCGATCAATTCCTCGACTCGCCGCATTGGGGTGAGCATCGCGGCCGTTACTGGCTCGATGCCGCGCGCTACGCCGACACGCACGGGCTGCACTTCGACAATTACCGCGAGATGTGGCCGTATCGCGACTGGGTGATCCGCGCCTTCAACCGCAACCAACCCTACGACCAGTTCGTGATCGAACAGCTCGCCGGCGATCTGCTCGAGAATCCGACCGACGAACAGCTTGTCGCGACCGGCTTCCAACGCTGCAACATCACCACAAACGAAGGCGGCACAATCGAGAAGGAAAACCTCGCCATCTACGCCAACGACCGCGTCACCACAACCGGCTGGGTGTTCCTCGGCCTGACGAGCAACTGCGCCGCGTGCCACGATCACAAGTTCGACCCCTTCACGCAGAAGGATTTCTACGCGATGGAGGCGTTTTACCGAAACACCACGCAATCCGGTTTCGACAAGAACTGGCGCGAAGGCGACGGTGCGATCGTCGTGCCGCGAGGCGCGGACAAGGAGCGCTGGGCCGCCCTGCCCCAGGACCTCCGCCAGGCGGAGATCATCGAACGCCTGCGCCAGCAATACACCGACGATGCCTTCGCCTCGTGGAAGGAGAGGCCCGCCAAGCAGGGGCAGGCCGATCCTGCTCCAATGCTCGGGGACGAGATCGTGCGGGTGGCCCTGAACCGGCGCGGGACCAACCTGAACGCTGTGCTTAACGGCTCGGCCAGCATGGTCACCGCTTCCGCCGAGATGGCGTGGCGCGACGACGGCCCGCTCGGTCCGGCACCGGTCTTCAACAAGGACCACACACTCGAACTCGGCGATGCCGGCCGGCTCGAACAACGCGAGCCGTTTTCCTTTGCGGCCTGGGTCTGGCTGCCGGAAGACTTCAAGGGCGAGGGCGCCATTCTCGCCCGCATGCTTGGCTCCGAGGGCAACAATCGCGGATGGGACTTTTTCGTGAACAAGAAGCAGTTCGGCGTCCACGTCGTGCACCGGTGGTCCAACGTCGCCATGAAGGCCCGCACCGACGACGTTCTTGAGTTTGGCAGCTGGCAGCATTTGGCCGTCACCTACAGCGGTCTAAGCCGCGCCGACGACGTGAAACTGTATCTGAATGGCCGGCTGGTCGCGACCCGGGGTGACCAGAACCGGCTCGAATACGAGATCAATGTGGACGTGCCGCTGCGGATCGGCCGCCGCGAAAGCGGTTCCGAGCTGGACGATGTGGCGGTCCAGGATTTGCGGCTGTATCGCCGCCAGCTGGATGCCCGCGAGATCCAGGCCCTGGCCATTGGCCCGCGCGTCCGCGAATTGCTGGAGAAACCGGCGGCACCATCGCCCAAGCCGGAGAAACCCGTGCTGGCTGACACGGCCACAGACGAGGAGAAGAAAGCCGCCGAGGAGAAGCACAAGCAGGCGCTCGCCGCCTGGGAACTCGCCGAGCATCAACGAGCCTCCCTCCGCGCCTATTTTGAGCTGACGCAATTCGAGCCGACCCGCCAGGCCGCCCGCGAGCGGTTCGCGTTGGCCGCCGAGCAGGCGCGGATTCGGGCCCGCAGCCCCATGACGCACATTCAGAAGGAGAAACCGGGTGGTCAAGCGATGGCGAAAATCCTGATGCGCGGCCAGTACGACAAGGAGGGCGAGGAAGTCAGCGCCAACACGCCGAAGTTTCTGCCGCCGATGCCGGAAAGCGCCCCAAAGAACCGGCTCGGCCTGGCGCAGTGGATCGTTTCACCGGAGAACCCACTCGCCGCGCGCGTGGCGGTAAACCGTTTCTGGCAGGAGCTGTTCGGCGTCGGAATCGTCGCTACGACCGAGGACTTCGGCGTCGTCGGCGAGCCGCCCGTGAACCAGGCGTTGCTCGACTGGCTGGCGGTCGATTTCGTCGAGCACGGCTGGGACGTGAAACGGCTGTTCAAGCAGATGGTCATGTCGCACGCCTACCGGCAGGACGCGACCGTGACGCCCGAGAAACTGGAAAAAGACGAGGAAAACCGTCTGCTCAGCCGCGGTCCGCGGTTCCGCATGGACGCCGAAATGGTCCGCGACTACGCGCTGGCCACAAGCGATCTGCTCGTCCCGAAGATCGGCGGCCCGAGCGTCAGGCCGTATCAGCCCGAAGGGGTTTGGGAGGCGGTCGCCATGCCGGAGAGCAATACGCGCCATTACTCGCAGGATTCCGGTGAGGCACTTTATCGCCGGTCGATGTACACCTTCTGGAAGCGCGCCGCGCCGCCCGCGACCATGGATGTCTTCAACGCCCCGAGCCGCGAAGTCTGTGCCGTGCGCCGCGAGCGTACAAACACGCCGCTGCAGGCGCTCGCCACGCTGAACGATCCGACCTTTGTCGAGGCTGCCCGCAGGCTCGCCGAGCATGCCCTCGGTGCCGCGCACGGCAGCGAGGAAGGCGCAGTTGACGAAATGGCGAAACGCGTCCTGCTCCGCCCGCTCCGTGACAAGGAACGGAAGATCGTCCTGAACACGCTGAAGGAGATGCAGGCGTATTACGCCGGCAATCCGGAGGCGGCCAATCAGCTGCTGACCATTGGCGCATCGGAACCGTCGGCAAACATCCCGCCGACGAAACTCGCCCCGCTTTCGATGATCGCCAACCAGCTGCTGAATCTCGATGAGGTGTTGAACAAATGAATTCGATCCACGACTACGTCCGCTACGAGACCCGCCGGCAGTTCTTCGCCCGCGGGAAGAACGCCCTCGGCTACGCCGCGCTCGCGTCGCTCCTCGGCCCGAGCCTGAGCAAACTTTGGGGCGCCGAATCCGCCGGCGTTTCCGGCGCAATCCTTCCGCACTTCCCGGCGAAGGTGAAAAACATCATCTACCTGCACATGGTCGGCGGGCCGTCGCAGATGGACCTGTTCGACTACAAGCCGGTGATGGCCGACTGGTACGACAAGGACCTGCCCGACTCGATCCGGATGGGCCAGCGGCTGACCACCATGACCTCCGGCCAGAAGCGGTTTCCGATCGCGCCGTCCAAATTCAAGTTCGAGCAGGTGGGCTCCACCGGCATGTGGATGAACACCGAACTGCTGCCGATGACCGCCAAGTGCGTTGATGACATGGCGTTCATCCGGTCGATGCACACCGAGGCGATCAACCACGAGCCGGCCATCCTGCACATGCAGACCGGCAGCATGGTGCCCGGCAAGCCGTGCATCGGCTCGTGGGCCAGCTACGGCCTCGGGTCGATGAACGAGAATCTCCCGACCTTCGTCGTGCTTGTCGCCGAACCGACCAACAAGGAGCAGATCCAGGCGATCAGCGCGCGGCTGTGGTCGAGCGGTTTTCTCTCGGGCGAACACGCCGGCGTCTCGTTCCGCAGCAAGGGCGATCCCATCCTGTTCATCAACAACCCGCCCGGCGTCCCGGATCATCTGCGGCGCACCCAGCTCGACGGCCTGCGGGCGTTGAACGAGCTGAACTACGCGCAGATCGGCGATCCCGAGACGCACACGCGGATCCAGCAGTTTGAAATGGCTTACCGGATGCAGTCGAGCGTGCCCGAGCTGACCGACATGTCCGGCGAACCGGAGTCCACCTACAAGCTCTACGGTGATGAGGCGAAGAAACCCGGCACCTACGCCTACAACGTCCTGCTCGCGCGCCGGCTGGTCGAGCGCGGCGTGCGGTTCGTCCAGCTGTTCCACGGCGGCATCGGCAGCGCCGGCGCCTGGGATTCGCACCGTGACATCCGGAAGAACCACGAGCGCCTCACCAAGCAGGTCGATCAGCCCATCGCCGCCCTCATCAAGGACCTCAAGCAGCGCGGCATGC
>DNDP01000105.1:11746-11918 GCA_003484235.1 Verrucomicrobiales bacterium
TGGTCGAGCGCGGCGTGCGGTTTGTGCAGCTCTACCTGAACAACTGGGATCACCACGGCAACCTCACCGGCCGCCTGCCGATGCAGACGAAGGACGTCGACCAGGCCACCTACGGCCTGATTCAGGACCTGAAGTCGCGCGGCATGTTCGACGAGACGCTGATCCTCTGGGG
>DNDP01000111.1:0-134 GCA_003484235.1 Verrucomicrobiales bacterium
GCCCGAGGCGCGGATGCGCGGCTACACCTCCAGCCGGTTCTCGTTCAACAGCCCGCAGGGACGCTGTCCCGAGTGCAAGGGCGCCGGCACGATCAAGGTCGAGATGAATTTTCTGCCGACCGCCCACGTGAAAT
>DNDP01000111.1:473-712 GCA_003484235.1 Verrucomicrobiales bacterium
AGCCCCACCCTCAGCGGCGGTGAAGCGCAACGCGTGAAGCTCGTCACCCACCTGCTTGGCGGTTTGAAGGCCGAGCAGCTCCAGCTCGACGCCGACAAACGTCGCGCGACCAAACCGACCGCCAGCCTGTTCATCCTCGAAGAACCGACGATCGGCCTGCACATGAGCGACGTGCAGAAACTCGTCGAAGTGATCCAGCGCCTCGTCGATGCCGGTCACACGGTGATCGTGATCGAGCA
>DNDP01000111.1:907-5622 GCA_003484235.1 Verrucomicrobiales bacterium
GTCATCGAGCACAACCTCGACGTGATCAAGACCGCCGACTGGGTGATCGACCTCGGCCCCGAAGGCGGCGACGGCGGCGGCCGCCTCGTCGCGCAGGGCACGCCCGAGCAGATCGCCAGCAACAGGCAGTCCCACACGGGACGGTTCCTGCAGAAAATGGCCGGCCTGAAACCCACATGAGCCGGTGTCCGGCCAACTGAGCCCCCGAACCGTGCACAGGCAGCTTCAAGCGTGGGTTCGGCGGCAGGGCTGGAGGCGGTTTGCCTTCCAGCGCGAAGCGGCAACCGCCATCGCCGGAGGGCGCAGCGGACTCGTTCATGCACCCACGGGGACGGGCAAGACGCTGGCCGTCTGGCTACCGCTGATCGACCGCTGGCTCGCAGAGACTCCCCGAGCGGAAGCGGGCCGATCCTCGGAGTCGTTTCGCATCCTGTGGCTGACTCCGCTGAGAGCGTTGTCGCAGGACACGGTGAAGTCACTGCAGAAACCGGTTGTCGATCTCGGACTGCCCTGGAGCATCGAGGCGCGCACAGGTGACACGCCGGCGGCGAGGAAAGCCCGTCAGAAGGAACGCCTGCCCACCGCCCTCGTCACGACACCGGAGAGCCTCACGCTGCTGCTGAGCTTTCCTGACATCCGGGAGAAGTTCGCCACGCTGCGGGCGGTGGTGGTGGATGAATGGCACGAACTGATGGGCTCGAAGCGCGGCGTGCAGACCGAACTGGCGCTTGCCCGGCTGCGCTGCTGGCTGCCGGATCTGCAGACGTGGGGCCTTTCCGCCACGCTCGGCAATCTCGACGAGGCGCTGGCTTCCCTGCTCGGAAATCGGGAGGACAATCAGAAGGCGCTGGTCATCCGTGGCAACCTCCGGAAGCGGACACGGATCGAAACCGTGGTTCCCCGGGACATGAACACATTCCCGTGGTCCGGTCACCTCGGACTGAGTCTGCTTCCAGAAGTGGTCGCCGCCGTTGAGAGTGCCCGCACCACGCTGATCTTCACCAACACCCGGTCCCAGACCGAACTGTGGTTTCAGGCTCTGCTGCAGGCGCGCCCGGGTTGGGCGGACGAGCTGGGAATTCACCACGGCTCACTGGATCGCGATGAACGGGACGCCGTCGAACTGCGGCTGCGCGAGGGCAGCGTCCGCGCGGTGGTCTGCACTTCGAGCCTCGACCTGGGCGTGGACTTCTCGCCGGTGGAACAGGTCATCCAGATTGGCGGCCCAAAGGGCATCGCCCGCCTGCTGCAACGCGCGGGGCGCAGCGGCCACCGGCCCGGCGCGGTCAGCCGCATTCTCTGCGTGCCGACCCAGGCGATGGAACTGATCGAGTACGGCGCGGCGCGCGAAGCGCTCAAACGCGCGGAGATCGAGCCGCGGCACGGCATCAACCGCCCCCTCGATGTGCTGGTGCAGCACCTGGTCACCTGCGCGTTGGGCGGCGGCTTCACGCGGGCGGAGCTGCTCGAAGAGGTGCGCACCGCCCACGCCTATCGCGGGCTGACCGACCGGGAGTTCGACTGGGCGCTGCAGTTTGTGGTGCAGGGTGGCCGTTCGCTGCAGGCGTATCCGGAGTTCCACCGGGTCGTCGAACAGGATGACCGATTTGTGGTCACCTCGCCCTTGATCGGCCGCTTCCACCGGATGCAGGTGGGCACGATTGCCGGCGAACAGGCCGTGACGGTGCGTTTCACTTCCGGCCGGTCGCTGGGAACGGTCGAGGAGTCCTTCGTGGCCAAAATGAAACCCGGCAGCCGGTTCTCGTTCGCGGGCCGGTCGCTCGAACTGGTCCGCGTGCACGACATGAGCGCCTACGTGCGCCCCGCCAGGAAGACCAGCCGATTGGTGGCCATCTGGGGCGGCAGCAAGCTCTCGTTCTCCAGCGAGCTGGCGCTCGCCGTGCGCCGCGAGCTGGACGCGGCGCTCGAAGGCCGTTTCGCGAACCGGGAGCTGCGCGCGGTCAGGGAAGTCCTGCGGACGCAGGCGGCGTGGTCGCGGATTCCGCGCCGTGATGAATTGCTGATTGAGACGACCGTGACCCGCGAGGGGCGGCATTGGTGCCTGTTTCCGTTTGCCGGGCGGCTGGGGCACGAAGGCCTCGGGTCGCTGCTCGCCCACCGCATCGCCCGGCGCACCCCGGCCACCATCACGGTCACGGTCAACGACTACGGCCTGCAGCTGCTGCCCGCGCAGGAGCTGGAGTTCGACGAGGGCGGATGGCGCGAACTGCTCTCACCGGATCGCCTGCTCGAAGACCTGCTGGAATGCCTGAACACCTCCGAACTCGCTCGCCGGCAGTTCCGCGAGGTCGCGCGCGTCGCCGGACTGGTTTTTCAGGGATACCCCGGCGCCCGCAAGACGGCGCGGCAGGTCCAAGCCTCGAGCAGCCTGTTCTACGAGGTCTTCGCAAAATACGAGCCCGGACATCTGCTGCTGGAACAGGCCCGGCGCGAAGTGCTGGAGCGTCAGCTCGAGATCCAGCGACTGCAACGCGTGCTCGCCTGGGCGCAGGAAGCCACCATCCGGCTGCATCGCACCGCGTGGCTCACGCCGTTCTCGTTCCCGCTGTGGACGGAGATGATCCGCGGCTTTGTCAGCTCGGAGTCGTGGGCGGACCGCGTCGCCCGCATGGCCGCGGAACTGGAAGCGGCGGTTGAAACCGGCCATCCTGCCGTCGCATGAGCAGCGCACCGATGCCCAGCCTCGAAGTGGAACTCGCCGGCGAACCGGTGCTCCTGCTGGCCGACCGCGCGCTCTGCTGGCCGCGCGAGGCGACGCTGTTCCTTGCCGACCCGCACTTCGGCAAGGGGACCGCCTTCCGACGATCCGGCATCGCCGTACCGGACGACACCGGCGAGGAACTGGAGCGGCTGACTGGGCTGATCACGAGCCACCAAGCCCGCCGGCTCGTGGTGCTCGGCGACCTGCTTCATGCCCGGGCGGGGGCCACCGAGCGGCTGCACGCCGACCTCGCCCGCTGGCGGGCGGCGCACCCGTCGCTGGAAGTGATCCTGATCCGTGGCAACCACGACCTCCGCGCCGGCGATCCCCGGCCGACCTTCGTGGACCGCGTCGTCTCCGGGCCGGCAACGATCGGTCCGTTTGACTGCTGCCACGAACCCCGGCAAACGCCCGGCCGGCACGTGCTGGCGGGTCACCTGCATCCCGGCTTCGCGCTCAGCGGGCGAACCGGTCATTCCCTTCGAAGCCCCTGTTTCTGGCTGCGCCCCGGTCTGGCGGTGCTGCCGGCATTTGGCGCGTTCACCGGTTTGAGCATGGTCGACGTCGAGCCGGGAGACCGGATTATTCTGGCGGACGTCGGGCAGGTGCGGGAGATCAACCCCATGCGGCAGCCCCTGCGGCGCGGGTGATCCAACGCCACGCGCGCGGTGGAAAACCAGCGTTTGCAGTTTTCGCCGGAAAGCCGATGGTGGTCGCGGCGGGTGGCCGACCCTCGAGGGGGGTTGCTCCTGCCGGTGAACGCATGAAAAAGCTGGTGACGCTCGTGATCGGAGGAACAGTGCTGTTGCTTGGCATCGCCCTGTTGGTGCTTCCAGGGCCCGCCGTGGTGGTCATCCCGGTGGGGCTCGCCATCCTCGCCACGGAATTTGTCTGGGCGAGACGGTTGCTGAGGAAGGTGCATCGGACCACCGTGCGCGCCACGGGAGGCAAACGGCGGCCGGCCTGGTTGCGACGCAGTTTCTGGCGCAGGCGCAAGACCTCCAACTCCTCGTCAGCCTGATTCCCGGCATTCGTGACCGGTTGCCGCCGCAGGAGCGGATTTGATCATTGCCGCGGCTCGGGCCGTCGGATCGCGACGGGCGCCGGGAAATCAGGCACGGATGCCGTCGATGGCGCGGCCGTCCCGGTCAGCGGGTCCAAGCCGGTCCTTCGCCACCTCCATGCCAGCGAGCATCGTGTTGTAGAGGTCCATGCCCTCGGCGGCCACATCCATGATCTGGCCTGTCTTGAAGCGCCCGTTCGCACCCGTGATGGCGTGAAAGACGCCGGAGAGCTCGCGTTTGGCGTCGGAGTGGCGCCCATCGCCGGACTCGGTCGAGATGGTGATGAGGGAGTTTTCCAGAATGGACCGGCCGTTGGCCTCCTTTGCATCCTTCTCGTCGAGACGGCCGAGGAAGTAGGCGACCTCGCGCATCTTCATGTGGGCATGGGCGCGCAGGGCTTCGTTCTTCTTCCCTTCGTTGAACTGGTGCCACCATTCGTGACTGCAACCGGCGGCGCCGCTGGCGTTGAGCTGGCGGGCATCATCGAACGTGAACACCTTGCGGCCATTGTAGTGATAATCGCCGGTAACGCGCAGGCGTTCGCCCGCCGCCAGGAAGGTCAGCGCGCCGAACCGCACACGGTCCATCTTGATCGCCAGGGCATAAAGGTCGGCCATCAAGCGCCATTCCGTCGTCAGGTCGTCCAACCGCATGTCGATGCCCTCGCCGCCCGGATCGGCCTCGCCACCATGGGCCAGATCGGACCGGGGCGGCAGCGGCGGCCCGCCGGCATCGCCGTCGCGCACGGCAAATGCGCGCAGCTCGTACTCACGGATGCGGTCCAGATGGTCGGCCACGCGCCGACGCGACGCGGCGCCCAGCGGGGAGTTCGCGCCGGTATAGTATTTGTATTGGTCCACCACCGAATCGAGCACGCTCCGTTTCAAATGCCGCTCGCGGGCGTCCGTGTCGCTGGCGGCGATGGCGCC
>DNDP01000371.1:0-15077 GCA_003484235.1 Verrucomicrobiales bacterium
ATTCGCTGGTGGTGTCGGAGGATGTGAAGGTGAAGGTGATGGACAAGCTAGCCTACAAGTCGCCGGCGATGGACTTTCAGATCTAGCACGCCCCGAAAAATGCATCAGGGGGCGGCTCTCCGCCGGTGGCAGGACCCGATCGCGGATCGGGTGGTGATCCACGAGGCGTGCTCACCTAACTTGGAGTTGGTTCAACCAACGGGAATTCGCTGGCTCCGCTGCGATATAGCCCTGATTGAGGGCCGCTATTTCACCTTCCTGGCTCGTCCGTTGTTGAGGAACACGATCTTGCTTCCGTTTCGAATGACCTCGTTCCACTCTCCGCCGTCGTCAGTGTACTTAACCACCGAGACCGACTGTGTGTTGTCTCCATATGGTGTCTCCAGACGCGTCCAGGAAACGACTCGGGCTTCGGAAAGGGCAACCCCAACACCTTCGACCACCTTCCCATGAGGAAAAAGCAACCAACTGCGATAAACCCCCTCGCCGCCGTCGTATTCGACAACTTCGTAAACTGGCGCGGGAGTGTTCTCCGGTTGAAACTCGGAGACGACGTATCTTCCTTCGACAACCTTGTCCTTGGAAATGACAGGCGCATGCTTCGTCAACGGTCCACCCGGTTGCCCTGAACTGGCAACAATCTCAAATTCCCGCCCCAAGGTCAGCACTCTCAGTTCAGGCACGATATTTCGGTCATCGTGCGGCTTTGCCACAATGGCCTTGATCTCGGAAGCGTCCATCGCTGCACACTGCAACGCCATTCCAACCGTCAGAAGTGCGACGTATTTTTTCATGGCTGATGTGAAGCAGTGTATCCGACAGCTTGCAGCGGGCAAGTGTCGGATTGTTTGGGGAACGCGGCGACGGGTTGCCTGATACACTGCCGTTGAACTGAGCCGCTGACCCCGCGGCGCCCGGATTACTGGAGAAGGCATTTCCGTGCCGGCGTGCGGCGAGGTTCCCGCCGGTGTTTCGGAGCAGTGAACATCGTGCGCGCCATCATGCAGGTCAGGCAGTGAGGCAAATGGAGCATGAAGTGCCAGATATCCGGTTGGCCCGGGTGGTTTGGCAGACTTGCATTGCCAGCCATGCGGGAGTCACCGTCAGCCTCATGGGTGGCTTACAGCTGATCGATCGCCACCACCCGCGCCATCTCCTCGAGCGTGGTTTCTCCCTTGATGACACGACGCAGGCCGTTCTGCCAAAGTGTCTGCATGCCCTGGCCAATCGCGATGTCCGCCAGTTCGCCGGTGGGCAGCTTCTGCAGGATCGCCTCCCGGATGACGTCATTTACCGTGAGCATTTCCGTGACGGCGACCCGTCCCACGTAGCCGGTATCGAAGCACTCCTCACATCCCTGGCCGGCGGTGAATTTGGCGGCGCTGATGACCTCCTCGGACAGCGTCGCCATCAATCCCGGTTCCGGTGAATAGGGTGCCGAGCAGTCGGGACAGTTCAAGCGGACGAGCCGGAGACCCAGCACTCCCGAGATGCTGGAGGCCAGCAGGAAGGGCTCGATGTTCATGTTGATGAGGCGCGCAAACGTCCCGGCGGCCATGCCCGAGTGGATCGTGCTGATCACCAGGTGGCCGGTGAGGCCCGCCTGCACCGCGATCGCGGCCGTCTCCGCATCACGGATCTCGCCCACCATGATCACCTGGGGATCCTGCCGCATGAGGGAGCGGAGTGCGATCGGGTAGGTGAAGTTCTGGGCGCTGTTGACCTGCGCCTGGCTCACCATGGGCAGATTGAACTCCACCGGATCCTCCACCGTGGCGATGCTGATGGTGGTGCCGTGCTTGGCAATCAAGTGACACAGGGCGGCGTAGATGGCGGTGGTCTTGCCGGAGCCGGTGGGGCCGGTCAGCAGGATCAAGCCGTTCGGCCGCGAGATGATGTGCAGGAACGCGTCGAGGGTGGCGGTCTCGAAACCCAGCTGCGCAATGTCAAAGCTGCGGTTGGTCGGGTCAAAAATGCGGACCACGATCTTCTCGCCGCGGACCGTCGGGAAGACGGAGACGCGCAGTTCCACGCCGCCGAGATCCGGATCTGCCGGGGCGTGGCCCTCCTGGGGCAGGCCGGTCTGGTAGCTGACCAGGTTGGCCATCACCTTGAAGCGGCCGCTGATCTTCTCCATGTAGTCCAGCGGCAGATGAATCAGTTCGCGCAGCACGCCGTTCAGCCGGATGCGCACGCAGAGGGAATTCTCCCAAGGCTCGATGTGGATGTCGCTGGCGCCGGAGCGGATGGCATCGCCGACAAGGTGGGTGACCAATGTGCCGGTTTCGGGGCCGCGTTTCTGGACCTCCTCCGATTCAAGATAGGCTGCTGTCTCGCTCACAGATTTCCCTTTGGTTGCCGAGAGAGTAGGCCGGTGCGCCGGCTTGAAGGCGAGGAAATTCTTGCTGCCGGGCGGAATCCGACCGATCAATGCCCGCAAGATGGCCCCAACCCAAAAACGGCGATGGCTGAAGAATCTGATCGCCCTGCTGCTGGCGCCGGTGCTGTTCTACGGCTGGCTGCGCTGGTTCGAGCAGAGGACCGTGTTCCAGCCCGCTTCCCGGCTCGATGCGACCGGCGATGAACTCGGCTTTCCACGGGAGGATGTGTGGCTGGACACTTCCGACGGTGGCCGCATTCACGGCTGGTTTTTTCCAGGACGCCGAGGAACCAATGGACCTGTTTTCCTGCTGAGTCACGGCAACGGCGGGAACATCAGCCATCGACTCGATCTCTACGATGCCCTGCTGCGCCTGGAGGCGGCCGTTTTCGCATTCGACTATCGGGGCTACGGACGAAGCGGCGGACGTCCTTCGGAGGCGGCGGCCTATCTCGATGCGGAGGCCGCCCATGAATGGCTCGTGTCGCGGGGGTTTCCGGCGTCGCGGGTGATCGGCCACGGGGAATCGCTGGGTGGAGGCGTAGTCGCCGAACTGGCGCTACGGCGTGAACTGGCCGGTCTGGTCCTGCAGAGCAGCTACACCAGCGTGCCTGACCTCGGGGCCGAGATCTTTCCGTGGTTGCCGGTCCGAACGATGGGGCGGATCAAGTTTGCCGTGCGCGACAAGCTGCCGAAGATACACGTGCCCGTACTCGTGCTGCACAGCCGGCAGGACACCATCATTCCCCATCATCATGGTCGCCGAAACTTCGAGGCCGCCAACGAACCGAAGCTGTTCGGCGAATTGAAGGGCGACCACAACGATGGGTTGCTGGTGGATCGGGACGCCTTCATGGACTCGGTGGGGCAGTTTCTCGCCCTGCTGGAGGCTCGGCGAAAAGGAGTTGCCGCCGCAAAAGACGAACCGCCTAATGCCGGCCATGCCGAAGTCAACGAAGCACCGTAGGAGCCCGTCTCCTCCTCCAGTTCATCCGCACGGGCTGAGCGCGTTGGGAGGCCGGTCGGATGAGCCGCCGATTTCCTGGCTGATGGATCAGGCCCTTTCCCATCCGCACATCATTTCGCTGGCAGCCGGCTTCACCGACAACCCTTCGCTGCCGGTCGAAGAGACACGGGAGATCGTGCAGGAACTGCTGGCGGATGAACGTCTCGCCCGGCCTTCGCTCCAGTACGGCAGCACCCTTGGTGACGCGGCCCTGCGCCGCCGAACCGTGGACCGGATCAGGGACGGAGATTTCGCGGCGCTGAAATCGACAGCAGAGGATGCCGGAGGCAGGTTGAACGAATCGATCTACCAGCCGCAGTCGCTGCAGATCACCCACGGTTCCCAGCAGATCCTCTACATGCTCACCGAGGTGCTCTTTGACCCGGGAGACATCGTTCTGGTGGAGGATCCGACCTATTTCGTCTTTCTTGGCATGGCCCAGAGCCACGGTCTCCGCTGCCGGGGCGTGCGCATGACGCCCGAGGGAATCGACGTCGGGCATCTTGAGACCGTGCTGCAATCACTTCGGAAAGCCGGCGAACTGCCCCGCTTGAAGATGCTGTATCTGGTGAGCTACTCGCAGAACCCGAGCGGCGTCACGACCTCGCTTGCCCGAAAGGCGGAGGCGCTCAGACTGCTTCGCAGTTGCGAAAAGCACGCCGGCCACACCGTTTATCTGCTGGAGGATGCCGCGTATCGGGACCTGCGTTTTCGGGGATCGGACGTCGCCTCGGCGCTCGTGCTTCCCGGTGCGGCAAAGCGGGTGATCTACACGAGCACTTACAGCAAGCCCTTCGCTACCGGCATTCGCGTCGGCTACGGGTTGATGCCCGCCGCGCTCGGCAGGGTGGTGACGCGCATCAAGGGCAACCACGACTTCGGCACGGCGCATCTGCTGCAGCGGATTGTCATCCGTGCGCTTGAATCGGGCCGGTTTGACGGCCATCTCACCGCTCTCCAAAGACGCTACGGGCAGAAGGCCGCGGTCATGGGCAGGGCGCTGAGGGAACAGTGCGGTGATCTGCTGGAATGGGTGGAGCCGTCTGGCGGGCTTTACTACTGGGCGCGTTTGCGTGGCAGGGGAACGTCCGGTCCGAAGTCGCGTCTGTTCAAGGCGGCGCTCAAGGAGGACGTGCTCTACGTGCCCGGAGCGCTCTGCTATGCCGATGACCGGACACGACTGAAACCGGACAATGAACTGAGGCTTAGTTTCGGGAACGCGAGCGAGGAGCACATCGCCGAGGGCATCGCCCGGCTCGGCCGGGCCATCCGATCGCTCCGTGGACGCTGACGAGTGGTCCGTTTTTTGACACTCTACGGATTCGGCGCTGTTCGATCTTGTGACACTTCCGCGTTGGCGCCAGTCGATCCGGGGGTAAACGGGCAAAGATTCCACCCGTTCTCCTCAATTGGCATCAGTGTGCCATCCGCGCACATGTATTGCTTCCGAACCTCCGCACTTCCTCGGGTTGTGGCTCGAAATAAGGTGTGCCGACGGGAGTTATTGCAGTTCAGAGCATTTCGTCCGCTGCCTTCTGACGGTATGCTTGCATTTTGACGATGAACCGCTTGAATGGCCGCGGAAAGCCACTTTCCCGGGACTGAAACATGGTTGCGCGCTCGAAAATCCTGCTGTTGGACGATGATCAGGAACTGCTGGACATGTACCAGGAGATCCTTGGTCAGATGCCCAGCCGTCCGGAGATACAGACCGCCTCCTCGGGGGCGCGGGCGATCGCCCTGCTCGAGAGCGAGCCCTTCACCCTGTTGATCACCGACCTGAACATGCCGAAAATGGACGGCCTGCAGGTCCTTTCCATCGTGCGGCGGAAGTATCCCCAGCTCCGGATCGTCGTTCTGACGTCGGTGATGGATGAACAATTCCGGTCGCGATCCTATGCCATGGGGGTCGACCTCTTCTGGCAGAAGCCCAGCACGATGGATGAGATCAAGCTCTTCATCGACTGCATCGAATCATTGCTTGGCCGCGAGGAGCAGCAGTCCGGATTTCGCGGTGTGCAGAGCAAGAGCCTCGTGGATCTCATCCAGCTCGAGTGCCTTTCCCGCACTTCAACGACGCTGCGGATCACCAACGGGCAGCTCGAGGGAAAGATTTGGATCCGCGATGGTGACGTGATCGACTCGGCCACCGGCAATCTCTGCGCCACCGACGCCTTCAAGGAGATTCTCTGCTGGAAGACCGGAAGCTTCGAAATCCTGCCGGCCGACGAGAAACGTCCCCGGCGGATCCTGGATTCCTACCAGGGGCTGCTGCTGGAAACGGCGCAGGCGATCGACGAAGGCCAGCACCAGAGCTCCGTCGAAGCCGCCGGTCAGGAAGGCGCCGCGCCGGGTTCGGCGTCGCCGCTTGTTGGACTGTCGCGCGTGCCCGGGGTGGAGTTCCTGATTGAGGTTCCCGACGAAAAATCTGCAGCTGTCGAGGCATGGGGCGCCGAAAACATTCCTGCCACGGTGGACTGGCTGCGCGAGACCATCACCGATCTCCGGCGCATGAGCGATGACCTGCATGCGGGGCAGCTCATCCAGATTGATTTTCGTGGGGATCAGGCCCATCTGACCTGCACGCCGGGAAGCCGGAAGAGCCTGTTGACCGGCTGGAGCCGGAGCCTGGACACCGCCGCGATCCACGAAAACCTCAAGGTCCTGAACAGCAAATGGCTTTCCTGAACCTCAGGCCTGATACTTCGCTGCCGATCCGTCGGCTCCCGACCGGAAGCATGACGGTGGACAGCCGGGGCAGCATCGTCACCTCCACGGTGCCGACCTCCTTTCCCGCTTCGCAGGTCGAGAAGATTGCCAAACTCGTGGTGCGGATTTTCCAGCGGGGCCATGAGGTGGGCCATCCGTTTGGTGAATTGATCATTCAGTTTGCCGCCTATAAGATCACTGCACGCGAGCTCCGGGGCGGTGCGATTGTATTCCTGGCAGCGCAGAAGCGGACTTCGTGAACGAACCCGTGCCACCCGAATAGACCTTATGAACAAAAAGATGCTGGACCAACTGATTCTCCAGATGGAGAACTACCTTGAGTGTTGGAAGCAGTTCAACCATTTCCTGAACATCGCGCGCGCCAAGAAGTTCGGCGAGGAGGACGAAAACCAGTTTCTGGAGATCAAGAGCGTGCTGGCCCAGCAATTGGAGCTCATTCTCGCGAGCATCGAATGCACGAACCCCACCCGCGAGGAGGTGCACTCCCTCATTTCGGCTGCTCCCTCCATCCGTTATCTCAGTGAACTGAACGACGGTGCGATCCGCGGCGTGGAGAACCAATGGCACAAGATCTACATCGGCTGGCAGTCGAATCTGGGCCAGCTAAAGGTCAAGCAGCGCGAGCTCGAAAACCAGGGCGGCGGCGGGTTCAGCCTCTTTGGCCGCAAGAAGTGACGGCAGCTCGCTTTTTCGGAATGCCCGTTGACCCTTGGTCGGCGGGCTTTTTCTTTGCCCGACCCGCGCTCGAGCAACGCGTGCCAACTACTCCCACTTTGCCTGCATGTCCTCCAGCAGCCGGGGCACGTAACCATTCAGCTTGCCCGGAAGGCCGGGACGGGTGACGGGCATTTCGGCGATTTCCTTCGCCGCCGCTTTCGCCCGATCCCCCATCGCATCGATGGCGTTCAGGGCGAGCATGGAAACGTAAATGTCGGTCCGGTTCATGGGAGCCAGTTCGAGGAGCGTCCGGAGCGCCGTTGCGGCGTCATCGTCGTTTCCATACCGACCCAGCGCCTCGGCCGCCGCGATTCGCGGCGCCGGCGCCGGATCGTTCAGCATGGAGAGCAGTGGTCTGCGATGCGCTTCGACTGTTGGCTGCCCGCGCATGAGCAGGCCCATCGCCGCCCAATAGCGGACCGCGCTGTCGTCGTCGTCCAGCGCCAGCAACAGATTCCTGGTCTCCTTGGGGTCAAGTGAAGCGGCCTTTTCGGCGATCTTCATGATCCGGTTCACGGGATACAGCTTCCGGTCGTGACCCATCGTATAGGGTGCCGAACCCGAATCACGACCGTGAATCTCGTTCTCGGGCAGGAAACCGAGATCACGGATCTCCTCCGCCAGCTTCTGCTGGGCCCTCCGAAGCCGTCGGAGTATCTGCTGGTGATCCTGGGAACCGGCGAGGTTGTTGACCTCGTCCGGATCCGACTCGAGATCATAGAGCTCCTCGGCTGGCTTGGTTTGCCAGAAACGGCTCTGTGCCCCGTCGAGGCGTCCTTCATCGAAGAGCTGCTTCCAGACCCGGGTTGTCGGAGTCTGGAACATGTAGTCGATGTGCTGGCCGTAGATTTTGTGCGGCATGTAGTTTCGAATGTAAACGTGGCGGCCGTCGGTCACCGAGCGCACCATGTCATAGCGTTCGTCCATCCGCCCGCGGAAGCCGAAGAGGTAGGGTTGGGCACGGGCCTCGAACCGCCCCGCAAACGCATGTCCCTGCATCCACGCCGGCGGTTTGATGCCGGCAATGCTCAGCGCCGTGGGAGCAAGGTCCACAAACCCCACCAGCCGCGAAGTGGTTCCACCGTCGGCGTAATCCCTGGGCGCCAGGTGCGCCCACTTCGGCGGGAAGTGGACGATCAGCGGCACCTGAAGGCCGGAATTGTACGGCCACCGCTTGTTCCGTGGCATGCCTGATCCGTGGTCGCCGTAGTAAAATACGATGGTGTCCTCCGCCAGACCCGCCTCCGCCAGTTCCTTCAAATTCCCACCCACCAGCCGGTCCATCATCGTGATCCGGTCGTGATACTGTGCCCAGTCTTTGCGAACTTCGGGCGTGTCGGGATGATAGGCCGGCACCCGGACCTTGGCAGGGTCATGAATGCGGTCCCGCTCGTTGATCTGGTTTCGGATCTGGCTCTCGTGGCTGATCGTGTGGTTGAACACGGCGAAGAACGGCTGGCCCGGTTGACGGTTCTTCCAGTGGGCCCGGTTCGATGATTCGTCCCATACCTTGCCGGTCTTTTTGAGGTTGTAGTCCTCCTTGCTGTTGTTGGTGCAGTAATAACCCTCCTCACGCAGGTATTCGGGAAACATCTTCATGAAATCCGGCAGACGCGTCTCGCTGCGCATGTGTTGGGCGCCCGTCGAGGTGGCGTAGAGGCCGGAGATGATGGTGGTTCTCGCCGGCGCGCAGACCGGCGCGGTGGACCAGGCGCGGAGATATCGCATTCCGCGGGCGGCCAAGGCATCGATGTTCGGGGAGACCGCGTACTCATCGCCGTAGCAGCCGAGATGAGGTCCATTGTCCTCGCTGGTGATCCAGAGAATGTTTGGCCGATCTGCGGCGGAGGTGGAAAGGACAGATGCGGTCAACGCGGCCGCCAACCAGATTCTTGCAATCTCTTTCATGGCTTTGGAAGTGACCGCCAGTTTGCGGTCATCCGGCGGCTCGGGCAAACCTTTAGCGGATCGTGCCGCCTTAGCCGGGCGGAATGGTGCGCTGCGGCTTTCAAATTCCCGGAACATCGAAGCTCTCCACCTCGATCCGCCAGTCTTCGAACCGGTCCGCGAGATGCAGCACACCGAAGGTGACGAAGCCGAAGCCGCAGCCAAGTCCGTACACGCTGTCCGGCGAGACATTGAAGGTCCAGACCGAGCCTTCGGGGATGGTGCGCGACGCCTTTGTCTCCACGGCGGCCGCCAGCGATTCGGCGCCGGCCATCGCCGCCCCGGGTGAATTGGTTTCCTGCCAGTGCCTGAACAGACCCCGGCTGGCGACCAGCCGACGCATCAGTGGATTCGGAATGCCGGAATGCTGGTGGGCGCGGATCACGGTGCGCACCCGGGAGGCGCCTTTGCCGGCCGTCTGAAGGATGTGCCGGGTGGCCGCCTCGCCGAAGACAAACGCCCGTCCGGGATCGCGGGTGAACACGGATTCGTCCGAGAAGACGGTGAAATCGTTCCACATGAACCCGATCACCGACGGAAGCGTGGGCGTCAGCGGGGTGAAATCGCGCAGTTCACGTCGCGCTTCTGCTCCGGCGACGGTGTCATTCGTGAGCCACGCCGGATTGCGCTCGAGGTATGCGGCCTGGCGCAGCCGGCCGAGCAGTTGGTACCGCTCGCGCCCCGGAGCTTCCAGCAGTTCACCGGGCACAAACCCCGGCTCCATCCCACCGTGGTTCACCTGCGCGAAATTGGTCCCCGAGCCCAGATAGGTGACCACGGGCAGGAAGTCGTAGGCGCGAAGAATCTTCCCCGCATTGAAGCTGCGGCCGAACTTCGCCTGTCCCTCCGCGAGGAATCCGTAGCGGGCGACCAGATCAAGCTCCTCGTGGTTGCCCCGGCAGAAATGAACCCGCTCCGGATTGGCGACCTTCAGCCGGAGCAGGGTGTAGAGCACTTCCACGCCGTACATTCCACGGTCGGTGTAGTCGCCAAGGAAAACCAGGTGCAGATCATCGGGCACGACCTTGAAGCCGTCGAGCCACTTGCGGTCGTTCAACCGGTCCAACACCGCCAGCAGCGAATGAATGTCGCCGTGCAGGTCGCCCTGCAGCACCACGCGGCTGCCGGCCGGCAACGCCAGCTTGCGCGCAAACGGCTCGAACGGAATCGCCGGCTCAACGAACCATCCGCGCAGCGGATTGAAAAACGTTGCCCGGTCAGGAACCTCGCCCACCCAGTTCGAGGAGGTGGCGAGCGGCGCTCCCAGCGAGTGGCCGATGAATTCGTTCAGCATCCGGTCCAGTTCCGCAAAGCTTTTCAACGGCAGCAGTTCGGCCGGGGCCACCCGGGCACCCAGCTTGCGGTTGGTCGGCAGTTTCGCGCAGTTCTCCCGCCACTCGGCGTAGGTGGGAACGGCATCTTCGGCATGAATCAGGCCTGCCCAGCTCAGCAGCAGCACCAGACCCAGGCGAAGGAGCCTGAAGGGCCCGAGATGAAATGAGGATCGATTCTGGGTGGAAAATGTCATCGGATGAAAGGCGCCTACGAATGCCACGGATTCGGGAAGATTGCGAGTGGCGATTGTCGTGGCGAAGGCATCGGCGGTGTTTGGCTGGTCAAGCGCATCGCCGGACCGCTACAAACAACGCGCATGTGGCGATTCTCACTCTTCGGCTTTCCCGTCACCGTCGAGCCGTGGTTCTGGCTAACCTCATTTCTGCTGGGTGGCGGACTGACCATGCGCGGCAGAGATGGTCTGGCATTCGTGGCGATCTGGATGGTCGTGGTGCTCGTCTCCATCCTGGTGCATGAATTCGGCCACGCCTTTGCCGGACGCCGGTACGGCGCCTTGCCCGAGATCCGACTCCACGGCTTCGGCGGCGTGGCCATCATGCATGGTGGCTATTTTGACCGGCCTCAGAGCATTTTGGTCAGTGCGGCGGGCCCGGCGGCTAGCTTTGCACTGGGCGTCGTTGTCTGGCTGGTTTCAAAGGTGTGGTTGCCGGAGGATTATTTTGCCTTCCTCGCGATCCAGTTCCTTCTGTATGTGAATTTCTTTTGGACCGTCATCAATCTGCTTCCCATCCTGCCGCTCGATGGTGGTCAGATCATTCGCGACGTCATGGGCCCGCGCCGCCTCCAGCTGGTCGTGTGGATCGGAGTCGTGTGTGCCGGAGCCGTGGCTCTGTGGGCGTTCTCGGTGGGGAGAACCTTCCTCGGCATCATGATGATCATTCTGGCGTTCAGCAACTATCAGAGCCAGAACATCCAGGGCGGCGTGGTCCGGGACTGAGCCCGATTCGACGCATCCGACGGAGAGAGGTCGGGGGGCTCCTTTCCGGGAGCATTCAGCGGTGGCTCGTCGTCCAACCCTGCATGAATCTGCTCCGTTGCTTCCTCGTGCTTCTGATTGCCGGCCTGCTGCCCGTTTCGGGCTACGCCGCGGGACTCGTCATCGTCACCGATCCCGGTCAACCCGACCGCCTCATCCTGCCCGGACCTGAACCGGGCCCGCGACCGCTCACCCGGATCGTCCCGCCAGTTCGGCCGGGCATGGTGCTGGAACTGGTTTCCCACCGGGTGGACGCACGGATCAAGGAGCAGTTCGCGACGACCAAAGTGGTGCAGGAGTTCAAAAACCCCACCGGCCGACGGCTGGAGGGGACGTTTCTGTTCCCGGCTCCGAAGGGCGCTCAGCTGCGAAAGTTCACCATGGACGTCAATGGCAAGCCGATCGAGGCCGAGCTGCTGGCAGCCGACAAGGCCCGGGGCATCTACGAGGACATAGTCCGGCGGCAGCGCGATCCGGCACTGCTGGAGTTCATCGACCGGGATCTCTACAAGGTCCGCATCTTCCCGATTGAACCGCACGAGACCAAACGGGTGACGCTGTCGTACGAACAGCTGCTGAAATCGGAGGCCGGGCTGGTGCGCTTTGTGTATCCGATGTCGATGGAGAAGTTCTCGGCAAAGCCCATCGAGCGCGTGGCCCTGAAGGTGGATTTTGAGGCAGACAGGGCGCTGAAATCGATCTACTCCCCTTCGCATGACGTGGACATTTCCAGGTCGGGCGAGAAACGGGCGATCATTGGCTATGAGACCTCCGGCGAAAGGGCGGAGCACGATTTCGAACTCTTCTTCAGCCGTGAAAACGAGGGGGTGGGGATGTCGCTGCTGGCCTACCGCAACGGCGACGAGGAGGACGGATATTTTCTGCTGCTGGCGTCGCCCGGGCTTGTTCCCGACCCGGACAAGGTGCTGCCCAAGGATGTGGTCTTCGTGATCGACACCTCTGGATCGATGGCCGGCGGCAAGCTCGATCAGGCGAAACGCGCGCTCAATTTCTGCATCGACAATCTCAACCACGGCGACCGGTTCGAGATCGTCAGATTCTCCACCGACATCGAGCCACTGTTCCAGAAACTGGCTCCGGCGGACGGCCCGCACCGTGAGAAAGCCCGGGACTTCATCGGGCAGCTGAAACCGCTGGGAGGCACCGCGATCGCTGACGCCTTGACGCAGGCGCTCCGGCTGCCGGGAATGCTGGCGGGCAGCGGGCCGCACCAGTCGCAGGGAGCAGTCGGTCATGCGCTCAAAGAGCAGGACTTGGCCGGGCGACCCCGGATGATTGTCTTCCTGACCGATGGACTGCCCACGGTCGGTGAAACCAACATCGACCGCATTGTGGCCAGTGCCACCCCGGACAAGGACAGCGACACGCGCATCTTCTGCTTTGGCATCGGCACCGACGTGAATACGCACCTGCTGGATCGGATCACCGAGGCAACCCGTGCCGCGAGCGAATACGTGCTCCCCTCCGAGGACATCGAAGTGAAGGTCTCCAGCTTTTTCGCCAAGATCAAGGATCCGGTCCTGACCGGGGTGGTCGTCGAGTGGCCGGAAGGGGCCGGCGTCACCCGCGTGCTGCCCTCGCGACTTCCCGACCTGTTCAGCGGCGAACAGCTGCTGGTGGTGGGCCGCTACGCAAAACCAGGGTCGGGCGCCGTAAAGCTGACCGGTTTGGCGGGCGGCAGGAAGGTCCTGTTTGCCGAAGATGTCGACCTGCCCCGCCAAGACTCCGGAAACGCGTTCATCGCCCGTCTGTGGGCGACCCGCCGAATCGGCTGGCTGCTCGACGAAATCCGGCTGCGCGGTGAGAATGCCGAACTGAAGGAGGAGGTTACGCATCTGGCCCGGCAGCACGGCATCGTCACACCCTACACCGCATGGCTCATCGTGGAGGATGAGGAACGACGGGGCGTGCGGCGGGACCTGCAGACATTGCGGCTCACACCCGAAAGCCGCTCGGCCATCGAGTACTCCCGGGAAAGCATTCTGGCACTGGGCCTCGAACAGACCGGCGTCTCATCCACGCTGAGTTCGCGATTCGGAGGAAGAGCCCGCCGGGCCGAACGTGCCCAGGCCGCGCAGGCTCCGGTCGATGCGGCTGCCAGTGACGAGGTGTTTATGCAACGGTACGGCCTTTCTCCGGCGCCGACGACCTCGTTTCAGAGGGGTTCCTCCCGGCAGCCAGGTGCGGTTTCCGGACCTGCCGGGGGTGGAGGTGGCGGCACGGCGCCGGTTCAAGGGGTGATGACTCCGTCGCAGCTTGCCGCCCAGTCACGGGTGGTCGGTGGCAAGACGTTTTATCTGTCGGAGACCGGTTGGCTGGACACAGAGGTTCAGCGGCATCCGGACGCCCGGCGGATAAAGTTGGAATTCGGTTCGCCGCAATATTTTGCGCTGGTGAAACGGAACCCTGCCATCGCAGAGTGGCTCACCGTCGGTGCCCGGATGGAGTTCCATTTCGAGGACGTGGTGTATGAAATCACCGCCGAATCTCAGGAATAGGTGCCTGCCTTCGAGGTGCCGTTCGCTCCGTTCATCCGGCGTATCTCACAAAAAAAAACGCACTGGTGAAATTCACCAGTGCGTTTTGAGAATCTCGAATTGGCTCAGTGCCACTCGCGGCCACCACCACGGCCTCCGCGGTCACGATCCCGGTCACGGCCACCGCCGCCGCCACCGCCACCGCCGCGGTAACCACCACCACCACCGCCGCCGCCGTAGCCGCCGCCACCTTCACGACGCGGGGGGCGTTCCTCGCGGGGACGGGCTTCATTGACGGTGAGAGGGCGGCCCTCGTACTGGGAGCCGTTCAGGGCCTCGGTTGCAGCCTGGGCCGCTTCCGCGGATTCCATGGTGACGAAACCGAAGCCACGGGAACGACCGGTTTGGCGGTCCAACATGACCAGGGCTTCCGAAACCGTTCCGTATTCGGAGAATATGGTTTGCAGATCGTTTTCCGTGACCTTGAAGGCCAGGTTGCCGACGAAGAGTTTTGTGCTCATTACTTTGATTTGATTGCCTCTGACTGAACTCAACAGACCTGTCGCCAAACTGCGGGCTCGCAAATCAACACCCTGAACACCCGTTCAATGATGATTTTCACAGATTGTGGATCCATCAGCTGCCATTAACGCGGGGACATTCACCACACTTTTGCTGGGGAATCAACCTGAAAGTGGCACCCTCGAACCGGTCCGGGCACCTCAGCGGGCGGCAAAAACCAGACAAACCGGCGTGGGCGCGGTCATCGGGTTGCCCGTCCGGGTGATCCTGCCGGTTTCCGGGTCCAGCCGAAAGATGGCGATCGTGTCCGAACTTTGCCCGGCCGCCAGCAGCCAGCGCCCGCCGGCATCCAGCACAAAGCTGCGCGGAGTCCGGCCGGCTATTGGCTCGTGCTGCACCGGCGTCAGCGCACCGGCCTCTCCGTCGATTTGGAAGACGGCAATGCTGTCGTGCCCGCGATTCGAGGCATAGAGGAACTTTCCGTTCGGATGAACGAAGATTTCGGCGGTGCTGTTGCCGGCGACCGGGCCGGCCGGGAGGGTGGAAACGGTCGTGGTGGGCTCCAATGTGCCTCTGACCGGGTCGTATTTCAGCGAAGTGATCGTCGAAACCATCTCATTCAGGGACCAGGCCAGGGGCTTGGTGGGATGCAGTGCGAAATGCCGTGGTCCCGAGCCCGGTTCAATCGCGACGCCGGCGGGATCGTTCGGCGTCAGCTTCCCGGTGGTGGCGTCAAACCGGTAGACGAGCACTTTGTCCATGCCGAGATCCGGCACGAACGCGAAGCGCGCTGCCTGGTCGAGGTAGATGCCATGCGCGTGGGGCGCCTTTTGCCGGTTCGGGTTCACGCTCGATCCTTCATGCTGGACAAAGGACGCCTGCGCGCCGATCCGGCCGTCAGACTCCAGTTGGTAGGAAATCACGCTGCCACCGCCGTAGTTGGCC
>DNDP01000371.1:15397-16597 GCA_003484235.1 Verrucomicrobiales bacterium
AACGCGCTCAGCCCGCCGCCCTTCCTGCCGTCGAACTCATTGAGCTCGTTGACCGAATAGAGCACGTTGCCCTTGGGATGCATTGCCAGAAACGATGGGCTGGCCACCTCGGCAACCAGCCGTAACTCGCCGGCCTTGCCGGTGGTGGTGTCGAAATCGAAGGCGTAGATGCCTTTGCTTTGCTTGCCGGTGTAGGTGCCGACATAAACGGTCGTCTGATCGGCGGCCACGGCATGGTTGAGGCACGCCAGGCAACCCGGCATCAGGGTGCCCGCGAGGAGTCCGGTGAACAGTCGTCGGGTAATCATGGGCAACGATTACGTCGCCGCCCCGCCGCCGGCAAGCCTCGCCTTGCCGGTCGCCTCTCCTTTGTCATTTGGGTTTTGGCCTTGCTCATTGGTCTACGTCCGTTGGTTTGCCGTGTCTTTCGGCCGCCCATCGATTTTGTCCGTTGCCGGTCTTTCGCCAGCTCGCTAGCCTCGGGCGCATGAACCCCGCATCGTTTCTCCGGCGCTGCCTTGTCGCCGCCGCTCTGGTCGCACTCCCCCTGTTCAGCCACGCAGCCGACCGGCCGTTGAACATCGCCGTCGTGCCAAAGGGCACCACCCATGAGTTTTGGAAGTCCATCCACGCCGGCGCCATGAAGGCGAAGCTCGAGCTCGCCGACCAGGGCATCCGCGCCAACGTCATCTGGAAGGGCCCGCTAAAGGAGGACGACCGCGACCAGCAGATCCAGGTCGTCGAGAACTTCATGGTCCGGCGCGTGAGCGGCATCGTGCTGGCGCCGCTCGACTCCAAGGCGCTCGTCCGCCCGATGCAGAACGCCCAGAAAGCCGGCGTGCCCGTGGTGATCATCGACTCCGGCCTCGAAGCCGACGATTATGTGAGCTTCGTCGCGACCGACAACTACAAGGGCGGTCAGATGGCCGGCGAACAGATGGCAAAACTGCTTGGCGGCAAGGGCAAGGTGATTCTGCTGCGCTACGCCGTCGGCTCGGCGAGCACCGAGGCGCGCGAGAAAGGCTTTCTCGAAGCGCTGGCGAAGCATCCGGAGATCAAGCTGATCTCGAGCGACCAATACGCCGGCCCGACGCGCGAGACCTCGTATCAGGCGTCGCAGAATTTGCTGCGGCGGTTCGGCCAGGAAGTTGATGGCATCTTTTGTCCGAACGAGAATTCCACCATCGGCATGACGATGGC
>DNDP01000371.1:16891-22072 GCA_003484235.1 Verrucomicrobiales bacterium
GCCGGCAGCCAGTCGGTGGCGGACCTGAAGGCCGGCGACGTGCAGGGGCTCGTGGTGCAGAACCCGCTCTTCATGGGTTACAAGGGCGTGATGACGATGGTCGAACACCTGCAGGGCAAGGCGGTGGAGAAACGCATCGACACCGGCGTGGTGCTCGTCACCAAGGAGAACATGGACGACGAGTCCGTGCAGGAACTCCTCTATCCACCGTTGGAGAAGTATTTGAAGTGATACACAGGTCACGATCAGCTGCTACGCTCCTATGCATCTCTTGCAACACTTGTCTCACAATTTGGCATCCCACGGGTGGAAGGCGGTTCTGGTCACCGGCCTTTTGCTCGTTCCGCTTGTATTGGCGTGCTGGCGGATGACCACGATTCCAACGCCAGTTTCCGAGGCTGAATTGGCTGCGTTGAGGCCCTCGGTCAACTCGCCCGAGCCAACCGTTGAATCCGAAGACTTGGACGAAGTCTTTTCGTTTCAGGAAACTTCAGTCCAGCATGTCACCTTGTTCAGCCTCACTGCATGGGGGCCGCGTTGGTTCCTGGTGCATTCCAACCGGATGGCGGGTGTTATCGGAATTGTTGCGGCGGCTGTGCTGTTTGCCTGCGTGACGATCGGCGTTTTGATTCCAACCAAAGCCAGCACCCGGGAGGTTTACACAACCGGGTCGAATGATGTCTCTGATGATCGACCGTGAGACAATCGCCTCGGATCTCCGCCAGGTTTTGGACTGCGGTGGTGCTCCGCCGCTTTCGGGAGCGAGCCCTGTGGAACGAAAGCGAGCCTGCCGCCGGGCGCGCCCGCCACAAAGCGGTGCAACAGCACCGCACTCCAGGACGCTGGCGCGATTTCGGCAACCCCCGGCTCTTATTCGCGCCAGCCACTGCCCACAGCTTACTACTTACTGATCCCGGTCCACTGACTACCGTCTCCGCCAGCCACTCCGCATTCCAACTCCACGATCCGCCCTCACATGCCCGCACCTCGCCTCCAGATGACCGATGTCCACAAGGCCTTTGGCGCGACCAAGGCCCTGCGCGGCGTTTCGTTCGCCGTAGCGCAGGTTGGCAAGCTGCCGTGTCGCCGAATGGCATTCGGCCGATCGCCCGCAACGCCGGACCGGCGCCGTCCATCCACCGCGTGCAGTTTGGCAAACTGCGATACGGCAGAGTGCCACTCTGCGATACGCCACGCCACGCCGCCCACTGCCCACTGATTACTGATCTCCGCTCACTGACTACCGTCCTCGCCAGCCACTCCGCATTCCAACTCCACGATCCGCCCTCACATGCCCGCTCCCCGCCTCCAGATGACCGACGTCCACAAGGCCTTTGGCGCGACCAAGGCCCTGCGCGGCGTGTCGTTTGCCGTCGAGCGCGGCGAGGTGCATGCCTTGATCGGCGAGAACGGCGCCGGCAAGAGCACGTTGATGAAGATCCTCAGCGGCGCGTTGAAACCCGATGCCGGTTCGATCGCGCTCGAAGGGATTCCCTTCCGCCCCGGCAATCCGCTGCACGCCCGCGAGTCCGGCGTGGCGATGATCTATCAGGAGTTGAATCTCGCCCCGCACCTGAACGCCGAGGAGAACATCCTCCTCGGACGCGAGCCGTCGCGGTTGGGGCGCATCGACCGCCGGGCGCATCGCAAGGCCGCGATCCGCGCGCTGGACGAGCTGGAGCATCACATCCCGCTCGATGTGCCGGTCGGGGAATTGACGATCGCCGAGCAGCAGCTCGTCGAGATCGCACGCGCGCTTGTCACCGAGCCGAAGGTGCTGATCATGGACGAGCCGACGAGCAGCCTCTCGCGGGTGGACACGCAGAACCTCTTTCGCGTGATCCGGCAGCTCCGGGAACGCGGCGTGAGCATCGTTTACATCAGCCACTTCCTCGAGGAATGCCAGGAGATCGCCGACCGGTTCACAGTGTTGCGCGACGGCGAGAGCGTCGGCTCCGGCCGCATGGCCGGGGCGAAGCTCGACGAGATCATCCACCTGATGGTCGGACGCGAGATCGCCGACATCTATCCGCCCCATGCGCGCCGGCCGGAGAAGGTGATCTTCGACGTCCACCAGCTGGCCGGCATCGGCAAACCCGCCGACGTGACGCTCGAGCTGCGTCGTGGCGAGGTGCTGGGGATCGCCGGCCTCGTGGGTGCCGGCCGGACGGAGACCCTGCGGGCGGTGTTCGGCCTCGACCGCATCCAGCGCGGCCGGGTGCTGTATCTGGATCGCGACCTGACGCGCCGTTCGCCCCGCGGTTCCTGGCGCAACGGCATCGGGATGGTCAGCGAAAACCGCAAGGAAGAGGGCTTGATGCTGGAGCAGTCGCTGGCCGACAATCTGTGCCTCACGCGCTTCAGGCCTTTCAGCCTGTTTGGCTGGATCAGCCGGCGCCGGCAGCATGCCGCTTCAGCCGGCTTGATGGGCCGGCTTGGGGTGCGGGCGCGGGAGCCCGGCCAGGCCGTCGGCGAATTGAGCGGCGGGAACCAGCAGAAGATCGCCATCGGCCGGCTGCTGCACCACGACGCGGACATCCTGCTGCTCGATGAACCGACCCGCGGCATCGACGTCGGCAGCAAACAGCAGATTTATCAGATCATGAACCAGCTCGCGGAGCAGGGTAAGTCGGTCATCTTCGTCAGTTCCTACCTGCCGGAACTGCTGGGGGTGTGCGACCGCATTGGCGTGATGTGCCGGGGCGTGCTTTCGGGCATCCGACCGGTCGGCGACTGGTCCGAGCACGAGATCATCGCGGTGGCGACGGGGCAGAAATGAGGAACGAAGGACGAAAGGGCAAATGTCAAAGGACCAAGGAAAGATGAATCTCCAGATGACGGGCTCCAAGTTTGACCGATTCACCGTAGCCCAGCTGCAGGGTGGGCTGGTTGTTGCCAATTGGTCCTTTTCTGGTCCTTTCACCTTTGTTCTTGGTCACTCCCCCGCATGAGAATTTCCTGGCGCAAGCACTTGAACACCCTCGGCCCGTTGGTTGGGCTGGTCTTTGTCGTCCTCATTTTTTCCGGTCTGCTGGCCTGGAAGGACGTGGCCGATCACCGCGAATTCTCCGGTGACGAGACGATGAGCTTCTTTGCCGCGATGGGCGAGGCGGAGCTGTTCGGGCTCCGGGCCTTCCTTGGCGGCGCCAACGCCAAGATTGTGCTCACCCAGACGGTGATTGTCGCGTTGGGCGCGCTGGGGATGACGCTGATCATCATCAGCGGCGGCATTGACCTGTCCGCGGGCTCGGTGGTGGCACTGTGCAGCGTGGTGGGGGCGCAGCTCCTCAACACCGACTGGGCGGCCGGACTCGGCGTGGTGCTGATCACCGTGGCGGTCGGCGGGCTGGTGGGATTTGCCAACGGGGCAGTGATCACCGGCCTGCGGATGATGCCATTCATCGTCACCCTTGGCATGATGACGATCGCCCGGGGGGCGGCCAAGTGGCTGGGGGGCAACCAGACGGTGAACTTCCCGGAAACGCCGCTGTTGAACCTGATGGCCCTGCGGGCGCCCGACTCATTTCTGCCGCTGCCGCCGGGGGTTTTGATTGCCGCCGTGCTTGCGGTGGTGACCGCGTTTCTCCTGAAGCACACCGTCTTCGGCCGATATGTCTTTGCGATCGGTTCCAGCGAGGCGACCGCCCGGCTGTGCGGCATCCGCGTGCAACGGACCAAGGTCGTGATCTACGCGCTCGCCGGGCTCTACTTCGGGCTCGCCGGGTTGATGCAGATGACGCGTCTGGGCCAGGGCGACCCGACGGTGGCGATCGGCCTTGAGCTGGACATCATCGCGGCGGTGGTGATCGGCGGCGCCAGCCTGAGCGGTGGCGCCGGCAGCGTGGCCGGATCGATGGTCGGCGCGTTGATCATGACAACCCTGCGCAGCGGTTCGCAGCTCATGGGCTGGCCGAACTACTTTCAGGAAATCATCATCGGCACCGTGATCATCCTCGCGGTGGCGCTCGACCGGTTGCGTCACAAGAAGGCGCAGTGACGCGCTCGCTGCTACTGCTCCCGCTCCACCCACCACGTTTTCAGTTCGCCCTTGCCCTTGATCATCACCGTGCCCCGGGGTGACAGCACAAAATCCTTCCCGAGCAGCAGTGAAGTTGCCTCGGTGATCTGGGTCCTGCCCGGTTCGCCGTGGGATTCCATGCGGCTGGCGGTGTTCACGGTGTCGCCCCAAAGGTCGTAGATGAACTTCTTCCGGCCGATGATTCCGGCGATCACCGGGCCCGAGTTCACGCCCACACGCATTTCCAGCTCAGTGCTGTGCTCCTTGTTGAAGTCTTCAAGCGCTGCGTGCAGGTCGAGCGCCATGCGGACGGCAGCCATCGCGTGATCGGAGCGGGGCAGGGGCAGGCCGGCCACGGCCATGTAGGCATCGCCAATGGTCTTGATCTTCTCGAGCCCGTGCCGGTCCGCCAGCGCGTCGAAGGCGGTGAAGATCTCATCCAGCAGCCGGACCACCAGCTTGGGTTGAATCCGCAGTGACATGCTGGTGAATCCGGCGAGATCGGCAAACAGCACCGTGGCCTCGGGAAAACTGTCAACGATGGTCGCCTCGCCCTGCTTCAACCGGTCCGCGATGGGGCCGGGCAGGACGTTCAGCAGCAGCCGTTCAGACTGCTTCTGCTCCTCCTCGATCTGCTTCGTGTAGACCTTTTCCCAGTCGCGCAGGCGTTTCTTCTCCAATGCCGCTCCGATGCGGGCACGCAGCAGCACTGGGTTGAACGGCTTTGCCAGGTAGTCTTCGGCCCCGAGTTCGATGCATTGGACGATGCCCTCCATCTGGTCCAGGGCTGAAATCATGATTACCGGCAGATTCTGCAATCGTGCATCCTCCTTGATCTCCGCCAGCAACTCGGGTCCGTCGAGACCCGGCATCACCATGTCCAGCAGGGCGAGATCGAACGCGTCCTCCTTGAGCCGTTTCAACGCCTCGACACCGTCGGAGCTGGTGACGACCGAGTAGCCGAGCTTCTCCAGCCGCCGTTGGAGCAGTTCCCGGTTCCCGGCGTCGTCGTCCGCGAGCAGGATGCGGCCGCGCTCGGAATAGAACACGTCGTGCCGGGTGGCCGGATGCATGAGGCTGCTGTGAATCCTGGACCAGGCCTCGCCCCGATGCCGGCCGCTGCTGGCGTCGGTGGCGGCCTTCTTGAGGAACTGGGTGGCATG
>DNDP01000371.1:22330-38838 GCA_003484235.1 Verrucomicrobiales bacterium
GTCCAGCAGCAGCTCGCCATAGCCGATGATGTGATTGGCCGGTGTGCGCAGTTCGTGACAGAGCTGATGGAGGTCACGTCGGATGGTCATGAACGAATCGTCCCCGAGATAGCGGTTGATCAGCGCCACGAGCTGCTGGCCTGCACTGTGGATCCGCTGCAGGTCGCCCAGAAACTCGTCCGGCACCTGATCCTGGGCGTCTTCGAGCAGAATCTCGCTGTAGCCGATGATGTGGTTGATCGGCGTGCGCAGGTCGTGGCGCACCCGCGCGAGCTGGAATTTCTCCTCGCTGCCGAGCGAGCTTTTGGGATGGGGATCGGACACGGAGATGGGCTACGGGGATGAGAGCAGCCGTTGTATCTTTTCCAGCAGCCGGGGCAGCTCGATGGGTTTGGTGTCAAAATCGTCGCAGCCCGCCTCGCGTGCCCGCTGCTCGTCGCTGGCCATGGCATGCGCCGTCAATGCGATGATGGGAATGGATTTGGTGGCGTCGTCCGCCTTCAGTTGGCGGGTGGCCTCCCAGCCGTCAACCACCGGCAGGCTCATGTCCATGAGGATGACATCCGGCTTTTCCGCACGGGCCTTGTCGATGGCTTCCTGTCCGTCAACGGCAAGGGAGACCTGGTGCTCCCGCCGCTGCAGCCGGCGGGAGAGCATGTCGCGATTCATTTCGTTGTCTTCAACCAGAAGGATGCGGGCCATGTTTTGGAGTGGTTGGGGTTGAGTGGTATGGTAGCGGTGCGCGTTCAGATTTCCCATGAAAGGTTTCGCTGGATGGAGGCGGCGATTTCCGCTGCCAGATCGGAGATGGACAGGGTGCCCTTTTCGATGATCTTGATGACCTGGCCGTTGAGCCGTTCCCGCTCCTCGGCGGTCAGATCCTTGGCGGTGATGATGATGACCGGAATGTTGCGCCAGTTTTGGTCCGTGCGCAGGGTTTCCATGAATTCAAAACCGTCCATCTCCGGCATCATGAGGTCCAGCAGTATGAGTGCGGGCGGGCCGCTCCGGAGCTGCTCCAGACCCAGGACGCCATTGGCGGCCTCGCGAACGCTCCACCCTTCCCTTGCCAGCTGCCGGGCGAGCAGTGCCCGCGTGTCCGGATCATCCTCAACGATCAGCAGCGGCCCGCCGCTGCCCGGCGAGTGGGCGTACTTCCGCAGCAGCTGGCTGAGGCGGTGCCACTCCACCGGCTTGGTCACGTAGTCGGTGGCGCCCAGCGAAAAGGCGAGATTCTTGTCGTCCACGACGCTGACCATGACCACGGGAATGTCAGCAAGCGCGGGATCGGACTTCATGGCGCTCAGCACTGCCCATCCGTCCATGCCGGGCATCATGACATCCAGCGTGATGGCTGCCGGCCGAAGCTCACGCGCCCGCCGAAGACCTTCCTGGCCGCTGGCGGCCGTCTCAACGTCATAGCCCTCGCGACTCAGGTGACGGATCATCAGTTCCCGAACGTTGGCGTCGTCGTCGATCGAAAGCACCGCGATACCCGAGCCCTTCTCCTTCTGGGAGGCGGTGGATCTGGCGGGCGCACCGGGCGGTTCGGCCGCGCGGACGGGCAGCGTCACGGTGAAAGTGGTCCCCGCTCCGGGCTCGCTGCTGACGGAAAGCCGGCCGCCCATCATTTCGCAGAACTTCCGGCTGATCGTCAGTCCGAGGCCGGTGCCCCCGTACTTTTTCGCCGTCGATTCGTCCGCCTGGGTGAACGCGGTGAACAGGCGGCTCATCTGCTCGGAAGTCATGCCGATGCCGGTGTCGCTCACCTGGAACACGATCCGGGGCGCCGGGTCGTTGGCATCCACATCCTCCGCCACCGGATCATCCGGGGAAGGAGCCTCGATCCTCGCCACGGCCACCTTGATCCTGCCGTGATCGGTGAACTTGTTGGCATTGGACAGCAGGTTGAAGAGGATCTGGCGAAGTTTCGTGAGATCCGTGTGGATCGCTCCGACGTTCTCCGGACATTCCACCAGCAGTTGATTGCCATTCTTGCGGATCAGCGGATCGAACGTTGCCCGGGCGTCCTCCAGCATGGATGCGACGTCAAACTCCTCGACATACAGCGTCATCTTGCCCGCCTCTATCTTGGAGAGATCGAGGATGTCGTTGATCAGGCCCAGAAGGTGCCGGCCCGAACCGTGTATCTTCTGCAGATCGGAGCAGAATCCCTCCAGCTCCATGTCCACCGCCTCCTCCTGCAGCATCTCCGAGTAGCCAATGATGGCATTCAGCGGCGTGCGAAGTTCATGGCTCATGTTCGCCAGGAACTGGCTCTTGTATGAATTGGCCAGTTCGGCGGCCTCCTTGGCGTGGCGCAGTTCCTCCTCCACCCGTTTGCGGTCGGTGATGTCCTGGCCCACGCAAACCACTCCGATGACATTGCGGTGATTGTCCCGCAGGAGTGTACCGGAGAACGAAACCGGAACCTCCTGCCCGTCCGACCGGCGGAAACGCATCTCGGTGTTCAGCACGACCAGCCGCTCGATCAGTTTCCCGTCCGGCAGATCGGCCGCATCCCCGTTCAACACGAGGATGTCGCGGATGTTGTGACCGGGCAGCCGCTGTTCGCCGTACTTCAGCAGCCGGCAGACGGCCCGGTTGACCGTGCGGATCACCCCCGACGTGTCCACGACCATCAGGCTGTCGTTCATGGTGTGGATCACGGAGTCCACGTAGTCCTTGTCCACCAGCTGCGCCCGCTGCTCCTTGAGGTCGCGGATCATCCGGTTGAACGTGTGGACCAGGTCGCCGATCTCGTCACGCGAGCGATAGGTGGCCTGGCACTCGAAATCGCCGGCCGCAACCCGGCCGGCGACCCGGGAGAAATCACCGATCAGTCCGTTTACCTTCCGGGTGATGAGGACCACGACCACCACGACTACGACGACCATGATCAGACCCAGGGTCACCACCGATCGTTCGAGCCGTCGGATGGGCGCGAGGGCCACCTCGGCATCCTGCATCACCAGCGCGGACCAACCGAACCCCTCGAAACCGGGAAAGCCCTGTGACCGGCTGTAGCCAATCAGTGAGGGGGAACCGTTCTCATCCGCACCGATTCTCGCGCCGGTTTGGCCGGCCACCGCGAGGCGGGCGGCCTCGACGTTGCGTTCGATGAAGTTCTGCCGGTAGACGTCCGGATCCCTCCGTTCGGAGGCAAACAGGACGCGACCGTCCTTTTGAATGAGGAACATCCGGTACTCCTCGTCGGGATTGATGATCTCGTGCAGGTGATCGAGCCGCCATTCCGCTTCCAGCACGCCGATGATCTGCGTTTCGTCGAAGATCTCATGGACCGGAAACACGAAACGCACCACCCGCTTGCCGTCGATGGGATCCAGCCGGTCATCGCTCAACATCCGGCGACCGGCCAATGCCTGGGCGTAGTCAGCGTTCGGCAGCGACCGGCCGATGAGCTCGGGCTTGCTGGCGGCAACCACCACCCCGTCGCGATCGATCAGCTGGATGCTGGAAAACTCCGGATACTGCCGGTTGAGGCCAAAAAGGAAGGCTGTGATCTCGACATGCTTCTCGGGAATCAGGATGTCCTGCATCACGCCGAGCTTCGCCCATGCCTGCACATCCCGGTCGGCGCTGAACAGCACCCGGTCCACCTCGCGGATGGTGTCGGCCGCGCTCTGTTTGAAGCTGTTGCCGAGTCCCTCCGCCACTGCGGCCGTGCCGATGCGGTTGGAGAGGATTCCGATGACGACCAGCGGCAGGAGCGAGAGCAGCAGGCAGAAGCCGAGGATTTTGGTGCGCACCCGCATGGCCTACGCGCTCAGGTTTCGTCCGTGGCGCTCAGGATGTAGCCGGCTTCACCGGGCAGCCGGCCTTCGATGCGCAGCACCTTGACCGACGCATCAACCGTCGTCGCGTCAATGAACCCAATGCCGTTGGGCAGCCGGCTGACGACCTGTTTCACTTCATCGCTCGAGGCGCGGGCCTTGGGGATGGTGGCGATCTCCGCTTTGAACATGCGGTTCATCCAGTAGCGGTTCAGCGCATCCTCCGTACGGAAATAGACCTTCTTCAGCACCAGTTCCTTCTCCGGCAGGCCGGCCTTCAGAGTGACCAGGGACACCCGGTTGCCGTTCTTCCAGAACTGCTGCTGCAGTTCCAGAAGGGCGCGCAGATCCTTGAACGAGAGCTCGTCCACCGGGTTGTCCGGATTGACGACGATGGCTACGTCCGCCCCGTGCACCGCGACGGTGAGTCCCACCCAGAGGACGCCGATCAGCAGGTTGCGGATGGGGGAGTTCATTTCAATAGGTGAAGGTGGCCTGGGTGTAGAAGGCGTGGGGATTGTCCAGTCCGTCCTGGTCCACGTGATGATACTCCAGCTTGAGGGCGGCCCAGGTGATGAAATCCCAGCGGATGCCGAACGTGTGGCGCCGGACGTCAACGACCAGCGGGCCGTAGAACGGGTCACCCTCGCCCACGTCGAGGATGTCGAACCGGTAGTAGGGCTTGAAGCGCTTCAACTGGTAGCCCACCTGTGCGTAGGCGCCCCACGTCGTGTGGCGCCGGTTGCCCGCCTCGTCGTCATGCTCGATGCGCATCCCTTCCAGCAACAGCTCAAAGTTGTCCCGCAGGTAGGTGACATGGGCGCCGGCGATCAGTTCGTCGATCTCGCCGTTCCGGCCGGCCACGGCGGCGTCGGGCGGAATGACGTCTCCGTAGGCGTTCACGCCGAATCGCAGCCCCGGGACCGCGGCGGGCTGAAGGCTGAGCACGCCGTAAACGGCCTTGTGATCGTTGAGGTCCTGGACATCCACCGTGTCCGTGTACTTCAGCCCGCGCCCGTTGGCCAAGCCGACATTGTAGTGGAGGTCCACCAGCTTGGTCGGCTGGTAGCCATACATCTCGACGCCGACGGAGTGGATCGGCACGACGGAACCGCCGTCGTGGAAACGCAGCAGTTCCGGGCGCAGGGCGGTGGATTGAAACCATGTGCCATGATGAAAGGTTTCGTTCCAGTAGCCGAACGGCGTGTGGGTGCGGCCCAGGCGGAAGTTGAAGAGGTCATTGGCGTGATACTGAAGCTGCAGCCGCTCAATCGTGGTGGAGGCCGATTCGTCATCCTTGTATTGAAAGACGATCTCGGACATCACGCTGACTCGCTCCGAGAGCTTCGAATTGGCCATGAGACCGAGCTGTCCGAGGCTGAAGGAATTGGGCAGTTCTTCGCCGCCGCGGATCTTGCCGCCCGCGCGGTAGTTGACGTCCCCGAACCAATGCAGGGTCAGGCTGGGTGAACCCTCCGCGGGATCGAGCCCCATCTCCATCCCGTGGTCGTCTTCCGCGGCAGGTTGTGGCGTTGCCGGCCGGGGCTTCTGTTCGAGCACCTCCATGCGGTCCGTCAGGGTCTTGATCGCGCCTGCCTGGGCATCCAGTTTCTGCTTCAGCCTGCTGTTTTCCTCCTGTAGCCTGCGAAATTCCTCTTTCAGGGTGTCAAGGTCCTCCGCTCCAAATGCCGGACAAATCGTCGTCAACACTCCAATGCCGATTACGGCAATGAGGGAGCGGTTCCGAAGGGTCTTGAATCGCGGTTCCCAATGCCGACGGATTTTTCCCAGAGTATTCCCGGGGAATCTGAAAGCCATGGTCACTCTTGTACCTGTCATAAGGGCACTTTTTCAATCCTGTTCTCCCAGAATAATCCGTTGCCCAGCGACGGTAGGTTGCCGAGGCCGGATTCCGGTGAATCAAAGCCGTCTTTCCGGTACGCCGGTTGTTCCCGGCCCGATCGGGTTTTCGGAGCCGTCACTTCCCCGTCTTCTCCTTCATCGCATTGCCTATCTCGGCCAGAAGTTGCCGGGTGGTCAAGGTGCCCTTTTCGATGATCCGAGCCACCGAGCCATTGAGGCGCCCATGATCCTCCTTGGTGAGTTCCTTG
This sequence comes from Verrucomicrobiales bacterium, assembly GCA_003484235.1. GTDB lineage: Bacteria > Verrucomicrobiota > Verrucomicrobiia > Limisphaerales > RI-55 > RI-55. The sequence goes on from DNDP01000371.1 coordinate 28,236, forward strand.
GCGGTGACGACAATCACGGGGATGCTCCGCCACGCCTGATGCCGGCGGAACTCTTCCATGAACTCGAAGCCGTCCATCTCGGGCATCATCAGGTCCAGCAGGATCAATGCGGGCAGCGCTTCGTTCATCCGGAGCAGGCCCAGCCGGCCGTTGGCCGCGTGGCGGACGGTCCAGCCTTCCTTCTCCAGATTGCGCGTGAGCATCTCCCGGGTGTCGGCGTCGTCCTCGATCACCAGCACGCTGGCGGCCGGACCCGGGCCGCGATACCGGCCGAGCACTTCGCGCAGGCGGTGCCAGTCGATTGGCTTGGTGAGATAATCGACCGCACCCAGCGAGAAGCCGAGATTCTTGTCATCGACGATCGTGACCATCACGACGGGCAGGTCAGCGGTCTTCGGATCGGCCTTGAGCCTGCCCAGCACCGTCCAGCCGTCCATCTCGGGCATCATCACGTCAAGGGTGATGGCCCGCGGCTGAAGCCGCGCGGCCAGCTCCAGGCCCGTCTTGCCGTCGGCGGCCAGTTCCACCCGGTATCCCTCCCTGGTCAACGAGCGGTGGATCAGTTCCCGCACGTTGGCGTCATCATCGATCACCAGGATGACCGGTCCATCGCTGGCGGTGGCGGTGGGACTGGCGATCACTCGCGTGGTGTCGGCGGGCTTGTTGGGGTCCGCCACCACGGCGGGGAGTTCGACGGTGAAGGTGGTGCCCTGGCCGGATTGGCTGGCCGCGGTCAGCTCCCCGCCCATCAGGCGGGCAAACCGGCGGCTGATTGCCAGGCCCAGACCGGTGCCGCCAAACTTGCGGGAGGTGGAGACGTCGGCCTGCTGGAAGGCTTCAAACAGCCTGCCCAGCTGCTCGGCGGTCATCCCGATGCCGGTGTCCTGGACGTGAAACGTAATGCGTGAAGCGTGAGGCTCTGCGGGAGCGGCCGAACCTTGATTACGCACCACGGATTCACGTGTCACCTGCAGCCGGATCGATCCCTTCTCGGTGAATTTCGCGGCGTTCGAAAGGAGGTTGAAGAGGATCTGCCGCACCTTGGTCTGGTCGGCGTGCATGGTGCCGATGTCTTCCGGACACTCGACAACGAGCGTGTTGGCGTTCTTCCGGATCAGGGGCTGGACGGTGGACTCGACCTCGCGCAGGACCTTGTGGAGATCGAACTCCTCGAGGAACAGGGTCATCTTGCCCGCCTCGATCTTGGAGAGGTCGAGCACGTCGTTGATGAGCCCGAGCAGGTGCTGGCCGGCGCCGTGGATCTTCTGGAGATCGGGGACGAAGCTTTCCTGGCCGACATCCGCCGACTCCTCCTGGAGCATTTCTGAATAGCCGATGATGGCATTGAGCGGCGTGCGCAGCTCGTGGGACATGTTTGCCAGGAAGGTGCTCTTGGCCCGGTTGGCCTCATCGGCCGCCCGGCGGGCCACTTCGAGCTCTGCGTTCTTGGATTCGAGCGCGAGCCGTACGGATTTTTCCTGTTCGAGCATCTGTTCGCGCAGTTGCTCCGCCTCGCGCTTGCGGCGATTGACCAGCGCACGGGCGATCAGCGCCCAGCCAAACAAGCCCAGCACCACCGCGCCGGCGGGCGCCATGACCGCCAGGTTCTGGTGCCACGGGAGCACCACCTGCAGGGTCGCCAGGGTGACCGGCGAATAGTTCAGATCACGGTCAATGAACTGCACCGCCACGGTCTGAAAGCCGGCCTGCTTGAAAGTTTCCACGCGACTGTTCTCCGTGCCGGGAGTTTCCCAGCCGTCCTTCAGCTCGGCGGCGGTCCGACGGCCTTCGACGAACTGCCAGCGGTATTGTCGCTTCGCGGGCACGGTTCTGAAATCGACCACCCCGACGTTGAAGGTCACGCGTTCGCCGGCGGTGATCTTGGGCAGGGCCGCCAGATCGCGGTATTCGCGGTCGGTTGTCAGGTGGAGGGACGGGCTGTTGGGAGTGCGCTGCGTGCGGCGGTATCGGGACAGGCCCTTGTCCTTCGTGCCCAGCCAGACGGTGCCGTCCCCGGCCGGGTGAATCCGGGTGACCATGTTCTGAGCGAGACCATCCCGCTCATCAACTCTCGTCCAGGCGGTGCCGTCAGTGAAATAGAGACCTTCACTGGTGCCCAGCCAGGTGATACCCCGCGCGTCATAGGCGACGTCGGTGAGAAAACTCCGCTTCAGACGCGCATGGTTGGCCGGCCAGGGAACAAACCGGTCACCCTCCAGCCGGACGCCCCTGTTCCCTGCAATTGCCAGCAACGATCCGTCGGGGAGCGGTTGCATCGCAGTGATCACGCCCGCGGGCAGGCCTGCAGAGGTGTCAAAATTGACGAAGTTCGTTCCGTCCGTGCGATAGACGCCTTTGCCAAGCCCAGTGAACCACATCTGCCCATCCACTCCCAAACGCGCCATCTGAATCGACCCAATCTTGCCGGCTGCAGACGGTTCCATTGCACCCAGGGGCTTGACCCCCCGGTCTTCGCCGATCCACAACTCGCCGATGGAAGATCGCACCAGTGCGGAAACCGGCGATGATCCTTCAACGACTTCGAATCGTGGTCGGGTGCCCGTTTCCTGGCTGGGCTGGTAGCGGGCAATAGGCGCGTTCCAGTCGCCCACCAGCAGCGAGCCATCGGTATCCACGTAAAGCGTGTTGGGATGACCGCCCGCCAATCCGTCGGAGACGCTCAACTTGTGGAGTTGGCGTCCGTCGAACCGCGACAGCTTGGCCTCACCGCTCTGGCGCATCTCCATCGTCGCCGTAAGACACCAGACGCTGTTGTCGGCGGTGGAGGCGATTTGGATCACACTGCCCGCGTCCAGGCCGTCACCTGTGCCGTAGCTGGCCACGGAGGTGATATCGAGGCGCTGGGCACCGTAGGCGGTGCCGACCCACAGATCTCCTGCGCCGTTCGAGTCGATCAGCAACGACTGGACCTGAGGGCCGGCCAGACCGTCGGCCGGTTGGTAGGCGATGAAGGCCGTGCCGTCGAACTGGAACAGGCCTCCCCCACGGGTGTTCACCCAAACCAAGCCGTCGCTCGCCGTCGCCAGGGAGATCACCGTCGTCCCGAGCCAGCCATCCTCAGTGTCAAACCGCCGCCACATATTGGTGCCGTAAGTTCCCGCGGGTTTCATGCTCACCAGACCGCCTTGATAGGTGCCAAACCAAAGCGTGCCATCGGTTGCTTCGGCAATGCTGCTTACGGCGCCGAAGCCGAGCCCGTTCACCGTGTCAATCCGCGTAATCGCATTGGTGGCGGAACCGCTCGCGTCCTTCGCGTAGCGCATGAGCCCGTCCGACAACCCCATCCACACGGCTCCAGTGGAATCGGAAAACAGCGCGTAAACGGGTTGCTCCGCGATTTGGTCCATCACGTCGTTCAGTTCGTGGGGCGGGCGGTCCAGTTGGTTCATCGGCCAGCAGCCCACCAGACCGGGCTCGTCGCCCTTCAGTTCGATCTGCATCGTCTCACGGATCTGGGGCTCGGTGCGGGCCACGCTCCACACGCGCACCTCGTCCATCTGACCCTTGAACGGCAGATCGGTGGGGTTGATCGACACGGTCCTGCCCAGGCGATTGAGTTCCCCGCTGTTCAGGGAAGCAAAGCTGCCGGTGAAGTCATTGGTGCCGCCGAGCACACCATTCAGGTAAAGCCGCATTCCCTGCTGACCGCTGACTGCCGCCACATGGGTCCATTCTCCGATCCGCAATGCTCCGGGAATTGTGATTTCGTGGAGCTTGCCACGGTCCGAGATCACGAACCACAAACCGTCCTTGCCCCTCGTCCCGATGCTCAAGTCCTTGCCCCCGGTTCCGTAGTTGAATACACGGTTCCAGCCCGGCTCGCCGAGTCGTTCCCACTTCACCCAGGCCTCCACGGTGGCGTTTGTCAGGCCATTGAAAATGTTCGGAGGCAGCTCAACAAAGTTGTTCGTCCCGTTGAACTCCGTTGCTTCCACCGCGATTTGTGGCGGCAGTCCGGCCGGCCTCGGCACCGCGACGGATCCGGCTTTCCCCATGAGCCGGCCGTGAAACCCTCCGGGCCCGAGGTCCTTGATCAGGCCATTTTCCGCTTCATCGAAATTCCACAAAGCGAACAGCCCTGGCTCGGCGCCGCTGAATTTCCGATGCATGCCGTCACGGATCTGATCTTCCGTGCGCCGGGCACGCCAGACCCTCACTTCGTCCATCTGGCCCTCGAAATCCTGGTCATTCCTCCCGACGACCTTCGCGTTGCCGCTACCCAACAGGTTCTTTCTGCCAAATTGTTCGACCTGGGCGTCAAGGTTTTCTGATGGCGGAGCGATGTGCCTTTCGGTGACAACCTTGGTGCCGTTCATGTAAACCTCCAGACCGCCCGGTTGTCTCACGATCGCCAGGTGGATCCACTCGCCCAGTACCGCCGGATCCGGCAGGCGGGTTCGGTACACGTCTTTGCCGATAAACTCCTCGACCTCGAGCTCGGCGGAGGTGGAGACATTCAGCAAGACCAGGCGGTGCTCATCCCGCAGGATAAAGTCGAAGAATCGCGACTGGTTCCTGAAGTTCCGCCACCTGACCCAGCCTTCCACTGTGATCGTATCGAGCTCCGTAAACAGGTCTGCCGGTAGTTCGGCGTAGCTCCCTTCACCGTCCAGTTCGAGCACGGTTTCCGTGGACTCAGGAGGCGGCCCGCTGGGGCGCGTGGTTCTTACGACTTTTGCCTCACCCTGGAAAGCACCCTGGTGACCTCCGGGGCTCAGATCCGGGATCATGCCACCTCTGTGGAGAAAGGCGGTCGGCCGGGACGCGGCCACCGCCGGGTCATAAACGGAAAGGCCGGACCGAGTGCCCACCCAAAGGCGCTTCTCCGAATCCAGCTGGAGCGTGGTGACTTTGTTGTTCGCCAGCCCGTCGGCGGCAGTGAATGTCCGGAGGATTTCGGCCTTCGGCTTTCGGCTTTCGGAGCTGGTTCCAATCTCATACCGTACCAGCCCGCTGCCCGTAGCGAACCACATCGCCCCGTCGCCTGTCTGCGCCATGCCGGTGATCCAGGCTTCCGGCAGGCCCTGCTCGCTGGTCAATGTCGTGAATTGTTGTCCGTCGAACCGCGACACACCGTCCGCCGTCCCGAACCACATCGCCCCGTCGGCCGCCTGGAACAGGGCGGAGACGTCGTTGTTCCCCAGACCGTCCAGCGTGGTGTAGTTCTGCCAATTCCCCTTCTTGAACGGCCGCAGATGGAAATTCACGCCCGGCACAGGCTGGCCGCGGATGACCTCGACCTCGCCCCCACCGTCCCGGACCTGGGAGCCGCCTGGTGTCAGCGCCTGGACGGTGTAGCGGGCCGGCTCCAGTTTCGGAAAGCGGTAGACCCCGTTCTCGTCGCTCAGGGCGATGGCCGTTGAGGGTGGTCGGCGCGAGAACGCCGAGGCCGGGATCACTTCCTTGGGAATCTCGTCGGAGGACCAGGACAGCCGGATGCCATCGGGATGCTTGACCTGGCCGGCAGCCCCGTTGCTGAGAAATATCAGATCCAATGCATGATCTCCCGCTGCCAGAGTGACCTGACCTTTTTGTTCGGTTTGCTCAAGTTGGGTATGATTCGGATTGCTTTGGAAAACACGGGTTACAGCTTGGTTGTCGATCGCCAGATACCCAAAATCTTTGGCCGCGACGTGGAAGGTGTATCGACCCTCTCGGGGAACGCGGAGAATTCCGCTCCACTGGACCTGATAGTTGAGGCCCAGATCGATCCCGGCGATCCCATCGATTCTAAGATCGAAGTCCACCTGCGGATCAACGCGCGAGATTACCGCCGTTCTTGAGTCGCGCAACAAGAGGGTTGGAGACCATCGAGGGAGTCGAAACACCTCCGCCAGCAGTCCCGAATAGTCGGTGGCCGTTTCGTCAAGTTGTGGCCGGGCCTGAACGATCACGGATGCGAGCGGGCGCCCGTTCAAGGCCAGCACCTGACCTGAGACGCTGGAGACATCGCGCAAGGCGAGGCCCATCGACCCGCCGCTTTGGCTGGGGTCCAGTTCCACCTCCTCGCTCTCGAATTCACCCTGTTTCGCCTGAAGGGTGAAGATTCGGTACCAATCAGCCACGTCGCCGCGATGGAGGATGGAAAATGCCCCTGACAAATCCACCGATTCAATAATCACGGGCGGTCCGGCCTGAAATGCGTCCGCCACGCCGCGTGCCCTGAGCGCGACGGTCGCCTGGCCCGCTGCCCGGCCGTCGGGGTCGGTCACCCTGCCCGTGACCGCCAACAGCAACGGCAGTTGCCTGGGGTCATCTGGCAGGGACTCCATCACCGTTGAGGCGCCGGCCATCAGCCTGCCGTCGAATCCGTGCGGGGTGGCATCGCGACCGGGGTTTTGCGGATCATCAAAGTTCCAAAGCGCGGCCAGGCCAGGCTCATTCCCCCGCAGGCGTTGGAACATGGTCGCTCCGATCTGTTCCGCGGTGCGGGCGGTAGCCCAGACGCGCACCTCGTCGAGCCCGCCGCCCATGTTGCCGGCCCCATTGGGTTCCTGCGCGCTCTTGCCCAGAAAATGGTGCTGCCCATCGTCGCGCGTCGAGAAACTGGTGGCGGTGGCGTCCCGCGCAACCGGAACGCCGTTGAAATAGAGGAGTGTCTCTCTGGCCGTGGTCACCCAGGCCACATGACACCACGTGTCATTCTGAATGAGATTCGGAGTGAACAGCGTCTGTCCACCACTGTAAGCCAGTGCCAGGGCAGGCCTGGTTCCCTCCAGTTTCAACTCGATGATGGAACTGCGGTTGCCGTAGGAATAGAATGAAGGGTGCTCGCGGCCCGCCCATTTCACCCAGCCTTCCACCGTGGATTCGTCGAGGCTGTTGAAGATGTCCGAGGGCAGTTCCACGAAACCCGGTCCCGAGCCGCCGCCATTCAAGGAGAGAATCCGGTTGGGTCCGGCGACGACGTCAGGCCGTGGGGGAGCAGGTGGCAACACCAAAGCCACCTTCTTTATCACGGCACCCGGAGCCAGTTCGATCGCCTCGCCATTCTCAGAATAGATGAATCCTGCACTGTTGGGAGGCGTACCGGCCGGTTGCCCTGGGGCTTGGGCGCGGACCCGGTAGGTGTCTGCGGGTACGTGTCGCATCCGGAAGGATCCATCGGCGCCGGTCAGCGCCATGGCCACAACCTTCGCTTCACCGTCTCCTCCTGCCGCCACTGCCTGGACCATCACGGCGGGGAGCGGTTGCCCGCTGGTGTCGCGCACGGTTCCGGACAGCGTCGCCGGGACCGCCACCTCGAAATCGATCTTCGGGTTCACCCCCGGTTTTAATGGGATTCCGGAGCGTTCCGCCGTTACCCCATCTCCACGGGAAACGGTGAAATCGTAGGCCTGCTCGAACGCATCCCGCACCCGGAGCGAGTAATTCCCATTCGCGTCGGTGGTGACACGGGCAACCTCACTGCCCGCGAAGGAAAGCACCACGACGGCATTGGTTGCGGGCTGTCCGCCGCGTTCGGTTACGACACCCGAAACAATAAAACATACCGGCAGGCCGTTCGGGCCGTTTCGCCTTGTCGCCACCACGCGGGCATTGCCGACGACGGTGCCGTGATGGGCACCCGGGGAAAGGTCGCGTCCGGGGTCGGCCGGGTCTTCAAAGTTCCAATAACCCGCCAGGCCGGGTTCCTGACCGGTGAGCCGGCTGGAAATGGCGGCCCGAATGTCCGCTTCACTGCGGGCCACGTTCCAGACGCGAACTTCGTCAACGGACCCAAGCCAGCGCTCCGTCCAGTCCTGATCACTCCGGCGGCGCTGCCGACCAATGCGGAAGGTGGCAACATCGGAGGGGGATGGCAGCAAGCCGTCGTGTTTGGCCGCCGGAACCCCATCGATGTATAGCAGGGTGGCGTCGCTGCGCTTGACCACGGCAAGATGATGCCAGCCCCCGAATGGGTAGGAGACTCCGGTGTCGTTCCAGGCGTCACCCATCCGGATGTTCCCCTTCGGATTTGTGCCGAGATAAAGCTGGTGGTCCTGGGCCAGCAGATGGCGAAAACTTCCGCGTGCCGACTCCGGCGCCAGGGCCCAGCACTCCACGGTGTAATCCTCGCTGGTGTGAACAATCGCCAAGCCAGTCTCGAGGTTGCTTTCGCCATCGAGTTCCAAAACCCTTTCGGAGACCGCCCGACTGGCGGCGACCGGCAACCAGGCGGTCACCACCTTCGCATCGCCCATCAATTTCCCATCGTGACCCTTCCCGGTGGCGTCCCGCCCGGGGGCGTTCGCCTCGGCAAAATTGTAGAGCGCCACCAGTCCGGGTTCGGTTCCCGTCAGCTGGCTGAAAAGATTTGTCATGATCTGGGCCGCCGTTCGTGCGTGATCCCAAACCCGCACTTCGGCCATCCGGCCCTTGAAATCGGCATCCCCATAGCGTTCGCGGAAGTTGGATCGACCGAGGAGGTTCGCCCGATCCGGGGCCTGGTCGGTCGTCGTCGTCTGCGTCGTTGTCGACATGAGAACGCCATTGACGATGAGTTGCAGCCCGTTCGTGGACCGAACCGCAGCAACGTGAATCCACTCATTGGTGACCAGCAGGTCCGGTACGGTGACGGCGCTAAACCGGTTGTTTCCCTCCGGTGTCTCGAGCCAGAGCGTGGAAGTCGTGTTCCGGTTCTGCACGTTGAACTGGAAGGGACCTCCGCCAAAATCAAAGAAGCGGGAGGTACGCTGGAAACTTCCCCAGTTTACCCAGCCTTCAACGGTGACTTCCTCCAGACCGGTGAGCAAGTCCGACGGCAATTCAACGTAATCCCCGTCACCATCCAGTTCGAGGGTCCGGTTCTGGGCGCAAAGCGGCAGGGCCAAGCCCAGAAGCACACAGAACATGGCGTTTTGCCTTGAGAATGCCCGGCAGAGGATTTTCCGAACACGCGGCATGGACAGATTGGGGAGTGTGGTTGCACGGTAGGGAGACCGGTTCGAATTGACCAGCACCGAATTTGACGGGCAGCTCACCCTCGCGGGCCGGGCATTTACGGCAACCTGGGCAGAAAAGTGGCATGGAGGCGGCCGCCAAGCCGCCGTTTCGTTTTGAATGCCAGTGTGCGGGTGACCGCAGGAGTGTCTGGGTGTCCTGCCCTTGCCTGTGCCGTTGAATTCGGCGATGCCAGTGCCTGCCCGCCGGCCGGCGGAACCTCTCCGCCCGTCCCGTTTTCGAAGCTACCCTTGACCCATGCAATGATCCGGAGAGGAGAAGTCCCGCTCCAGCTTGGAATGACAATGGTTCGTTATTTGAGCTTGCTGGCGATCAGTTGCTCGAGTTTCACCGTGTCCTTGGCGAAATTACGGATGCCCTCGGCCGTCTTCTCCGTAGCCATCGCGTCATCGTTCAGCAGCCAGCGGAAGGTCTGTTCGTTGAGCCGCAGTTCCTTCACGTCGTCATGTTGGGCGAGGTCCGGACTCAGCCGCCTTTCCAGCTTGGAGGAGCTGGCCTGAAGCTCGCCGAGGAGGTCGGGACTGATGGTCAGGAGATCGCAGCCGGCCAGTTCCAGAATTTCGCCCACGTTGCGGAAGCTGGCGCCCATCACTTCGGTCGCATGACCGAACTTCTTGTAATAGGCGTAAATCTGTTTGACCGACTGCACGCCTGGATCTTCCGCCGGAGCGTAGTCCTTGCCGGTGCTCTTCTTGTACCAGTCCAGAATCCTGCCGACGAACGGGGAGATCAGCTTGGCGCCGGCCTCGGCACAGGCGACCGCCTGGGCGAGGGAAAAGAGCAGCGTGAGATTGCAGTTGATGCCCATCTGCTGCAGACGTCCGGCTGCACAGATGCCCTCCCAGGTGGAGGCGATCTTGATCAGTATGCGTTCCCGCGAGATGCCGGAATGCTCATAGAGAGCGATGAGTTCGCGGGCCTTGTAGATGGTGCCGGCCGTGTCGAAGGAAAGCCGTGCATCCACCTCGGTCGAGACACGGCCCGGAATGATCTTCAGGATCTCCTTGCCAAACTCGATGAGCAGATTGTCGATGATCCGTTCGGTGCCGTCGTTGCGATGATCCCTGATCACCTTGTCCACGAGCGCCGCGTACTCGGGCATCTGCGCGGCCTTGAAGATCAGGCTGGGATTGGTCGTGGCGTCCCGCGGCATGAACTTCTTCATCGTGCCGAAATCGCCGGTGTCGGCGACGACGACCGTCATGGACTTGAGTTGGTCAAGTTGGGTGCCGGCGGCAGCCGGTTTGTCGAGGGTTGCAGTGGCGCTCATGGGATGTTGTCGGTGGTCGGTCTCGGATTGGGCCGGCAGCCTAACCCGGAGTTCATCGCGAGGGCAAACCCACTCTGCGAATCTTTCCGCCGGCTTGGAGCTCTGCCGGACCCCGGCTGATCCGGGCAACGCCGCCGAGTAATGGCCGGCGGTACGCTGATCAAGATGGGAATTACCTTGATGGATTCAGCGGATCCGCGGGCAAAGGTGAAAATTGCGCTGGCCCGCTGAATCTGTTTCATGAAACGGTTTGAGCCGGCTTATGGACGCGGAAGCAGAGCAGCAGATCACCCGGTTGCAGGCGGCGGTTTCCCATTTGGAACGGCAATACGACGAATTGAACGAGGTGGTGGTGGCACAGCAGCGGGA
>DNDP01000330.1:0-358 GCA_003484235.1 Verrucomicrobiales bacterium
GACAGGACATTCCCCGCAAGACCGTCTACCGGCTGTCCGTCTATCTGCGCTGTCTCAACCGGCTGCGGGCAAACGGTCTGCAGACCGTTTCCAGCGATGCACTGGCACAGGCCGCCGGAGTGAAGTCGACTCAGTTGCGCAAGGACCTGACCTATCTTGGGCAGGTGGGCACCCGCGGGCGGGGATATGATGCGGAGCAGCTGAGCCAGATGATCACGGACCGGCTGGGCACCAACAGCCTGCAGCCCGTGATCCTCGTCGGCGTGGGCAACCTCGGCACGGCGCTGCTCAGCTACCGCGGATTCGAGGAGGAAGGTTTTCAGATTGTCGCCGCCTTCGATCTGGAACCCGGCGCCCG
>DNDP01000330.1:637-765 GCA_003484235.1 Verrucomicrobiales bacterium
CGGCTGCGAATCGGGGTTCATCCCATGGAACACATCCCCGACGTCGTGCGGCTTCAAGGTGTGCGCATGGCGATTCTCACCGTGCCGGCCGCCGCAGCCCAGGAGGTGGCCAATCGCCTGATCGCGGC
>DNDP01000330.1:1064-1383 GCA_003484235.1 Verrucomicrobiales bacterium
AACCTCAGCTACTTCATTCAAGAATGAATGAAGCCAGGCAGGAGCGCAAAAAATCTCCGGCGGGTGCTGCCCGTTTTCGGCGCCACCTTCAGTTGTGCGGCGTTCAAGCCGCGGTTTTGACCTTCGGGGGGCGGCCGCGCCGCTTTTTCGGAGCCGGTTCGGGCAGGGGCTCGGGTGGGAGTTCGGGCGGGAGATAGAGATACCGGCCGCAGGAGCCGCAGAGCTGGATGTCCTCGTCGCGCATCAGCACGGCGATCGTGCCGATGGGAACCTTCATGCGGCAGCCGGTGCACGTCTGGTTGCGGATCGGCGCCACGCC
>DNDP01000330.1:1586-8226 GCA_003484235.1 Verrucomicrobiales bacterium
CCTTTCTTGCCGCGCGCGAGGATGCGGTCAAAGTGACCGAGAATCTGCGGCGGCACGTTCTTGCGGAGGGCGATCAGTTCCGGATGGCTCTCCGGGTCTTCCTCCTGGATCAACTGCAGCTCCTGGATTTGGAGCATCGATTCCATGAGATTTTTCATGTGGCGCGCATATTGGGTACGGCGCAGCGCTTGAAAAGGAAAATCTGAACCAACTGCGGGTTTGTCGCCTCGGATGAACCGAACTGCAGGCAGTTGTCAGTGGAAATCATGGAGAGCAGGATTTTCCGTGCTGAATCTGCAGCTCCCCCAGGGGCGGTCAGCGATTCACCGCCCACTTCATTCCCCGCGTCAGCAGATCGATGAACACCGGATCGCGGAAAGTGTCGTCCGAGTGCCCGTAGGTGGTGCCAAATACGCGGGCCTTGCCGAACTGGTTCACCCAGGCGACGGCGTGTTCCTTCCCGTCCCGTTCGCTCTTGGAGGTCGCAAGGACGGTCGCGTTCGGCCAGAGCTTGTCCACGATGTAGAGTTCGTCCATCGGGGTCACCCAATCAGTCCTGAAACCCTTCATGACTGGATGCTCCGGTGCGACAATCTTGACGGGGTAGCGGCTCTGATGATCGTGACGCCGGCTGGTCACGCCGAGGAACTCGCGCCAGTCATCGAGCGTCGCCGCGCGATAGGTGTGCATCGCGCAGTGGACCACCACCGCCGGCACGCCCGCCTTGTGCGCTTCGGTGATCTTTCTGATGTAAGTCTCGTCGGCGGTGTCGGCAAAACATTCATTGTGCACGACAACGTCGTAGCGTTTGGCCCAGTCGGGATTGTCGTAGAGTGCGATCTGGCCGCGGGTGCCATTGCCGCCTTCATGGACAACCGTCCATTCGATCGCCAGCGATTTTGAGATGCCTTCCGTCAGCGCCTGACTCTGGAACCTGTAGTTGTGACAGCAGCCGCCGGTGATCAAGAGGGCCCGAACGGTGGCATCCGTGCGCTGGGCGGGCAGCAGGATCGCGACTGTGGCGACGGCGATTGTGAGACCAGCAAGTAAAACGCGATTGATCCTGAATCGGGAGAACATGCGCGCGACGCTATCGGTCAGACTCCCACGCGTCAACGGATTGCATGGGGGCAGGTTTGAGGCACCGCGCGGCACCTGGTGAGGTCGCTTGCCCGCGACATCCGCCTGCCTCCGGCCCACCGCCTACGGGTTCGCCGGTACCGCCCGGTAGAATCGCAGCGAATAATTCGTGGAGCGGGTGTCGAGATACGACAGCACGCCGCTGTCGCTGTAGTTGGTGTCGATCGTCGTCCAATCGGTGAGGTTCGTGGACGCCTGGATCAGGAAAGTGGTGGAATGCTGGCCTACCAGTCGAAACTTCGCCTGCCTGGACGGATCCAGTTTCACGGAAGCCAGTTTCAGCGGGACGTCGATCAGCAGCGAGGCGGGCGAGGAGGAGGCATGGCCGGCGGGATTGATGGCCTTCAGCACATAGGCGCCTTCGTGGTCCGGAGTGAAGGGATCAACGACCAGCAGCGAGTTGGTCGCGCCGGAGATGGGCTGCCCGTTCAGGTGCCATTGGACGGCAGGCGCCGGTCTTCCCGTGACGGTGGCGGTCAGTTCAACCGTGGCGCCATGGGCCACGATCTGACCGGCCGGTTGACTCGTGACGCGTGGCGCCAGCATCAGGTCGTAGTTCAGCACCACCGTGCCGGACTCGCCGTTGACGCCATCCACCGCGACGTAGTACGTGGTTCCGCCTTGAACGTCGAAGACAACCCGGCTCGTGGATCCGTTGGCGCCGCTGTTGTCGTCGCAGGCAACCGGATGCAGGCTCTCAAAGCTTCCGCCCGAACCGGTGTAGACGCCGAGGACCGTGTCGAAATCGCTGCCATCCGTATCCAGATCCAGCACGCCATCCTCGGGTGCCTCGTAGGCAACCCACTGCGAGGCGCCGCCGGGGCTTTCGCAGTGATTCGGTTCCCCGGGTTGCGAGGTCGAGCCATGGGTGGAAAAAACATGGGTGCCGGTGTATCCCCGGGCAGTGCCCATCGTGCCCACGCCTCCGGACGGTGGCGGTCTGCTAGACGGTTTCGTGGATTTGGAGTTTGTTTTCCGGGCGGTGGGTGACGCGGATGACTGCGCATTTTGGGAGTCAGCAAAGGGTGGCACGAGGCCGAAGATCGCCGGAAGCAGATCCGCCAGTTTGTCTTCCGCCCGGACTTCATGAAAGGACTCTCCCGGACCGGGGATGAACAGTTGCAGGCTCGCGGTCTTGCTCATGACACTCCTGCCGGCGGCGGTCACCCTTACCGCATAGACTCCGACTTCGTTCATGCCCACGGATGGCAGGCTCAATACGCTGCCGTTGGCGCCCGGGACGGCGACTCCGTTGCGCAACCATTGATACGCGAGGCTGGTGCCGGTGGCCTGTACGCTCAATTGAACGCCGGTGCCGGGTGCCACGGTCCTTCCCGCGGGGTGACTCGTAATGACCGGCAACCGTTGTCCAGTGGCTTCGAAACCGAGATTGAAGACGATCACCCCGGAAGCTCCGTTATGTCCACCGACCGCAATGTGATACTTCTGGCCGGCAACCACGTTGAACTTCACGGCACTTGTCAGGAATCCACCGCTGTCGTCGTCGTCCGCGACTGGAGTAAGAGTTGCCAAGGAGTCCCCCGAATAGACCGCCAGCACAGTGTCGAACGTGCTGCCCACAGTCTGCACCGTGGCGATGCCCCCCAGCAGCGACTGCCACGTGATCCATTTGGTCCTGCCCACCACCTTGCCGCCGTGAAGTGGCTCGTCCTGCTCGGCGGTGGCATCCAGATTCTGGCTGACCCCCAGCACGGACACGCCGGTGATCGTCTTTCGGTTCGCAAAGTGATCCTCGAACGGCACGCCCAAAGAAAGGATCGGCGTCACTTCCGCGGCGTCGCTCGAAGTGACCCCCAGGTCATTGATCGCGAGGACGCTGTAGGAGCCTGCCTGTGCGGGTTGGAAGGCCGGCACCAACAGGGTGCTGTTGGTTGCCCCGGGAATGTTTACTCCGTTCAATCGCCACTGATAGCGGAGGGGCAATGCGCTGATTGCGTCGACCTCCAGCCGCAAAGGCATGCCCGGCAGGACGCTCTGCGCCAACGGACCCGACACGATCTCAGGCAGCGCGCCAAAAGCGGTGTCCAGCTGGGAAACGGCGGTGTTGTCGGCAGGATTCAGATCCGGCTCGTTGCCACCGACGCCGACAACGCAGCTGGTTGGTCCCAGAAGTTGAGGAACCACCTCCAGGTGCATGGTTGCGGAAGCACCCGCGGTGATTGAGCCGATGTTCCAGATCAGTGGATTGCCCGAGATGTCCACGGTGCCGGTCGACACGGAAACCGACTGGACGGTGGCGCCATTTGGAACGGAGTTGGTCAGCAGGACTCCGCTCGCCGTTTCCGAGCCCTGATTTGTCACGGTCACCGTGTAGGAGATTCTGGTGTTCAACAGTGGTTGCGACGTGCTCTCGCTGATGATGACTCGCAGGTCGACGCCATCTGCGGCCAGAGTTGGGGAACTGCCAAAAGAGAAGAAGCCTGAGATGACCGCCATTGCCGCCGCAAAACGGTAGGTGAAAGCCCTCCTAGCGGGGCAGGTTCGGCATGCTGGCTGGTACGACATGTACGGCTTTGAGAATGCAGCAGCCTGAGGCAACGGCCATTCTCACTTTTGGAGTGAGCAACGCCACTGCCATGTACCATTTGCGGTCAGCCCCCATCCGGGCTTGGGCCGGTCAATCACCTGCCCATCAGCCGGTTCCACCGCCCGTGGACATTTTGTTCGGATTCAAGACACGCCGGAAGCAGAACGTAGGTCCAAGAAAGGATGCAGGCGTCACCGGACTCCCGGTTGTCGGGTTTCTCAATTCTAGGAATCTGCGCGCGGCATGGGGTGATCGTCCGGCCGGTCGGCGGGAGGAGGACCGGTCTGCGACGCAGCTCGCAACAGTCGATCTCCGCCAATCGCATCCAGTGTGCGGCGATTGGATGCTGTTGGCGACGTCGATGATTGAAGTTGCCGCGGTTGTGAACGCCCGGATCCCGACAGGGCCCAAGCGGTTGAACGGATCCCCGGGCAGCCAACCGGTATCTGGCGACGATGAGAGGCCGGACCTTTCGCGGTTGAATCTACCATTCCGAAATCCAGACCTGCGTTCCGACTTCGACCTGATCGAAAAGCGGGATCAAATCGGCGGCAGCCAGATGCACGCAACCACAGGTGGCGGGCTTGCCGAGGGTCAATTCGTCGCCGGTTCCATGGATGTAGATGTAGCGGCTGAACGAATCAACATTCCCGCCGCGGTTCCAACCCGGTTCGAGTCCTTCGAGCCAGAGGATGCGGTCGGTTATTGTGGCGTCGGGCAGGCCCAGCCAGGTGAGGCCGATGGGGCGCCTTCCTTTGAAAACGGTTCCTGGCGGGTGAAAGGCGCCGATCTTGCGGGCGATCTGGTGCAGGCCGAGCGGGGTGCAGTTTGAGTTCTCCACCTGCCCAATGCCGAACCGCGATGTCGAGGCACGGTACGGTTGCCTGACCGGCTGAAGATCCGGCGGGCGGCGATTCCAACCGTTTGATCGGAAATGAAGCAGCTGCTGCGTGCGGATCCGCACCCAAAAAACGTCGCTTGATGGTCGCCGATGTCGCCGGCGCAGGGCATTGAAATAGCAGGCTGGTAGGCGCTGGATCGGAGTGGGAGCTGGGAAACCGGGATGCTGGAACCGGCCGTTCATTTGAGTGGCTTGACCAGGATCTTCGACTTGCGCCCGCTCTGCTCGTACTTTTCCCGCCGTTTGGGTGGCAGGTCTTCGGTGGTACCCTCGGTGAAACCGCCCTTCGACTGGAAATAGGTGAACGACTGGGTGCTCAGCACGATCAGCTGGCTGAGGCCGCTTTCGCGCGCCTTGGCCTCGACGAACTGGATCATCTTTCGTCCGATGCCCTGATCCTCATGCGAGGGACTGACGCAGAGGAAGGCAAGTTCGCCCTTCGCCTGATCCGGATACACGTGCAGCGCCACACAGCCCACCACGTTGCGGTCGATTTCGTAGATGAAGTAGTCGTTGAGCTTCTTCTCGAGGTTGGCGCGCGTCCGCTTCATCAGTTCCTCGCTCTGCATGGACTTCTTGGTGAGCTGCATGATGTGACGGATGTCCTTCTTTTTCGCCGGACGAATCTGCGCGTATTCGTTCGCGTAGATCAGCGTGCCGATGCCCTCGTTCGAGAACACCTCGTGCAGCAGTCCCTCATCCACCTTGCCGTTGATCACGTGGACCCGCTGAATCCGAGCTTGGCAGGCCATCACCGCGTGGGCGGCCTTCGAGCGGAGCCCCTCGGGGAGGTCTGCCTTGCCCGTCTTCAGGAGCGTCTCGAGTTCGGCCGCCAGGATCTGGCGCACGACCTGTCCCTGGATCATGAACTGGTCGTGGGTTGTCACGTAGATGATCTTCGCGGCCTTCAACGCCACCGCGAGGGCGACGGCCACGCTGTCCGAATTGACCCGGTAGGTCTTGCCCTCGCCGTCGAAGCCGAGCGGCGGCACGACGGGGATGAATCCCTGCTGAAGGAGGCTCTGGAACATCTCCACATCCACCTTCTCGACCTTGCCGGTGAACAGGTGGTCCACGCCCTGGATGATGCCGAGCGGATACGCGACGATGCCGTTGCTCGTCACGCCGCGGAGGTCGCAGCTGGCCAGCCCCTCGAGCAGCCGGTGGGTAAGCTGATTGGAAACCGTCACGGCCAGCCGCAGGGTCGAGGCGTCGGTGATGCCGGTGCCGTCCACGTTGGATGGCGTCAGCTTGTCCTGGTCCGCCAGCCACTGGATCTGGGCCGAGGCGCCGTGGACGATCACCACGTTGATGTTCAGCGAACGCAGCACTGCCACATCCAGGAGAATGTTGGCGAAGTTGTCGTCCGCGATGATCGCGCCATCGATGGCGATGACGAAGATGCGGTCGCGGAAGCGCGGGATGTACTGCAGGATGCCCCGCAGATCGGTCGGTTTCACGTTGCTGGTCCGGGTGTCGGGTTGGTCCGCATGCTGCGGAACTGTCTGGCGCGATTTACTAGAGGCTTGTCACCCCCTTGCAAACCTTTTCTGTGGCGCCCGGTGGCCGCCCGGAAGCTGATCCGCAGCACCACGAACTCGGCCGGTCGCAGCGGGGCGAAACCGATATCGAGGTTGAGGATCCCCCGCTGGATGTCCGCGGCGGTCATCGTGCCGCGATCACAACGCACGAACCAGGACTCTTCGGCGGTGCGTCCCTGAAAGGCGCCCGCCCGGAACAGTTCCATCAGAAAAGCGCCGACGCTCGTCCGCACCCGTGCCCAGAGCGGTTCGTCGTTGGGTTCAAAGACCGTCCAGCCCATGCCCCGCCGAATGCTCGTTTCGATGAACAGAGCGGTCCGCCTGACGGGCAGGTATTTCCACTCGCTGGCGGCATTCGATGCGGCGAGGGTCCTGTTTCCCCAGCAGACGATGCCGCTCCCGGGCAGGTCACGAAGGGCATTGACGCCGACGCGATTCAAGGCGTCCAGATCCGTGGCGCCGAGGTGCGTCGCCAGACCGGTCACCTGTTTCAGCTTCGCCTCCGCCCCG
>DNDP01000330.1:8408-25159 GCA_003484235.1 Verrucomicrobiales bacterium
TTCAGTTTCGCCTCCGCCCCGGCCGGTGCCTTCCAAACGCCCCGGGTTTCGTCCGTTCGTGCAATCAGGCCCGCGACAGCACCGCCAGGTGCGACGGTCATGGCGCGAGACTGCGACGGCGAATCCGCCACGACCACCCAGGGATGATACACGGCCGCGAATTGTCCCGCCGGATTGCCTCCCAATACCGACGCAAACCGGGTCAGTTCCGCGGTGGTTGCCCGTTCTGGAGAATCGACAATGAGGAAAAGCCGCCGTCGCTCCGCGAAAGCCAGCGCCACGGCGAGCAACCGCTGATCGGTCAGGGCTGGAAGCTGCAGCAGTCCGATCTCCCGCTCGGTTGCCAGCGCGGTAAGGGCGCGTTGAAGTCCGGCAAGGGTCAGATGTGCGGGACTGCGCACGACGCAGGCGCGCCTTCCGCCGTTGGCGAAGTAAAGTCTTACTGCGTGTCCCAGGGGCAGGGAGCGCGAGAGCCCGCCAAAGCGGCGGGTGAAGTCACCAAAGCTTGTGACCATCACCGGCTGCCGGGCGCGTCCCCACGGCGTGGCGCCAATGAAAGCCGTGACCGCGGTTGGTGTGCCGACGATTCGCTGCGGGCCTGATCGCGACTCTTCCACGTAAGCACCGGGCGCGAGGTATTCGGGATTCATGGTTGCCACGATCCTGCTTGAAGCCGTCCGCCGGCGCGAGTCCTCGACGGGGGATTTCCCGGGGCCGGTGCTACGTGCCCAACACTTCCTTGAGCGCGGCAAGGCAGCGTTGATTCTCCGCCGGCGTGCCGATCGAGAGGCGGAGCCATTCGGGCAGTCCGTAGCCGGCCATCGGCCGTGTGATGATCCCGCGCTTCTGCATTTCCTGAAACACGCGGGCGCCGTCGCCGGCCTTCAGCAGGATGAAGTTTGCGTGGGACGGCACGTGCTCGATTCCAAGCTTGCGCAGCTCCAGGCGGAAGAACTCGAGGCCGGCGAAGTTGTTCGCCCGCGTCTTCGCCAGATGCTCCTCGTCGTCGAGTGCTGCCAGCGCTCCGGCCTGGGCGATCGCGTTGATGTTGAACGGCTGCCGGACCTTTTCCAACGCGCCGATCAATTCCGGATGGCTGATGCCGTAACCAAGCCGCAGGCCGGCCAGACCGAAAATCTTGGAGAACGTCCGCATGAGGAGGAGGTTGCCGTTCTCGCCCGCGCGCAGCAGGGGGAGAAAATCCACCGGCTGGTCGAGAAACTCGAAGTAGGCCTCGTCCATCACGATCAGCACGTGCGGTGGCACGGCGTTGATGAACTTCACCACGTCCCCGCGCGGCGCCAGGGTGCCGGTGGGGTTGTTGGGGTTGGCCACGAACACCACGCGGGTCTCCGGGGTGATCGCCCGGGTCATGGCGGCCAGATCGTGGCCAAAATCCTTCGCCGGCACGGTGATCAGCCGTGCGCCAAAGAGGTGGGCGATGATCGGGTAGATCGCAAAGCAGTACTGCGACACCACGACATCCGTTCCCGGTCCCATGAAGGCGTGCCCGACAAACTCGATGATCTCGTTCGAGCCGTTTCCGAGGATCAGGTTGGCCGGTTTGAGGTCGAGTTTCTCCGCCAGCCGCCGTTTGAGATAGAAGGCGTTGCCGTCCGGGTAGAGGTGCAGTTCATCGATGGCGGCGCGCATCGCCTCCATCGCCTTCGGGGACGGTCCGAGGGGGTTCTCGTTTGAAGCGACCTTGATCACGTTTTCGGCGTCGAGGCCGAGCTCGCGGGCGACTTCCGCGATCGGCCGGCCGGGTTGATAGACCGGCAGGCTCGCCAGTTGGGGATTGGGCTTCACAGGATTGGCCATGGTGTGGGTCAGCGGATTGCCTTGAGGAGCGCGTCGACATCGACGTGCTGGGCGATGAGATCGCGGATGACGTTGATCTTGTCCAGATCGTCGGGCCGCGTCTTGACGGTGAGATCGTGGACGCAGGAGGCGACCTGATAGCTGTCCTCGCGGGCGAGCAGCACGGGATAGGGAAGCTCGTTGATGACCTTGAGCACCGTGCTGTTGGGTTTGAGTCCCCCCGTGAGCACGATGCCGGAAAGCGTCTGGCCGGTTTCCTTCAGCATCGCCGTGGCGGCGGCCAGGATCAGGTCCTCGCGGTCGCCCGGAGTGATCAGGAGCACGCCCTTGCGGAAGAAGGGCAGGGCGTTGTGCACGGCCATGGCGCCAACGACCACGTCGTTGACGAGGTTGTTCATGCGGCCGGGCCGGTTGAGCAGTTCGGCCTTCAGTTCGTCCCGCACCGCCGCGATGTTCGGTTGGGTGAGAATCGGCGTGTTGGGCAGCACTCCCAGGAGGCGCAGCCCCCGGCGTTCCAGGCCGCGCCGGGCGAAGTCCCGGATGAACTCGATCTTCTCGGGGATCACCTTGTTGACGATCACGCCTGCGATCTCCACGCCCTCCTTCTCGAACAGCGCCTGGTTGAGCGCCACCTCGTCAATTGGCTTGCCGATGCCGCCGCGCGTGACGATCACGACCTTCGCCCCGAGGATCTTCGCCGCGCGGGCGTTGGAGATGTCGAAGACCGAACCCACGCCGGCATGGCCGGACCCCTCGCAAAGCACGAAGTCCTTCTCCCACGAGACACGGTCAAAAGCCTGCTGCAGGCGCGTCACCAGCGCATCGCTGTTGGCCGACTCGAGGTAGCGGCGGGTGAACTCGGGCTCGATCGCGATCGGACTCATGTCCACGAGCGGACAGTTCAGCTTGTAGACGCTGTCCATCAGCACGGTGTCCTCGTCGATCTTGTGCTCGGCGACCTCCACGTAGCGCTGGCCCACCGGCTTGATGTAGCCGACCCGCGGGTGGTGACGCTGCAGCGCCGCCAGCAATCCCAGCGACGTGGTGGTCTTGCCGTCGTTCTGCCGGGTCGCGGCGATGAAAACGCGGGGTGTGTTCGTGTTCATGCGGTGGAAAACCGTCGGGCGGAGGGCCTACCTGTCGTCGCGGCCCGTGAACAGCAGCACGATCAGCGCGGCGGCAACGACCAGGGCACCGGCAATGACGAGAACGCTCATGCCTCGGCTCCCTTCACCCGGCTGCGATGTCCGGTTCCCCGTCGGGATGCATCTTGGCGTAGGCGATGGACTGGGCGCCGACGATCGCCGCCACGCCCAGGATGTCGTGGGCCGACGAGCCGCGGGAGACATCCGCGGCCGGCCGGTCCAGGCCCAGCAGGATCTGGCCGTAGGCATTCGCCCGGGCGAAGTGTTGGACCATCTTGCTGCCGATGTTGCCAGAGTTAAGATCGGGGAACACCAGCACATTGGCCCGGCCCGCAACCGGGCTGTCCGGCACCTTGCGTCGGGCGATGTCGGGAATGATCGCGGCGTCAAGCTGCAGTTCACCGTCGAAGTCCGCCTCCAGCCTCCGGGCCCGGGCCTTCTGCTCGGCGAGGGCGGCCGCGGCCTGCACCTTGCCGATGCTCGAATGACTGGCGCTGCCCTTGGTTGAGAACGAAAGGAGCGCCACCCGCGGTTGGGCGCCGATGAGCTGCCTGGCCAGATCGGCCGTGGAGACGGCGATGTCCGAGAGCTGTTCGACGTCGGGATCGGGAATGACGCCGCAGTCCGCCATGAAGATCACCCCTTCGTGGCCAAACCGCGTGTCCTCGACCTCCATGATCATGCAGCTGGAGGCGGTCGTCCGCTTGGGCGCCACCTTGATGATCTGGAACAGCGGCCGCAGCACGCTGCCGGAGATTTCGTTGGTGCCGCTGACCAGGCCGTCTGCCTGGTGCGTGGCCACCATCATCGCGCCGTAATAATTCACCTTGAGCATGGCGTCGCGCGCCTCCTCCGGCTGGATCCCCTTGGAACGCCGCAACCGCTCGAAACGCTTGGCAAAACCGTCGAGATCCCCGCTTTCCGCCGGATTGATGATGCGGATGCCCTCCAGTGATACCGCCAGCCGTTCCGCGGAATCCTTGATGGCCGTGCGGTCGCCCAGCAGGATCGGCACGCCCAGCCGCAGGGAATAGAACTGCCTGGCCGCCTGCAGCACGCGCGTCTCCGTGCCTTCGGGGAACACGATGCGCTTGGGATGCCGCTGCAGCTTTTCGATGACGTTCCCGATGAATCGCATGGGCGGAGTAGTAACGGACCCCCGTCCGGACTGCAACCGCGAAGGTGCCCTGTGCCCTTGAACCTTCGTGCCGCCGGCCGGGCCGATGTTTCAAGGCTTTCCTTCGTTTCCAATTCCGGCAGGATCCCGCCCAGTTGACTATGTCATTGGTGGTCGCTTATCTGGCCCAGGGGAAAATGCGCCTGAAGGAGGGTGGCGCGGAGCCGCGCACGATCGACAGCGCCTTCGCCCAGTCCATCCACGACAAGGCGCTGCGCGCGCAGCAGCGCAACTCCTGGAAAAACGACGGCGGCGGTTTCTTCTCCGGAGCGATGCTCTGGGGCAGGGGAGCCGGCTCCGACCCGGACCCCGTGTGGATCACCAGCGTCGGTCGGGGCCGGGAGCAGGGCCAGTTTGTCTTCTCGCTCACCAGTGGTTCGTTGTGCGCGCTGCTTTCGTCCGACCGGCTCGGCGCGGAGGAGCGCCGCCTGTGGAACAACAACAAGCAGCGGCTTCAGCATGTCTCGCAGCATCCGCAGACCGGCGACTTTGCCTTCAGCGTCACCCACCAGAACGGCACCGCCAACCTGGGCGTGATGATCGGCGGTGACGCGGGCGTTTCAGAGGTTACGGAAGGGGACTCCATGGATACCGCGCCCAGCTGGGTGCCTGGAGAACCGCGCCGGCTCGTCTACCAGTCGGCTGGGGTCGGCCGGAATCGCGAGGGCCACTACCTGGCGTTGGGACCCTACCGCGTCGAGCACCTGAACCTGGAGACCGCCGCCATCGACACGCTGCTCGAGGATCCGGAGATCGACTTCGTGGCTCCCCGTGCGCTCGCGAACGGCGCGCTGTACTACATCCGTCGCCCGTATGAGGGGCGGCCGCGTGCGAATCCGTTTCGCATTCTCAAGGACATCGTTTTGATGCCCTTCCGGTTCCTGTACGGTGTCTTTCAGTTCTTCAACTTCTTCACCATGAAGTACACGGGGAACAAGCTCACCACGTCGGCCGACGGCGCGCGAAACCGGCAACTCAACCCGCAGGAGATGATGATCTGGGGCAACCTGATCCAGGCACAGAAGGCGCAGGCCGGAGAGGAGCCTCCCGATCTGGTTCCTGGCTCCTGGCAGCTGATGCGCCGCCAAAGGGGGACGGACGAGGTGATTGCGAAGTCCGTCCTCGCCTACGACGTGGCCGAGGACGGAACAGTCGTCTATTCCAACGGCAATGCGCTCTTCAAAATCACCCCCGACGGACGAAGGGAGCGGATCTTGTCCGAGGCTCTCATCGAGCAGGTCGTGCTGCTGTCGACGTAGCGATTGGACCGGCGGAATCACGCCAGCCACTCCTGGGTCGGCATTGGCTATTCCCTGATTTCATGGTGGCTGACACGCCGGCGGATCGTCTTTTCGAGGCCCACGATCATGTAGGTCAGCACACCCACGCTCAGGATCTTGGCCCAGGCCTCGGGCGGCAGCGGGGCGGTGTGGAACAGCCGGTTCATCAACGGCACGTAGGTGATGGCCAGCTGCAGCAGGACCATGCAGGTGATTCCCAGGAAAATCCATGGATTGCTGAAAAAACCGATCTTGAAGATGGAACGGCCGAGGGAACGGCAGTTCAGCAGATAGAACACCTCGACGAAGACGATCACGTTCATCACCAGCGTCTGGGCGGTGGCGAGATCAGAGCCCAGCCCCCGCCGCTCGTGCAGGAAGATGCCGAACGCGCCGGACGCCATGAGCAGCGCCACGAGCCCGGTCCGCATGATCACGGGAAACCGCAGCAGGGGCAGCCTGGGGTCGCGCGGCGGCACGCGCATGATGTCCTTTTCCTTTGGCTCGAACACCAGCATGAGTCCCAGGCAGATGGCGGTGGTCATGTTGATCCAGAGCAGCTGCACCGGCTGCACCGGCAACATCGTGCCCACGATGATGGCGGCGATCAGCACCAGCGCCTCGCCGGCGTTGGTGGGCAGCGTCCACACGATGAACTTCGTGAGATTGTCGAACACCCCCCGGCCTTCCTCGACCGCCGCCTCGATGGAAGCGAAGTTGTCATCCGTCAGCAGCATGTCGGCGGCGCCCTTGGCGACCTCCGTGCCCGACCGGCCCATGGCGACGCCGATGTCGGCCTGCTTGAGGGCGGGTGCGTCGTTCACGCCGTCGCCGGTCATGGCCACCACGTGCCCGCGGGATTGCAGCGCGCGGACGAGCCGGAGCTTCTGTTCGGGAGCCACGCGGGCGAAGACGGTGGTCTGCTCGGCGGCGTCCGGCAGCTCCTGATCGGGAATCTTCTCCAGTTGCCGGCCGCTGACGGCCTTCGGCAATTCCTCGCCGCCCTGGGGGCCGCGGATTCCCAGCTGTCGGGCGATGACCTGGGCCGTGAGCAGGTGGTCGCCGGTGATCATCTTGATGCGGATGCCGGCCTCCTGGCACAGACGCACCGAGGCGATCGCTTCCTGGCGCGGGGGATCGATCATGCCCTGCAGGCCGAGAAAGATCAGTTCGCCGGCCACGTGCTGGTGGTCAATCGACCGTTGATTGGCGGGCATCGCCTTCCGGGCAAAGGCCAGCACTCGCAGCCCTTCGTTGGCCATCGCCTCCACGGCGCGTTCGACAGCCTCCCGGTCCAGCGTGGTGACCGAGCCGTCCGTTGCCAGCGCGTGGGTGCAGCGCGCGAGCAGCCGTTCGGTGGAACCTTTCTTGTAGATGGTCTTGTTGGCCTGTTCATGGTGGCCGTGCAGCGTGGCCATGAACTGGAACTCCGATTCAAAGGGAATGCTGTCCAACCGTGGATGGTGGGCGTGCAGCTGCTGCGTGTAGCCGAGTTTGCCGGCTGCGACGATGAGGGCGCCTTCCGTGGGGTCGCCCTCGACCTTCCACCGGCCTTCCGCCTCGACCAGTTGCGAGTCATTGCACAGCAGGCCCGCCTTCAGGAGTTCCGCGAGCGCGGGGGCGCTGTCCGGCGCCGCAGGCTGGCCGTCCAGCGTCACTTCTCCCCGGGGATCGTAGCCGCTCCCGGAAAACTCGAAGAACTGTCCGCCTGTGTAGGCGCGGCGCACGGTCATCTGGTTCTCGGTGAGCGTCCCGGTCTTGTCCGAGCAGATGACGGTGGTGCTGCCAAGCGTCTCGACTGCGGGCAGCTTGCGAATGATGGCCCGCCGGCGCGCCATGCGGGCGACACCGACCGCCAGGGTGATGGTGACTGCCGCTGGCAGACCCTCGGGAATGGCACCGACCGCCAGCGCAACGGCGGCCATGAACATGTCCACCCACGACCCGCCACGCAGGAGGCCGATGGCAAAGGTCAGTGCCGCGAAGCCCAGGATCACCCAGAGGAGGAGCTTGCTGAAGTGGGCGATCTTACGCGTGAGGGGCGTGGACAGCGAGACCGCCTCGGAGATCAGCCGGGCAATCCGGCCAGTCTCGGTGTTGTTGCCGGTGCCCCACACCACGCCCTCGGCCTGGCCATAGGTCACCAGCGTGCCGGCATAGGCATTGTTCTTCCGCTCCGCCAGAATCGTATCCAGGCTCAGGGCGTCCGAGTGTTTGGGCACGGGCAACGACTCGCCCGTCAGGGCCGACTCATCGCAGTGCAGGTTCTTGACATGGAACAGCCGCAGATCGGCCGGGACGCGGTCGCCGGATTGCAGGAGCACGACGTCGCCGGGGACCAGGTCGGCGGAGTTCACCCGTCTGACCTGGCCGTCGCGCCGGACCGTCGCCTCCGTGGTCACCATGCGCGACAACGCCTCGATCGCGCGGCCTGCCTTGCTTTCCTGGATGAAGCCGATGATCGCATTGACCAGCACCACGCCGAAGATGACGCCCGCGTCGACCCATTCCCCGAGGGAAGCCGTGATGATGGTGGCGACCACCAGGATGTAAACCAGCGCCTGGTGAAACTGGTCGAGGAACCGCAGCAGCGCGCTGCGTCCCCGTTTGCCGGAGAGCACATTCGGCCCGAACTCGGCCAGCCGTTTGGCGGCGGCCTCCGCGGACAGCCCCCGCCGGAGGTCCGTCTTGAGCAGCTGGACGACCTCCTCCTGTTGCAGCTGGTGCCACTCGGCAGGCGGCGAGTTCGATGTGGTGGAAGTTTTCATTGGATCAATCTTCAAGTGGCGGCGGGATGAAGGCGTCCGGCTTGACGGCCAGTACGGAACAGTCGACCTGCTCCAGGACCGTTTCGGCCGTGCTGCCGATCAGCAGGCCGGTGATCCGGGCCCGACGGACCGTGCCGATCACCAGCAGTTGGATTCCTTCGCGCCGGACGTGGCGCACGATCTCCTCGTGGGGCGTGCCGTGAACGAGGTGGAGCGCATACGAACCCGGCTCGAGCCCGGCGTATTCAATGGCTGCCTGCAGTTGACGGCGGTGGGCCGCTTCCTGCCCGCGCAGGATTTCGGCGATTTCCTCCTCCGGCAGGCGTCCCCGATTGCGCAGCAGATCCTCCGCGAAGAACGACCACGCGTGGAGCACATCCAGCCTGGCGGAGTCATGCGCGGCCAGTGACGCGGCCAGCGTCAGGATCTTTCGGTTCAGATCGGGGTCGCCGGTCCGGTCGGGATCCACGGCGGCCAGAACGCGGCGTTCGGATCGATTGGGTGCCGGTTTGAGCACCCAAACCTCGCAGGGGCACTTGCGCAGCAGATGGAGGGTGGTGCTGCCAAACACCCATTCCCGCAGGCCGGTGGCGGGAAGCAGGTGTGTCATGATCAGGTCATGACCGTCGGCCTCGACGAGCCGGATCAACTCGCGCCAATGCCGTCCGGCAACGACGCACAACCGCGCGGTCACGCCCTGTTGGGCCGCGGCATCGTGCCATGGCCGCAACTCTTCCAGCCGGCTGTGTTCGACCACCTTCATCAGATCACCGTTCCACCGGGCTTCTTCCGGGATGAGGCTGGCAACCGTCAGCCGTGCGTGGTTGCGGACGACCAGCTCCAACGCCCGGGAAAAAGTTTCCGCCGGTTCGACGGCCTGCGATCTTGTGACGAATAGAATGTTTTTGAAGCGGTCCATGCCGTTCTCGGGCTTTTGGATGAGAATATGATGTGGGGCCGGCTGATGATCCACCGGGATTGTCAAGGGGGAGCCGGAAATTGTGCGGTCCAACGGCGCAGGAGCCCGCCGCGTGGGACTTCCACCTTGACCCAGTTCGCTCCCTGTAGAGAAATTGCTGTCCCACCATGAAACCCTCCAAGGCAAGCGGCGGTTCCGGAACCCCCGTGCCCGAACCCGTGGCACACCCCTCCGACATGGTCCGGCGACACCTGCTGGCCGGCTGGGCGCTGCTCGTGCTGTTTCTCTCGCTGGGCGTGGTGTTGGAGGCGCTGCACGGATTCAAGTCCGGCTTTTACCTGGATGTCTCGAACGAGACGCGGCGGCTGATGTGGCGGCTGGCCCACGCCCACGGAACGTTTCTGGGTCTGGTGCAGATCGCCTTCGCCTTCACGCTCGAGCGGGTGCCCCATTGGCGTGCCGGCTCATCAATTCTGGCCGGTTTTTGCATCCACGGTGCCAGCGTGCTGCTGCCCTTGGGATTCTTTCTCGGAGGAATGGTCCTGCATGCGGGCGATCCCGGCATGGGCATCATGCTGGTCCCGCTTGGAGCGCTCCTGTTGTTCGCCTGCGGTCTGCTGACGATCTGGGCGTTGAAAAGCCAAGCCGCCGGGACGGTGGCAGGATCAGGCAAATGAACTGGCCCTCAAATCTCGGCGTGCTCCCATCCGCCCTCGAAGCGGCCCTCGTGCTTGGCGTGACGGCCGTCGTGATCCTGTTGCTGCTGCGTCGGAGTCGCGGGCTTGGCCGGCTCCAGCTCTACCTGATGGGAGCGGCCCTGATCGTCGTGCTGCTCACGCTGCAATCCTGGCGGCGGGAGATCCTGGAGCCGGCCATGGTTCAAACGGATTATCTGGCTTCGCTGCCGCAGCCGCCCCGGGACGGCGGCTATGTCAGTTCCGACACCTGCCGTGCCTGTCATCCGGACGAATACAATTCGTGGCACCGCACGTACCACCGCACGATGACCCAGGTCGCGTCGCCAGAAACGGTGATCGGAGATTTCAACGACGTCACGTTGCGGCACGCCGGCCAGCGGTTTCACCTGCGCCGGGACGGTGACGAGTTCTGGGTGGACATCCATGCTGCCGACGCCCCGCCGGGTGCTCCCCCCAATGCGTCCGGGCGGATCGGTCTGTTGACCGGTGCCCATCACATGCAGGCTTACTGGCTGACCACCGATGTCGGCAACATGCAGCTCGACCTCCCCTTCTACTGGCTCAAGGAAACGCAGTCGTGGGTGCCGGCCCGCGACACGTTCCTGAAGGATCCGAATGCGCAGCATCCGTCGGTGATCTGGAACCAGGCGTGCATCCGCTGCCACGCCACGGGAGGGCAACCACGTCCGGCGTCCCTCAACGATGTTTTCGAAACGCGGGTCGGTGAGTTGGGGATTGCCTGTGAGGCCTGTCACGGTCCGGCCGAGGAACACGTCCGGGCGAATCGCGACCCGCGGCGGCGCTACGCCCTGCACCTGGCCGGGGAAGGTGACCCCACCATCGTCAACCCCGCCCGGCTTGATTCCCGCAAGGCGTCCATGATCTGCGGCGATTGCCACAACATCAAATACTTCGCCGAGGACCGGAAGTGGTTGCAGGAAGGATTTCAGTACCGGCCGGGAGGCGACCTCGAGGAGACCACGCCTTCGATGAATCTGCGCGACCCGGCCAAGGAGCATCTGCTGGCCAAGGTGCTCCAGACCGATACGAACTTTGTCAGGGGCGCGTATTGGAGCGACGGGATGGTCCGCGTGTCCGGCCGGGACTACAACGGGATGATCAATGCACCGTGTTTTCAACGCGGCGAACTTTCGTGTCTGTCCTGCCATTCCATGCATCACAGCGATCCCAAGGACCAGTTGGCCGCGCGGATGGAAACCAATGAAGCCTGCTTCCAGTGCCACGGCGATTTCCGGGACAAGCTCGCGGATCACACCCGGCACGCTCCGGAGTCGGCCGGCAGCCTGTGCTACAACTGCCACATGCCCCACACCGTTTACGGACTGCTCAAGAACATCCGCAGCCATCTGATTTCCAGTCCCACCGTGGCGGAAACGCGTGCGACCGGGCGGCCCAACGCGTGCAATCTCTGCCATCTCGACCAAACCCTGGCGTGGACGGGTGAACACCTGCGCGAATGGTATGGACAGGAGGTCCCGGAGCTGTCCCCCGAGGAGCGGACCGTTTCGCTTGCCGTGCGACAGATCCTGTCGGGCGATGCCGGCCAGCGGGCCATCATGGGCTGGCATCTCGGCTGGACGCCGGCGCAGGAGACGGCGGGAACCGACTGGATGGCGCCCTTTCTCGCCCTTCTGCTGGATGATCCCTATTCCGCCGTGCGCTTCATCGGCCGCCGATCTCTTCGCACGCTCCCCGAATACCGTGAACTCGACTACGACGCCTTCGGCAATCCATTGGACCGACGTCGGACGGCGCAGGAGGTGCGGAGACGATGGGAGACGCGGCCGAACCCCCTCAGACAGGGGGAACCGGCGTTGCTGCTCCTGGATGACGGGCGGAACCTGCAGGCGACGCAGGTTGGGAAACTGCTGGAGCGGCGCGACAACACGCCGATGACGCTGGAGGAATGAATTCCATCGCGGAGTTGGCAGCCAGCGGCCCCGAAACTTTCCTTGCGCGCGCCCGGTGCCCTGTCCGATTCTCCGTCGATCCCAGTTTCACCCAGACACCCCCGCATCCATGAAGAACACCGTCTCTCCGTCGAAGTCCGATCGCCGCTCCTTTTTGAAGGCCGTTTCCCTCGCCGCCGCCGGGGCCGCTGTCGCCCACCGCGCCCTCGGGCAGGTGAACCGCGACTGGACCGGCAACATGCCGGTGCGCTACCCCGATCCGGACATCATCTCGCTCGATCCGCGCTTCGACAAATACAAGCTCGGCAACACGCCGGTGCAGCGGCTCTACCACAACCCGAACATGCTCTGGGCGGAAGGCCCGGCCTGGAACGCGGTCGGCCGTTACCTGCTCTGGAGTGACATACCGAACGATGTCCAGATGCGCTGGATCGAGGACGACGGCCGGGTGACGACGTTTCGCCAGCCGGCCGGCAACAGCAATGGCAACACTTTCGATCATCAGGGGCGCCAGCTGAGCTGTGAGCACGGCAACCGCCGGGTGGTCCGCTACGAGCACGACGGATCGACCACGGTGATTGCGGACAAGTTCGACGGAAAGCCGTTCAACGCTCCGAACGACGTGGTGGTGCATCCCGACGGCGGCGTGTGGTTCACCGATCCCGGCTATGGGAGCATGATGAACTACGAGGGCTGGAAGCGGCCGCTTGAACTCAAGGAAGCCGTCTATCGCGTCGACCCAAAGACGGCGAAGGTCGAGAAGGTCACCGACGAGATCACGAAGCCGAACGGCCTGTGCTTCTCACCGGACTACCGGAAGCTCTATGTCGCCGACACCGGCGCTCCGCGGAACATCAAGGTCTGGGAGGTTGCCGATCAAACCAAGCTGCGGGGAGGCAGGGAACTGGTCAAGATGCCCTTTGCGAAGCGGAAGATTTCGACCCGCGAGGGCGAGGTCACCATCGGCGGCGAGGGGGGCTCGGACGGAATCCGTTGCGACGTGGACGGCAACATCTGGTCGTCGGCCGGCTGGGCCGGCGCTGGATTCGACGGAGTGCACGTGTTCACGCCGGAAGGGGACCGCATCGGCATGATTCTGCTGCCGGAGATCTGTTCGAACCTTTGCTTCGGCGGCCGGAAACGGAACCGCCTGTTCATGACGGGCAGCACCTCGCTTTACGCCGTGTACGTGGAAACGCAGGGCGCGCACATCACGTAGGCGCGGGCCGCGGACACGGCACTTGCAACCGCGTTCGCCCTCCGTAAGCTCTCGCGCCATGCGAATTCTGACCGGCATCCAGCCTTCCGGCGCGCTGCACGTGGGCAACTACTTTGGCGCCATGCTGCCCGCCATCCAGCTGCAGCAGGAAGGGGAGGCTTTCTACTTCATCGCCGATTACCACTCGATGACGTCGCTCGCCGACGCCTCCAAGCGCCGCCAGTACACCCTCGACGTGGCACTGGACTTTCTCGCGTGCGGGCTGGATCCGGACCGGTGCGTCTTCTGGCGGCAGTCGGACGTGCCGGAGGTCACCGAGCTGGCGTGGATTCTCACCACCGTCACGCACATGGGCCTGCTGCGCCGGTGCCACAGCTTCAAGGACAAGCTCGACAAGCTGGCGGGCGGCGACGAGGGCAAGATCAGCCACGGCCTGTTCGCCTACCCGGTGCTGATGGCCGCGGACATCCTGCTCTATGACTCGAACATCGTGCCGGTCGGCCGGGACCAGAAACAGCACCTCGAGGTCACCCGTGACATTGCAATCAAGTTCAACGAGCTCTACGGACAGACCTTCGTGCTGCCAGAACCGCGGATTCGCGAGGAGGTCGCCGTCGTGCCCGGCATCGATGGCCAGAAGATGAGCAAGAGCTACGGCAACACGATCGAGATCTTCGGCGAGGAAAAGGCCACCCGGAAGAAGATCATGTCGATGCAGATGGACAGCCGCACCCCCGCCGAGCCGAAACCGGACGCCGACCAGAACATCGCCGTGCAGCTGATGAAGGTGATCGACGCCGCGACCGGCAAGGAATACGAGGAGAAGCTCCGCGCGGGCGGGTTGGGCTACGGCGATCTCAAGAAGAAGCTGTTCGAGGCCTACTGGGACTGCTTCGCCGATGCCCGTGCCAGGCGGGCCGAACTGGCGGCCAATCTGGACTTCGTCAACCAGGTGCTCCGGTCGGGCGCGGAGAAGGCGCGAGCCGTCGCCGGTGGAGTGCTGCGGCGGGCCCGGAAGGCCTGCGGCCTGGCGTGAGTCGTGGGGCGGAGCGCCCGGGCAAAAAAAAGCCCCGCCGGAGGGGCGGGGCGGAAAGGTTGTCGGATGGCCGGATTACTTCTTGGCCTTCGGCTTGGCCGCTTCCTTCTTCCGCTTGAGGTAGGCATCGCGGCGTTTGCGTTTCTGCACTTTGTTCAGTTGTTGTCCCATAAGTCGCTTTACAAGAGTCGGTGTTTCGGTTGACGTGGGGCGCACTATGATGACTCGGTTGGCGGCCTTCAACATGAAATTCCTGCTCGCACTTGTGCTGGCGGCCGGCGGGTTTTCGGCGGGATGTTCCTCAAAGGAGGACAAAAAAATCTCCACCATTCGCCTGCACCTGGAGGTAAACCCCCAGATGGTGCGGCGGAGCCATCCCGTGCCGATCCTGCGCGGCGAGCCGGTGATGGTGAATGTCGAGGATGTTCCCTTTCTCTACGAGGCGTATGTGGATCAGGCGGAGGTGGTGCAGAACCCGGGCGGCTACGAGATCAAGCTGGTCTTCAACAAGTCGGGAAGCTGGCTGCTGGAGAACATCACCGCGGACAACCAGGGCAAACGGATCGCCATCATGGCCCAGTTTCCGGAGAGCCGCTGGCTGGCGGCTCCCATCATCCGTGGCCGCATCGCCGGAGGGGTTCTGCAGTTCGTGCCGGATGCCAGTCTGGAGGAGACCCGCCGGATCGTGGACGGATTGAACCTCACGATCGAAAAGCGCAAGCGAAACAGCTGGGGCAGCTGACCGATGTCGAACCTTTTCCGAACCCTGGGCCGGATTTTCGCGGCGGTGTTGCTGCCGCTGCCGGCGGCGGCCGAGCCACCGCTTCAACTGCCCACCGCCAATACGAACATTTACGCACCCGGCGCGGAGGATCACTACTATGTAGGCACCGTGGGCAGACCGTGGATGAGCGGAACCTTTGGCTGCGTTCGCACCGACGGCTGGCAGCTGCACGAGGGCATCGACATCCGCGCCGAGCAGCGGGACAAAAAGGGGGAGCCGATCGATCCTGTGCGGGCCATCGCCGACGGCGTGGTCCTCTACGTGAACGGCAAGGCGGGCCTCTCCAACTACGGCAACTATGTCATCCTCGGCCACGAACGCGATGGCGTGGAATACTGCTCGTTGTATGCCCATCTACGGGAGGTCGGAGAAGGGATCCGTTCAGGCGCCCGGATCCGGAAAGGCGACCAACTCGGGGTGCTGGGCCGCACGTCCAACACCCGCTCCGGCATTTCGAAGGAACGCGCGCACCTACACCTGGAGGTGGCGCTGTTCCTGAACAAGCGATTTCCAGAATGGTATGCCAAACGCATTCCCGGGGCGCGCAACGACCATGGCATGTTCAACGGCCAGAATCTCGCCGGCTTCGACCCCACGGAGCTGCTGCGCAGCCAGCAGCGACAGGGCGCACCGTTCAATCTCGTGAAGTTCATCCAGTCCCAGCCCGAGCTTTGCCGGGTGCAGGTGCGGGAGACCGATTTCGGCTTCCTCCGCCGCTACCGGGCTTTGGTGGAGAAGAATCCGCTGGCGGAGCAGTCTCCGACGGCCGGTTACGAGATCGTGTTCAGCCATGTTGGCACGCCGATGAAGCTCATTCCCCGGACGGCTGCCGAACTGAAGTCCAAGGCCCGGGTGCACCTGCTTTCCGTGAACGAGGCGGTCCAGCGCGAGCATCGCTGCCGGAAACTTGTGACGCAGAAGAACGGCCGCTGGGAGCTGGCGACCGCCGGCCAGAACCTGGTTGACCTGCTGGTCTACTGACCGGTGTCCGGGGAGCCTGCTCCGGCAGATTTCCGTTGCAGGAAGCGGCAAAGCGTATTTATTTGGCACCATCCTTCAGGCGGTTGAGTTTCCCGGCCGCCATTCGATGCATGAAAACCATTGCCACCATTCGGGCCCGACAGGCGGAAGGGAAACGCTCCGCCGCCTTCACCCTGATCGAGTTGCTGATCGTGATCGCGATCATCGCGGTTCTCGTGGCGCTGCTCCTGCCGGCCGTGGGGCGCAGCCGGGAGCAGGCGAAACGCGTCCAGTGCATCAACAACCTCAAGCAGCTCTCGCTGGCGTGGATCATGTACGCCGACGACCACGACGGCGTGCTGCCGCCCAACAATTACATCTTCAACGTCGAGACGGAGGAGGTCATCGTCGACGGCGTTTCCTGGTGTCCGGGCAACACCCGCCGCGATGCGACCACGGCGAACGTCGAGCGCGGCGTGCTGTATCCTTACCTCCGCAATGCCTCGCTCTACCGCTGCCCCTCCGACCGCTCGACCATCGAGGATGCCGCCGGCA
Source organism: Verrucomicrobiales bacterium (assembly GCA_003484235.1). Classification (GTDB taxonomy): domain Bacteria; phylum Verrucomicrobiota; class Verrucomicrobiia; order Limisphaerales; family RI-55; genus RI-55. Next base: position 24,702 of record DNDP01000330.1, read on the forward strand.
ATCCTTTGCCCCAGCAGCGGACCCGGAGCTACAACATGAGCCTGGACATCAACAACCGGGTCGTTTTCGGGTCGATCAAGCGGTACGGCCAGATCAAGAAACCTTCGCCGTCCCAGTTCATGGTGTTCATCGAGGTGCATGAGGACACCATCGTCGATTCGCTGTTCGGCATCCCCAAGATTGGTGGACTTTACGACGGGCACTGGTTTGACATTCCCGCCGACCGGCACGGGCAGGGGGCGGTGCTGGCATTCGCCGACGGTCATGCTGAACGGTGGAAGTGGCGCTGGCCAAAGGAACCGGCCGAGCTTTTGCGGCCGGTCGCCAATGACATCGAGCGGGAGGACTATCTTCGCATCCAGCGCGCAACGGTACAAAGTGAGGGGCTTTAGGCCGCGATGAAGACGCCCATCTTGCATCGGCCGGTCGGGTTTAGCCTGATCGAACTGCTCGTGGTG
>DNDP01000330.1:25384-25616 GCA_003484235.1 Verrucomicrobiales bacterium
TCGAACTGCTCGTGGTGATCGCAATCATCGCCGTTCTGGCCGGGCTGCTGTTGCCCGCCTTGGGCCGCAGCAAGGAGAAGGGGCAGCGAATCGCCTGCCTGAACAACATTCGCCAGCTGACGCTCGCGTGGACAATGTATGCCGACGACCACGAGGGACGGCTGGTGCCCAACAACTGGGTCTACTACACGTCCGCCACGCAGATGACCAACGGCGTCTCCTGGGCGCCCGG
>DNDP01000234.1:0-407 GCA_003484235.1 Verrucomicrobiales bacterium
CCGCAGCCGAATCCCTACGCTTCCCGCGATCCGCAGGTGCACACCAGCGAGGGGCGGCATCGGATCATGGACAAACTGAGCAAGATTACGCTCAACGAGGTCATCTATGAAGGCCTGCCGCTCTCCGAGGTCATCAAGAACCTGACGGACGAGTCGCGTCGTCGCGATCCCGATCAGCAGGGGATCAACTTCATGATCGTTTCCAACATCGATGCGCCCATCGGTGCAACCCAGTTTGCCACCGATCCCGCGACCGGTGCCCCCATCGCGATCGCCGCTCCCGGCGGCGCCGAGGCACCGGATGTGGGCAGCGCCCTCATCGAGATCAACCCGCCGCTCACCAACATGCGGCTCCGCGACGTGCTGGATGCCATCGTGAAGGTGGCCGACCAGCAGCTGAAATGGAC
>DNDP01000234.1:600-815 GCA_003484235.1 Verrucomicrobiales bacterium
CCGACCAGCAGCTGAAATGGACCGTCGAGGAATATGCCGTCGTCTTCAGCCCGAAGACGCCGGAGCCGGAGCGGCTGTTCACCCGCACGTTCCGCGTCAACCCCAACACCTTCTATCAGGGACTTGAAGGTGTCTTCGCCAATTCACTCGGTGGCGGCAATCAGGGCGGCCAGGGTGGTGGTGGTGGTGGCTTTGGCGGCGGCGGTGGTGGCGGT
>DNDP01000234.1:1021-2708 GCA_003484235.1 Verrucomicrobiales bacterium
GGTGGCGGCGGTGGCGGTGGTCAGGGTGGCCAAGGCCAAACAGGCGGTTCAATTTTCGCGCAGGTTGCGATAGCGCCCGGTGGTGCCCAGCAGGGCGGCGGCGGCTTTGGCGGCGGCGGCGGCGGCGGCGGTTTCGGTGGCGGCGGCCAGGGGGGCCAGCAAGGTGGCGGTGGCATCCGCTATGTGACCACCACGAACGACATGTCTATCGTCAACATTGCCGCGCGGGATTACTTCGAGGCGGCCGGCGTCAATCTGCTTGCGCCCAAGATGCTCTACTTCAATGACCGCACCGGCATCCTGATGGTGAAGGCCACGCTCGAAGATCTGGAGATCATCCAGCAGGCCGTGGAGATGCTGAACTACGAGCCGCCCCAGGTGAACATTGAGGCCCGTTTCGTTGAAGTCAGCCAGGAAGACGTGCGGGCCCTCGGTTTCGACTGGTTCTTGGGCAACACCCTGCTTGGCAACGGAAACACTGGCCTTCAAGGAGGCACAGCTCCGTCCTTTACCGGCGGAGTACCAACTCCGGGCAACCCAACCGGAGTGTTTCCGAATCCTGCATTTCCGCAGGGCGGCAATGATTCGCTCATTACCAGTGGGCTCCGTGATCAAGTGGGTATGGCGCCTATCGCAACCGTAACTGGCATTCTCACCGATCCGCAGTTTCGTGTCGTCATCAAGGCGCTCGAACAGCGGACCGGAGTAGATTTGATGTTTGCGCCGCAGATCACCACGCTCAGCGGCCGGCAGACGCAGATCAAGGCGGTGGAGATCCAGACGGTGGTTACCGGCCTGCAACAGGGCGGTGCGGCCGGCGGCGCGCAAAACGCACCGGTCACCACCGGCGGTGTCAACCAGCCGGGTTTCGCCCAGGTGCAGTTCACCGTTCAGCCGTTCGAGTTCGGTCCCGTGCTCGACGTGATTCCCTACGTTTCGGCCGACGGCTACACCATTCAGATGACGATCATCCCGACGCTGACCCAGTTCCTCGGCTACGATGATGCCGGCGAATTCACCGCCCAGATTCAGTCTTCTACCGGCAACACCGTTGGCGCGCCAATTTCGTCAACCACACCCCTGCCCAAGTTCCGCCTTCGCCAGGTGGCTACCAGCGTGAATGTTTGGGACGGGCAAACGGTGGTGATTGGCGGTTTGCTGAGTGAAACCGTCACCAAGATCAAGGACAAGGTTCCGGTCGTGGGTGATCTGCCCTGGATTGGGCGGCTGTTCCGGAGTGAGTCCCAGAACAATGTAAAACGGAACCTGCTCATCTTCGTCACGCCCACCATCATCGACCCGGCCGGCAATTCCGTCCACGCCGAGGATGAAATGCCGTTTGCTCAGCAGCGGCTGCCGTTGGCGCAATAGCCGGTCCTTGCCGCCCAGACCAGACCTTCACAAAATGTCCAGAATTGTTGTAAGCTTTGGAGCCCGTCCGACAAAAGGTAGGCAGACTATGTCGTTGAAATCGAAATCGATATCGTCCCTTATCGGGCTCGCCGCGATGGGGATGATGACCTGTCCGACAAACGTCATGGCAGCCGGCGCGTTCAGCGCTCAAGGTGGTGAGTACCGGATTGCCGGGGAACTGGCCGGCGAGCAGACGAAGGTGAGTGTCAGCTACCGGGCGGGCAAGGGGTTGATGGTTTGGAACGACAACTACGTCGATCAGAAGGGCCTGGGC
>DNDP01000234.1:2918-4680 GCA_003484235.1 Verrucomicrobiales bacterium
GGGCATTGCCGCCCGCTGGCTGGGTGCCGCCGGAGATGCACAATACGAACATTTCCGCGTCAACAGCATCACCACCGGTGACCAGGAGAATCCGCGGAGCGTGTTTCTCAGCGACGGCAGCGCGCTCGTCGTCTGGCAGGGTGGCGACGGGATCACACGCAACATTTTCAGCCGTTTAATCCGTCCGGATGGCACCTTTGCAACCACGTCCGACGTTCAGGTCAATGCCGGGGGCCAGCATCTGAGATCCGCGCCGGCGGTCGCAGCGCTTGCCGGCGGTGGCGCGGTGGTCGTCTGGGAGAGTCTCGGTCAGGATGACCCGAACAATGCCAGCGGCGTGCGTCGGCGGCTCCCAGGAATTTATGCCCGAATGGTCGGTGCCGATGGCCAGCCCACGGGATCGGAGTTTCTGGTCAACCAGACCGTGGAACTCGGCCAGCGATCGCCGGAAGTCGCCGTGCTTGCCAACGGAAATGTAGTCATCGGCTGGGTGTCGGAGAAGATCAGTGGCAGCGGCGAGCTGGAACGGGTGGACAATGTGCGGGTCATGGTCCGGATTTTCGGTGCGGATGGAAGTCCCTTGACCGGGGAGATCGCGCTGACCGGAGGTTCCGACATCTGCGCCAACCCTGTCTTTGCGGCCAATGAATCGGGCGGCTTCACGGCAGCTTGGAGCCGGCTTGATCGCGACGACGCTGAGAAGAGCTGGGATGTGATCTATGGTGCCTACGATTCCGGAGCCGGCGCGATCGGCGGCCAGGAACCGGTGAACAGCTTTACTTACGGCGACCAGTACGCGCCCCGACTAGCCACCGCCGGCTCCTCGCAGATGATCGTTTGGACGAGCCTTGGGCAGGATGGATCTTGGGAAGGGGTGTACGGCCGCCTTCTGGATGGGCAGGCCTTGGTAGGGGATGCTTTTCTGGTCAATACCGCCTCGGTCTCCCGCCAGTTTTTCCCCGCGGTGGCCGCGGTCGGCGAAAGCGGCTACCTCGTTGCTTGGTCGTCCTTCGTGGGCGGTGCGGGCGGCGTTGACCTGCTTGCCCAGCGGTATTGGCAGACGGTGCCCATGCCTTCTGCGCCGGCGCTTGTTGCGCTGAGTTCCTATGAACTACTGGCCGCCTGGGCGCCACTGGAGGGCCTGGAGGTGGACCGGTATCTGGTTTATGTCGATGGCAGCAGCACGGCCATCGAGACGTTCGACAATTTCCTGAAGCTCGACGACCTGTTTCCCGGCAGTCAACACACGGTGCGACTGGCCTTCCGGCTGGCCGACGGGAGGATTTCGCCGCTCTCCGCGGCTGCCGCGGGACGTACTTGGGGCCTTGACCGCAAAGGCGGTCTTCCAGGCGGACTTCCAGACGGCCTTCCAGACGACTGGCAGACCCTTTATTTCGGCGCAGAACCGACGGGTTGGCCCCGTCCCCATGTGGATTCGGATCTTGACGGTGTAAGCGATCAAATGGAGTTCTTTGCGGGTACCGATCCGACAGATCCACTGAGTGTGATGAAACTTTCGATCGAACAGACCGCGATGGGTTTTCGCCTGGACTGGCGTTCGGTGGCGGGCTCGGTCTATCAGCTGCAATCTTCGACCGATTTTGGTTCCTGGAATAACGTGGGCGGCAGGCGGTTCGCCCCGGGCAACGTGGACTCGGTACTCTTGGATGGCTCGCAGGGGCTGCTCTACTACCGTGTCCTGCGAATCCGTTGAACCAACCGCAGCAAGCAACAGCCTGATGACTTACAAAATGGTCAAGAG
>DNDP01000234.1:4913-6266 GCA_003484235.1 Verrucomicrobiales bacterium
GTCCTGGTTCAGCCGGCGTCGGCGTTCACGCTGATCGGACCGGCCGCGCCCTGGCAGGACGCCACCGTCCAGATGAACGTAGGATCGGATGTGGGGACTCCGCAGGTCATCGATGAGGAGTATCGGTACAACGTGCCGGTGCTCTATTACGCCATCGACGGCAGCTTCCACGACTATTTCGGTGCCCGAGGCGTGCAGGAGATCGACAAGGCCTTCAAGCTGCTCAACGACCTGCCTCCTGCTTCGGCCATGAGCGACACATTGACCGAGTTCCCGCTGGACACGGCGCGATTGAATTTCAAGGCGGCCTCGCTCAATCTGATCGACCTCAAATCAACCGCTTTGGCGTTGATTCTGGAACAGATTGGACTTTTGGAACCGACGCGGTTCGTCTGGTGCCTGCGTGCTTTTACTCCGGGACAAGATTGCCAGACCACAGGAATTGCCAGCTATCTCATCATCAAACGCAACTACGATCCCGTTACGTGGGAGCCCACCAGCTATGTCAATGGCACTCTCTACACTTTTCGGCTGATCCTGGGGCCGGATTGTGCTTTTGGAGACGCAGTTGAGGAGGTCGTCGATCCCCTGGCGACGACCGACAATGCGGTGGCGGACTTGACGGTTCGTTTCGGCCGCTATTTCAGCGGCTTGACCCGGGACGACGTCGGAGGGCTCAGATATATCTATCGTTCTCCAAACCTGAACCGCAGCGAAACCATGCCGGGAAATGTCCTTTTGGGAGGTGGCCCATGGATGCCGGCCACCACCAATCTGATTGCGCCTTCGCCGTCGCTCCGTCTGGGCATTGACAAGATGCGTTTTGAGAAACGGAACTTCGACAGCCTCTTGGGCACCTTTTTTCAACCGTTCACCAATGTCTTCCAGGCCAAAATTGTGACGAACAGCACGGTATTGACGGAGAACTACATTCGCCCTGTTCTGCGACCGGATTTTGTCCTTCGGGCGGCCGATGTTGGCGTAACGGCTCCTCCAGTGCCTGTCCCGCTTATCGCCAGTCGAATCCAGCCACCCTACACCAGCCAAAACATCGCCACCACGGTGCTGGGCCACAACAATGGACCCGGAATGATGGATTTTACAGCAACTGTTGATTCGCTGGGAATCGCATTCAATAAGGTTGGTCCTTCTTGGGTCGGAACCACACCCTTTTTGATTCGGGAACCTCAGGCGCGTTTCATTTACAACTGGGGTTCATTCGATGGCTCGACCAATGAACCGGTCATCTATCCCAGTACGGCCAGCGTCCGTGAGCTTGAGCGTCAAATCTTTGGTAATTGATCATGAAGTTTCCTTCCAAATTTACCGTTGGCTGCCTCCTCAGCGTGGCCA
>DNDP01000234.1:6445-8983 GCA_003484235.1 Verrucomicrobiales bacterium
GCTGCCTCCTCAGCGTGGCCATTGCAGGGTTCACGCCATCCCGCGCTGGCGCGACGGACGCGCTCTGGGAGAACCACACCATTTTTCGGGGAGTTCCGCCCCAAATCGACGCGGCCGCCTTCCTCAACACCGGATTGATGGAGCTGTTCGTTCAGACTCCAGCCACCCCGGGGTTCACGACCTATCCATTCGAGACTCTCAACACGCTGAATTATACGAACCGGGGAATTATCGATTCGAGACTGGGCCTGAGGTTCGACACCCATGACAACAGCTCGGTAAGGCGTCCGGCCGCCAATTTCGTCAACTCGGGCGAAGTCATTGGTACCGACAACACCGTTGGTGGTCAGACGCGTTCACTGATCGAGATCAACGCCACGAACGTTTTCAACCGCGGGCTCCTCGACAGTGGCGAGTCTGGACGGATGGACGTGCGCGGCGGCAATGTGGATCTCCAGCGCTCCGGTCTACGGGTGGCTGCGAGCGGTCGCACTGAGCCCGATTCGGCAACGTTCAGCGACTTTCAAGGAGGTGGTACACACTTCAACGCGCCGAATATAACGGATTTCTACTGGAACATTCAGACAAACGCGGTGGATCTCTTTTCGGATTTCATTTTTCGGGAGCCCAATTTTCGGACACCTGGACATTTCGTGCTCACCAATCTGAGCGGCGGAGTGCAAGTTTACCTGCCTGGACCCACTCCGGTCAGGGCTGGGGAGTATCCGTGGGCAACGCCCCCGTTGGCCACCTACTCGGCATTCACAGCCACAAATAGGATCGGCGGAACCAACATTGTAATTGTAAGTGTCTTTATCCCAACGGAGGCCGCAAACGGTCGAATCAGCTCCGAGGTCGGCTTTGCCCGGTTGGCACCGGGAACGACCACTAACGAACTTGCGCTTGCAGCACCAATTCCCACGATCAGGATTCAGGTTCGGGTGCCGGATCCAACGCTTGATGGGTTTTTGACCAACTCGCTCTATATTGAGGATTTTTCGCTCATTCAAAGCAATCTCCTTTCGACGAACGTTTTGAACAATCTGACGAGAAAGCCCCGGGTTATCCGGGTCAGCCGCACGGAAACAGAGTGGTGGACAAACCGAAGACCGGCCAATGCCACCTATGACAACAATTCCCACCTGTACTCGGGATTCTTCTCTAATCAGGTCGTAACGGTCGGAGCCTCGTCTTACGCGCTCTCGGTCAACGAGGGAAGTTTGGTGCTGCTGACCAACCTCTTCAATACCGCAATACCCGAGGCCACGGTGGTCAACACCAACCCGTATCTTCCGGTGGCGTTGTTTGATCCGACGAACCGGCCGGGGCGTTTGGAACTTTCGGCTGGGTCAAAGCTCGATCTGCGTAAAACCCGGGTATTCTCCCAGAACTACCTGAAAGTTGCTTCACCCCACGTGGAATATGACGACAATACCGTGCTTGATGCCCCTTTCATGAGCCTCGACATGGGGAGCACGAATGGAACACTTGTGGTTCGGGGACTTGTCAGGAATACGGTGGAACGATTCGAAGGTCGGCTGTTCCTTTATAGCGGTGTATGGAGCAACTCGTTCATCATCGATACCAATGCCTTCCCGACCACACACCATTTTCTCTTCATCGATCCGGAGGACCTTCTCTCCGACAAAGAAGTGACGATCTTCGAGAGCCGTATCAGGGGCGACAATTTGATCATCCATGACCGGATTCGAACCACCAAGCAGCTCCTGCTCGATGCCACCAACATTGTGCTCTACGGAGGGCTGCAACCAACGCTTGAGGCGTTGAATGTGGGTCCGGCGCAGATGCCCAGACTGATCAACTTCACCAATTTCGGGACCAATTCACTGATCCAGGGTCGCAGCGAGTTCGGAATGTCGCCGGCGCCGCGCATGAAATCGTGGCACAACAGCGGGCTCTTTCTGGGCTTCAGCCACCGGATTCAGTCTGAACAGATAGTGAACCGCGGAACACTGCTGGCCAGCCGTGTATTGCTCGAGCTTCATGGCGATACCATTGATCTCAGAGGCGGGATGTCGGGCTCGCTCGGTGACACTCATCTGCAGGGTCGCCGGCTCTTCTCGGCGGGTTCCGTCCTGAGTGCCGGAGGCTTTCTGACCTACACCCAGTTCGTTGCGGCGGCACCGGGTGGCTTCGTGCTGGATATCAGCGATGAGGTGAACGATGGCGGGCCCGGACTCAACAATCTCTGGTCCGTCACCAACGGCGGTTTCCGTGTGGTACGCAAACCGGCGGTCGGTGACTTGCTGGGTACGAGAATCACCAGCAGTGCCACCGGCTTCCGGGAAGCCACGCACACATGGGCGGGTGAGGATCGGGGCGCAAACCCATCCGGCTTCCAGAACAACCTCGCCCTGCAGCGTTTGACGCTGAACGGCGACCGGTTCAGCCTGTTTTCCTTTGCTCCCGCGAATCCAGCCGGAGGAAATGCTCTTTATGTGCAGCACTTGGAGTTCGTACGCGGAGCCACGAACGTTGCGCAGAATCTGGAAGTTCGGCCGGGTATGATGATCTACT
>DNDP01000234.1:9214-13870 GCA_003484235.1 Verrucomicrobiales bacterium
GATCTACTTCTCATCCTCCAATCTCGACCCCGGAATGCTCGATGGAATGGCGGATGGCCGACTGGTGTTTGTTCCACCTTCGCCGGGTTCCTCCGTTGCACTGGAACTTGGGCGGTTGCGGTATCTCCTGAGCAGCGACCTGGTGACGAGCACGACGATTGACTCAGACGGCGATGGCATTGTCAACGCGTTGGATCAGAATCCATTTGATGGAGTGCGCGTCGTGGTCGAGCCATGGGGATCTGCCGGAGCCAAGCTGCTCTGGTGGAATGCTGCGGCTCGGACGGAGTACACGGTTCAATTCAGGGATGATGTTGCTGACAGCCAGTGGCACGACTTGAAACGGGTCTATTCCGGCACCTCCGGTGGGGTTGTGGGAACGCTTGACGGCCCTGAATCCGGCGCCAACCGCTTCTATCGGGTCACCTACCAACCATAGTGGAAGCATTCCATGTCCGGCTGCGCGTCCGCGCCTTGCGCCGCCGGAACGGCTGTTACGCGGAAACCAGAATGACGCTCATTCGAGGTTGCCGACCTGCGGCGGATTTCGATTCTCGCGGGCCACAGAGACTCCGGTTTCGGATTTTCTCAGTGAATTCTGGATCACGGGAGACCTGCCTTAATGTTCAGATTGGGACTTACTGGTGGCGCTGGAGCGGGGAAATCGACGATTGGGCGCTTGCTTGAGTCGCGAGGCATCCGTGTGATCGACACGGATGATCTGGCCCGTCAACTGGTCCAGCCGGGGGAAGCCGCCCTAAGGGAGATTGTGTCGGTGTTTGGGCAGTCCATGCTTGATGATGCCGGCAAACTTCGTCGCGACGTGCTGGCCGCCCGTATCTTTGCAAGTCAGGAGGAACGGAAGACGCTGGAAGGAATACTTCATCCTCGGATCCGTGAACGGTGGCAGCAGTTGCTGGCGCGTTGGAATGCCGAGGGGGTTGAATTGGGTTGTGTGATCATTCCATTGTTGTTCGAAACCAAGGCGGAGGAGTTTTTCGACCGGGTGGTCGCTGTGGGTTGCTCTGCTGCCACCCAATCGGAACGGTTGCGAAGCAGAGGTTGGAGCGAGAATGACGTCCGCGAAAGGCTGGCGGCACAGCTGCCGTTGAAGGAAAAGCTTGGCCGGGCCGACTTCGTGATCTGGACCGAGGGGGATCCCGGACAGCTGGAACCGCAGTGGTCGCGCATTGCAGCCGCTCTGCTGGGTGGCTAGGTGCGGTGTTGGTCGGTAATCCCGCTGAACTCTGCAATTTGCGTTTCAAGCGACCGGGATTGTGGCAGGGTTGAGGGGTGACTCACTTAACTGATGTGGAAGTGGCGGCACTGACCGGCTGTCGCCACGCCGAGCCCCACAGCCTGTTGGGCATGCATGCGCTGGGAGACGGCAAGGGGATTGTTGCTCGGGCTTTGCTGCCAGGTGCCCAGTCGGTGTCTGTCCGTCCGGTTCACGAGCCCTCGCTGCCTGCATTCGAATTGCGTCGGATCAAGGATACGGCCCTCTTCGAAGGTATCGCAAAGAAGGCCGACCGGGTCTATGCCTACGATCTTGTTGCGCGTTACCCCGATGGTCATGAACACGTCAGCCGCGATCCGTATTCGTTTCTGCCCACCCTTGGCGAGCAGGACATGTATCTGTTCGGGCAGGGCACCGAACAGCGGATCCATGAAAAGCTCGGTGCGCACCTCAGGGAACTGGACGGCGTGCCGGGCACCAGCTTCGCCGTGTGGGCGCCGAACGCTTCCCGCATCAGCGTGGTGGGGACCTTCAATGACTGGGATGGCCGCCGGCATATGATGCGGCGCCTGGGGGCGTCCGGAGTGTGGGAGATTTTCGTGCCCGGCGTGGGAAAAGGAGCCCACTACAAGTTTGAGATACTGGACGCCCACGGGCAGATCGGGTTGAAGACCGATCCGTATGGAACGTATTTCGAGACACCGCCAAAGAATGCCGCCATCGTTTGGCCGGTGGACGACTATTCCTGGGGTGATGGCGCCTGGCTGGAACGCCGCGCTTCGATGCGGCCGTTGAACGCGCCAATTAGCATCTATGAAGTTCATCTGGGCTCGTGGATGCGGCCGAACCACCATGAATCGTACAGCTACCGGGACCTGGCGGGGCGATTGATCGACTACGTCCGCAAACTCGGATTCACGCATGTCGAGTTTTTGCCGGTTGCCGAGCACGCCTTCTACCCGTCCTGGGGATACCAGGTCACCGGCTTTTATGCGCCCAGCAGCCGCTACGGATCTCCGGAAGATTTTCAGTTTCTCGTCGATTCACTGCACGACGCGGGGATTGGGGTCATTGTCGACTGGGTTCCCGCGCATTTTCCGCGGGACACCTGGGCGCTCGCGCGGTTCGACGGGACGGCGCTCTACGAGCACGAGGATCCCCGCAAGGGGGCGCATCAGGACTGGGGAACGCTGATCTTCAACTTCGGCCGCCACGAGGTGCGGAATTTCCTCACCGCCAACGCGCTGTTCTGGTGTGAACGATATCACATCGACGGCCTGCGGGTGGATGCGGTGGCCTCGATGCTGTACCTGGACTACTCGCGCAAGGCCGGAGAGTGGATACCCAACCAGTACGGCGGTCGCGAGAATCTCGAAGCGGTGGATCTGATGCGGGAGTTCAACCACCTTGTGCACGTGAATCATCCGGGCGTGATGACCATCGCCGAGGAATCTACGGCCTGGCCGCAGGTGTCGCGGCCTCCGTATGTCGGCGGTCTCGGGTTCACCCTGAAATGGAACATGGGCTGGATGCACGACACGTTGAACTACTTCAAGCGCGAGCCCGTGCATCGGCGGTTCCACCAGAACGAGCTCACCTTTGCGATGCTCTACCATTACCACGAGAACTTCGTGCTGCCGCTGTCGCATGATGAAGTGGTGCACGGCAAGGGCTCGCTCCTCGCGCGCATGCCCGGGGACGACTGGCAGCGCTTTGCCAATCTCCGCTGCCTGCTGGCCTATCAGTGGTGCTTCCCGGGCAAAAAGCTGATGTTCATGGGGGGCGAGTTTGGCCAGAGCCGCGAATGGAACTGCAATGCCGCGCTCGACTGGTCGCTGCTCGAAGCCGGTCCGTATCACGCCGGACTGCAGCGCCTGGTCGCCGATCTGAATGCGGCGGTGACCGCCCACCCGGCACTGCACGAGGCGGACTTCGAGGAGAGCGGCTTCTCATGGGTGGACTGTTCCGATCATGAACAATCCGTGCTCAGTTTTTTGCGGCGCAATCTGGACGCCTCGGAGGTGATGATCGTCATCCTCAATCTCACGCCGGTTCTGCGCGAAAGCTACCGCATCGGCCTGCCGGCTGACGGGTATTGGCGGGAGGTTATCAACACCGATGCGGGGATCTACGGAGGCAGCAACCAGGGCAACATGGGCGGGCTGCAGGCCGAAAAAGTCTCGTCGCACGGCCACGAATGCTCGGCGGTCTTCCGCCTGCCGCCGCTCGCGGTGAGTGTTTTTCGGCGTGAGGTCGGTGCGTCTTGAACGCGTGGCCCGTTTTGTGGTCGCAACCTCTGACACTATGAATCACCCCGTGCACAATTCGCAGCCGCCCGGCTTCGAGGAGTTCCAGCGCCAGATGCAGGACTTCATGCGCCAGAATTTCCAGGGCCACGCGCCCGGTGCCGCCGGTGCGGCCGCGCATTCCGGTAAGCCGACGCCCGAAGCCAAAACCGCCTCGGCGGAGGACTTCGAATTCAACCACCGGCCCCGCGACGTCAAGGCTCACCTGGACCGGTTTGTGATCCGGCAGGAGGCGGCGAAAAAGGTGCTGAGCGTCGCCCTTTGCGATCACTATCATCACGTCCAGCAGGCGCTCAAGGGACGCGGTTCGACCAATTACCTCAAGCAGAACATCCTGCTGCTCGGGCCGACCGGTGTCGGCAAGACCTATCTGATCCGCAGCATTGCCGACCTGATCGGCGTCCCGTTCGTCAAGGCGGATGCCACCAAGTTTTCCGAGACGGGATATGTCGGGTCCGATGTGGAGGATCTCGTGCGGGATCTCCTGCGGCGGGCCAACAACGACGTCGTCCGCGCCCAGTACGGCATCATCTACATCGACGAGATCGACAAGATTGCCGCCTCGACCAATGGGCATGGCCGGGATGTCAGCGGCCGCGGTGTGCAGACGAACCTGCTCAAGCTCATGGAGGAAACCGAGGTGCCGGCCCGGGCTCCAAACGACATCGCGGGCCAGATCCAGGCGATGATGGAAATGTCGCAAAAGGGCAAACCAGGGGCCCAAACCATCAACACGCGCCACATCCTGTTTGTGGTCAGCGGCGCCTTTGACGGGCTGGACGAGATTGTCCGGCGGCGGCTCCGCGATTCCGCGATCGGCTTTTCGCCCCGCGCCGGCGAGCGGGTGGATGAGGACCAGCTGGCGGAGCAGGCCAACACGCGGGATTTCATCGACTACGGATTCGAGCCCGAGTTCATCGGCCGGCTTCCGGTCCGCGTGGCCTGTCATCCTCTGGACGTCGAGGATCTCCATCAGATCCTCAAGTCCTCCGAAGGCAGCATCATCCGGCAGTACGAGAACTCCTTTTCCGCCTACAACATCGACGCCGTGTTCGCCGACGACGGACTCCGGCGGATCGCCGAGCTGGCCGTGGAGGAGAAAACCGGCGCCCG
>DNDP01000234.1:14138-20485 GCA_003484235.1 Verrucomicrobiales bacterium
GGATTCTGGCGGAAACCAGCCGGGAGGAGCTCAACGAGCTGACCGACCTTGTGGTCGAGTTCGCGACCCGGTTCGAGGAACAGCACCGGTTGAAGCTCGAGTTCAGTCCGGGTGCCCTGCAGTGGCTGGCCGCCGAATCGGTGCGGACTTCGCGATCGGTGCGGGAGCTCTGTGCCGAACGCTTCCGGGACTTCCAGTTCGGCCTGAGACTGATCGAGCAGAACACCGGACAGAGGAGTTTTGCCATCGACGAAGCGGCGGTGAAGCAGCCCGAAAAGACCTTGAGCGAATGGGTGGTCAAGAGCTACCGGGGTGGAGGAGCCGCAGAGCCGGCGGCCCGGAATGATTCCGAGGCTCCCTGACGTGAAGGTTGCTTTGGGCGAATGCAGCGCGTAAATTCGCCCCCGGTTCGGATGAACCCGCGGCGGCGGCAGTTGCCCTGGTGGTGGCGGCTCCCCTGCGCGGTCCGTAGCGATTTTTTAATATGTCCGGGACCCTGACCCCCAGCGAGGAAGCGCAGCTGCAGCAGACGATTGAGATGTTCGAAGTGATCACTCAGTCGCAGCCGCAGGACTATCAATCGCTCGAGATTCTCAAGGAAGCCTACCTGAAACTGGGGCGGGACACGGAGTTGGTGGCCACTTCCAAGCGCATCGCCGAGGCCTACGTCCAGCTGGGTCAGCTTTCATCCGCCATCCTTGAATACGAAACCGTCCTGCAACGGTTTCCCGGCGATCCCGACGTGGAGAAGGCGCTGGCGGAGATTGAAGGCCGCGCCAACAACCTGAGCAGTGGCGACGGATCCGCGGAACAGGGTGCCGCCTCACGCGAGAACCGGAGCAACGCCAGGGCTTCCGCACCCGGGACGGCCATCCTCGACGACGGCAAGGCCACCATGCGGCGCCTGTTCGTCGATGGGAAGCACATCAACGCCTCCGAATTTGACATGTGCTGGCCGGACCTTGAGGTGGCCGAGCTCAACGGCGGGCTGGTGACCCCCTTCATCCAGGAACTCCACGAGAAGAACATGATGTCCGCGGAAAAGTCCCTCAAGCTGCTGTGCGACAAGTCGCGGCTGGGTTATCTGCCGCTGGAGCTGTACGACGTGCAGGTTGAACTGGCACGCTCCTACCCGCCGTCCGTCTGCCGGCGTTGGTGCGTGCTTCCATTCGACAAGGTCGGCCGGTCCGTGCTGGTGGCGACCACCAATCCGTTCAACCTCCGCGCCGCCAAGGAGCTGCAGGACGCCAATCCGGGCCGCATCCAGTGGTATCTGGCCTCTCCGGCCGACCTCATGCGCGAGATCAGGAAAGCCTTTCGCTCGTAACCTATGGCCGCCGTCAAAACCTTTGGAGAAAAGATCGCCGATGTGCTGGTCGAGGACGGACTGCTGACCCGCGCGCAGGTCGAGGAGCTGATCCAGCAGCAAAAGAAAGAGGGGACCCGCCTCCTCAAGATCATCACCGAAAAGCAGCTGGTCAGCGACCAGGACATGGCCGTCTCGATGGGGCGCGTGCTCAACACGCCCCCCGTCAATCTCAGCCGCATCAGCATTCCCGCCGAGCTGGTGGAACTGGTCCCCCGGGACATGGCGATGAACCACAAGGTGCTTCCCGTTTCGCGGCTGGGCAGCAAGCTGTTCCTGGCAATGGCCGATCCATTGAACGTGCTGGCCATCGACGACGTCCACCGCGCAACCAAGCTGGAGGTCACCCCCTTGATCGCCCCCGAGAAGGCGATCATGGACAAGTTCAGCCACCTCGGCACCGCCGGCGCCGGGAGCATGGAGGACATCATCCATGACGCGGAAAAGGCCGAGCTTGCCGACGACGTCGAGAACCTCGAAGTGGCGAAGGAAAGCTCGGACGAGGTGAACCTCGATTCCCTGGCGGCCTCCTCGGGTGAGGCGCCGGTGATCAAGCTGGCCAACCTCATCCTGGTTCAGGCGATCAAGGACCGTGCGAGCGACGTCCACATCGAGCCGTTCGAGAAGCAGGTCCGCCTGCGATACCGCATCGACGGTGCGCTGGTGGATGCGACCCCGCCGCCCAAGAGCATGCAGGTGGCCCTGATCAGCCGCCTCAAGATCATGAGCAACCTGGACATCGCCGAGCGCCGCCTTCCCCAGGACGGGCGCATGCGGGTAAAAATGGGCGGGCGCGATGTCGACCTCCGTGTTTCCATCCTGCCGACCGTACACGGCGAGAAGGCTGTTTTGCGTGTCCTCGACAAGTCGAACCTCTCGGCCAGCCTCGAGCAGATCGGCATGGACGACGACACTTTCTACCGGTTCAAGGCCGCCGTGGACGCCCCCCACGGTCTGCTGCTGGTCACCGGCCCCACCGGATCGGGCAAGACCACCACGCTCTATTCCGCGCTCAACGAGCTGAACAACCCCATCTTCAACATCATCACCGTCGAGGATCCGGTCGAGTTCCAGATCATGGGCATCAACCAGGTGCCCGTGCGCAAGGAGATCGGCCTGACCTTCGCCAATGCCCTGCGGTCGATTCTCCGTCAGGACCCGGACATCGTAATGATCGGCGAGATTCGCGACACGGAAACGGCCGAGATCGCGGTGGAGGCGGCCCTGACCGGTCACCAGGTGTTGAGCACCATGCACTGCAACGACGCGCCCGGTGCGATCGCCCGTCTGGACGACATGGGCATAGCGCCCTTCCTGATTTCCTCCTCGGTCATCCTGTCCTGCGCACAGCGGTTGGTACGCCGGGTCTGCTCGGTCTGCAAGGAGCCGATGGTCTATCCGCCGAAGATGTTCAAGGATCTGCAGATCGATCCCCGGTCCTTCGATGGCGTGACGCTTCACAAGGGACGCGGCTGCGAACGCTGCAAGAATTCGGGCTATGCCGGCCGCGCCGCCATCATCGAGGTCATGTCGATCAGCGACGAGATCCGCCGCCTGATCATCGATCGCGCCAGCGCCATGGAGATCGGCAAGATGGCGATGAACCAGGGGATGAAAACCCTGCGCGATGTGGCGCTCGACAAGGCCCGGGCCGGCATCACCACGCTGGAGCAGGTGCTCGTCAGCACGGCCGCCAACTGACCTGGGGCCTCGACATGCTCGCCCTGGAAGAAGCGCGCGACCGGTTGCTTGCCGCCATCCAGCCTCTTCCGCCCGAATCCGTGGCACTGCCCCTCGCCTCCGGCAGATACCTTGCAGACTCTGTCCGCGCCGCGAATCATCTGCCTCCGTTCGACAATTCGGCGATGGACGGTTATGCAGTGCTCGCTTCGGACGTCGCCCAGGCTTCCAGCACGTCACCGGTGACCCTTCGGTGCATCGGCGAAACCGCGGCCGGTCAATTCCCCGGCGGCGGAATGATTGCCGGCCAATGCTGGCGGCTCTTTACCGGTTCACCGTTGCCCGACGGTGCGGACGCGGTCGTGATGCAGGAAGATACCCGGCCGGTGGATGGGCAGCCGCAGGCAGTTCAGGTCATGGATGCCGTAAGACCGTGGGAGAATGTCCGCTTTCGTGGCGAGGATGTGAAGGCGGGCGCCACGATCGCGGAAGCGGGTGCCCGGCTCGACTTCGGTCATCTCGCGTTGCTTGCTGCGACCGGTGTCTCCGAAGTCACCGTCGTCCGCCGGCCGGTCATTGGTGTCATCTCCACGGGCAGCGAACTGGTCGAGCCGGGGGGGGCACTTCAGCCGGGTCAGATCTACGAGAGCAACCGGCGTGCGATCGAAGTGCTCGTGCAGCGCGCCGGAGGAGTCCCGAGGTCCTACCCGGTCGTGCCGGACGATTTGAAACTCACTCAGGAAATCTTCGCGATGGCTTTCCGGGAGTGCGATGCAGTCGTTTCTTCGGGCGGCGTCTCGGTAGGGGCGCATGATCATGTGAAATCGGCGGTTGAAGCCCTGGGGGGCCGTTTGGATTTCTGGAAGGTGGCGATTCGACCCGGCAAACCGTTCACATTCGGCCACGTGGATGGCCGGCAGTTCTTCGGACTGCCCGGGAACCCGGTATCCGCGGTCGTCACCTTCCTGCTGCTCGTTCGCCCCGCACTGATCCGGATGCAGGGGGGTGTGGACGTTCAACTGCCGGTGTCATTTGGTGTGCTGGCGGAACCGGTGACGAACCGGGGAAACCGCCGGCACTTTGTCCGGGTAAGACTGGACTCGAGGGGGCGGGTCAGGCTCTCCGGATTGCAGGGGTCTCACGTAATGTCCAGCCTGGCCGGGGCAAACGGTCTGCTCGACATGCCTCCCGAAGCCCACTGGGAGGAAGGTAGGATGACGGAAGTGATCCGGATCGATTGATCAGAATCTGCGCGAGGGAATCTCCGTCAGGCCATTGCGGCGTTCAATCAGCGTGCCGTCGTTGACGGTCTTCACGGATGAAGGCTGGCGGGTTGGAGCCGGTGTGGTCGTCGGGGTGCCGAAGGATGGGCTGACCGGCGTCAACGATTGGATCAACGACGCTTTGGCCGCCAGGTCGGCAACCGAATTGTCCTGTTCCGCCGAGGCCGATGGCAGGCCTCCCGGGGAGTTCAACTTCAACGTGTCCGTCGGCAGATAGAGCGGGCTGCGGCTTGGTGTTTGGACGGGAGTCAGGCCTTCCTGCGGATAGTAGACGTTGCGGAAATACTGGCGCACGGAATGGTTCCCCGAGTTCAGAGTCGCTTTGAAGGTATCCTCACCGAAGATCTGTCCAGAGCGGGGTCCGACGGGCAACACTTGACCGGGAGTCCCGCCTGCCACGTGGCCAGGTTGGCTGACGCCGCCGCCCTGTCCAAGCGCAGACCCCAATCCGGTGCCGACGCCCGCACCTTCCGGCCGCATCTGCTGGCGCTCAAAATACTGCTGGATGACGGCCGTGGAATCGGGTGCTGGATCCGAGGAGACGTTCTCCGTTGATCCTTCCACCCCCAGCGCCCGTTGAATGCCTTCAGCTGACCGGGCATCGCGGAAGATCCAATTGCGTTGATCCTCGCTCACCGGGCGCACAATCCGCACGGCCGGTGTCGCCCCGGAGGCGGGCGCAGCCTGATTGACGCTGCCAAAAGCCTCACTGTGGCCGGCAACCGTCATGGTGTCCTGCAGGGACCGCTGAGGTCGCGTGGCGAGACCGCCCTCGAAGGAAGTGCCCTTGCCAAACCGGATGGGCTCTCCGGCGCCGGCCACGTCTGCCACGGCCAGACCCAAAGCGATTGTGATCAGGTTTTTGCAGTTCAACATGAAGATCAAGGACGCCAAACTAACGGCTGCGGCGGTCCTGTCAAAGGTGTATTTCGGGCTGATTCCTCTATTGCGACGGCGGGTGCGCTTGGCTACGTTCTCCCGCCTATGACGTT
Source organism: Verrucomicrobiales bacterium (assembly GCA_003484235.1). Taxonomy (GTDB): domain Bacteria; phylum Verrucomicrobiota; class Verrucomicrobiia; order Limisphaerales; family RI-55; genus RI-55. Next base: position 19,460 of record DNDP01000234.1, read on the forward strand.
GACCGAAAAACTTCTCGCCCGCGCCGCCGGCAAAGCCTCCGTCCAGGCCGGCGACAACATCTGGGTGAACGCCGACGTCCTGATGACTCACGACGTCTGCGGACCGGGGACGATCGGCGTTTTCAAGCGCGAGTTTGGCAAGGCCGCGAAGGTCTGGGACCGCGAACGGGTGGTCATCATTCCCGACCACTACATCTTCACCGCGGACTCGAAATCCAACCGCAACGTGGACATCCTGCGCGAGTTCTCCCGCGAACAGGGGCTGCCCTACTTCTACGACGTCATCGACGACCCGAACGGTGCCTGGAAATTTGATCCCGCCAAGGGCGACCTCAAACGGCAATACGGAGCGAACTACGCCGGCGTCTGCCACACCGCGCTGCCGGCCAAGGGCCACACCCGGCCGGGAGAGGTGCTGTTCGGCACCGACTCCCATACCTGCATGGCGGGCGCCTTCAACGAGTTTGCCACCGGCATCGGCAACACCGATGCCGGTTTCGTCATGGGTACGGGGAAGCTCCTGATCAAGGTCCCGGAGACCATGCACTTCCGTCTCGAAGGCAAACTCCAGCCTGGCGTGATGGCCAAGGACGTCATTCTCCATTGCATCGGCGAGATCGGGTTCGACGGTGCGACCTACCGCGCGATGCAGTTCGACGGCTCCGGCGTGGACAGCCTCTCGATGGACGACCGCATGACCATCGCCAACATGGCCATCGAGGCAGGGGGCAAGAACGGCATCTTCCCGTTCGACGCGCGAACGGCGGAATACGTCGAAGCCCGAACACGCCTGAATGGCACCCACTCCAGCTACGAGCCGGTCGAGCTTGATGCCGACCAGAAGTTCGTCTATGAGCTGACGGTCGATCTGAGCAAACTGGAGCCGACGGTCGCCTGTCACCCGGACCCCGGCCAGCGCAAGCGGGCCAGTGAGATGAAGGATTTCAAGATCGACCGCGCCTACGTCGGCTCCTGCACCGGTGGCAAAACGAGCGACTTCATCGAGTTCGCCCGCGTGCTGCGCGG
>DNDP01000133.1:0-1046 GCA_003484235.1 Verrucomicrobiales bacterium
GCCAGGTGCCCGATGAGCCCGCCCACGAACGAATCGCCCGCACCGGTGGGATCCACCACGCGATGCAGCGGAAAGGCGGGACAGATGAAATAGCCCTTCGGCGATGACAGGATGGACCCGTGCGAACCCTTCTTGATGATGACGTATTTGGGTCCGAGCTTGTGCAGTTTGCGCAGCGCGGCAAACACGTTGTCCTCCTCCGTCAGCTGGTGCGCCTCGCTGTCGTTCAGCACGAAGAGATCGACCCGCCGGAGCAGCGAAAGGAGATCCTTGAGCGCGATGTTGAGCCAGAGATCCATGGTGTCGACGACGACGAACTTCGGCTTGTGCACCTGATCGAGCACGTGGTGTTGGAGTGCCGGCGCTATGTTCGCCAGCAGCACATACGGCGAGGTCTTGTGCGCTTCGGGCAGGTGCGGCGTGAACTGCTCGAAAACTCCCAACTCGGTGAGGAGCGTCCGGCGGTTGTTCATGTTCAGCTCGTACTCGCCGGACCAGTGGAAGGTTGTTCCGTCCCGAATCTGCAGGCCCGCAACGTCGATCCCGTGCCGCTCGTACAGCTTCAGATAGCGCTTCGGAAAATCCCTTCCAACCACGCCAATCAGCCGTGTGGGCGCGAAGAAACTGGCGGCCACCGCCGCGTGGCTGGCGGAACCGCCCAGCAGCCGGGGGTTTTCAGCTTTGGGAGTCTTGATGGAGTCGAGGGCGGTGGAACCAACAACAAGTACGCTCATGTCGGGGCGGGTGTTAGCAGATGTGAAAAGCGTTGGGCAGAAAAAACTCTCAAGCGGGCAGACGACGGCGGAACTCACGGCAGGCGGCAGCGACGTCGCCCCGATTCAGAATGGCCGAGACGACGCAGATGCGGGTCGCGCCGGCCGCGAGAACGGCGTCCACGTTCTCCAGCGTGATTCCGCCGATGGCGAACCACGGCAGCGAAAGGTTGGCCGCGGCCCAGCGAACGTATTCGAGCGTCACTGCCGGCCGTCCCGGTTTGGTGCCGGTCGGAAACACGGGCCCGATCGCGATGTAATCGGCACCGGCGG
>DNDP01000133.1:1196-5716 GCA_003484235.1 Verrucomicrobiales bacterium
CGCGTTTCGCCTGCTCAGGGGCATGGGAACTGAGACCAAGCAGGGGCGGGCCGCTGACCGAAGTGCGTGAGGTGGAACTCGACGCGCTGGTCGCACCAAGCTCCGACTTGCGCTTCAAGCCAGCGTCGAAGAAATCCTCCTGGCCCAGGTGACAGACGGGAGCGCCCAGCTCGCAGGCCAGCTCCCAATGGTCGTTGATCACCAGCGGCACTCCGGCGGCACGGGTCACCGGCAGCAGGCGTTCGGCAACACGTCGGGTGACATCGGCAGATTCGTTCTTGGCCCGGTATTGAATCAGGTCCGCGCCGCCATCACAGAGCGCGTGCGCAAGCTCCACGGGATCGCGGCCGCGCAAGTAGGCCGCGTCCACAAAGGCGTAGAGCCGACAGTCGGCCAGCGGTTTCATGAATCTCCCAACCCGCCTATTCGCGGGACGTCTGCGGCGGCGGCGTGGTTTCCTCGATCGGGACGGTCAGGTTCAAGGAAGGAGCGTTGGTGCCGCGGGCGGTTCGGGGGTTGTAATCCGCCGGCAGGTTCAGGGCGGTCAGGATTCGGCCGCGGGCTTCGGGCGAAAGCGGGCTTTCCGGATCAAGGATGGCGTCGATCATGGTCCGGACCATCACATCATAGGCGGGGAGCTGGATGCGCACACAGTCCGGATCGGGCGGATCTTCGAAACAACCGGCCGCGTTCATGTAGCGGTTCCAGATGCGGACGGACAGGGCGAGATGCGCCTCCATGCGCTCCTCGTCGCCAAGCGCGATCGCCAGCAAAGCGTTGTTCACCTGGCCCTCGATGGCTGAAATGGTCTTGTTCTGATCGGTTCCGGAAACGTCCTCGCTCACCATCTCGACGGCATAGTCGTCGATGGACAACCCCGCGCGGACCGCGTCGGGAAAGATGCGCTTCAGCTCGTTCCACCACTTCTCCGCCTCCCTGGTGCGGGCGTGCGAGTAATGGTGGTACACGACCTTGCGGAGAAAGTTGCGGTAGCCGTTGCTCTGTTCCAGCGGCTGGTTCTCCAGCGCCAGCATGTCGAGGTATGCCTGATTCGCCTTCTCCGCAATCTCGAGGTTGGGGCCGATGAACGGCTCGCTGCCGATGTAGGTCAGCCTGCCCCGGTTGAAGGCGACGTCCATGCACTGGTAGACGACGCGCCGGAGGGTGTCCTTGTTGTCCTGGTCGGTGGCATGCTCCAGGCCGACGGTGGCCCAGTAGATGGCGTGCGTTTCGGGCAGCTTCCACTCGAGGGGACCGTACTTGTCGTCGAGCTCCTTCATCAGGACCGGGTCCATCTTGTAAACCTCGCGCAGCGTCCGGGCGCGGGCGCGGGCCTCTTCGGTCTGCGGGTCGATCAGCGCGTCCCACTCGGGTTGATCCCGCCCCAGCACGGCGCGCATCTCCTCGGCCCATTGCGTCTTGTAGTAGATGTGCGCGGCGTCGAGGTAGTGTCCGATCTTGTGCTGGAAAAACCACGCCAGCTCCCGGTAGATGAGCGCTTCGTCGGGGTTGTATACGAGACCCTCGTCGCGCAGCAGTTCGACGCCGGCCTTCACCCACCGCCAGCGGTCGGCGTGCGAGGGGAACTTGACGGAAATGTTGTAGGCCATGTTCCAGGCCTGCACGGTCCAGACCTGCACCATGCGGGGCTGGAGCTTGGTGATCCAGTCGGCCAACTGCACGGCTTCGAAGTATTTCCCCTTCTCCTCGAGCTCGTTGGCGCGGATCCACAGGGCGTTGGCAATGATGCCCCGGAATCCACCCAGCGCGACCGTGGTGAACGCCAGAATCGGCGGCGCATTCTCGAGCGGCGTGACCTGCGTCAGGCCCAGGTCGGCGCGCGCCCGGTTGAGCGAGGGCTGCACGAAGGAGACGGCGACCACTAGCGCCACCATCACCGCGACGAGCGCAAGCCTGTAACGTCGATTGGAGCCGGTTGCCTTCATCATTGATTGCCTTGTGCCGTGGCGAGTTCGCGCCGGCTGAACAGCCACATTCCCGCGAGCGACAGCAGCCCGCCCAGGAACAGGACGATCTGGAAAAACGCGCGCGCCACCCCGAACCACGTGATGCTGCGGCCGGTGCTCAGGCTGTCCACCGGCGAGAAACCTTCCACCAGGGTGATCACGCCGAGCAGCCCCTTGAAGACCGGCAGCAGCGTGGTGTCGAACAGCTGCGAAACCGGCTTGCCCGTCTCATGATTCTTTCCGAGCACCGTCCCCTCGGCCACAGTATTGGCGATCGTGCCGCTGGAGAGTGCCAGGATCAGCATTCCCAGCGAAAAGAAGCAGGCGACGGGAAAGCTCATGTAACTCGACGCGGCCATTCCCAGGGCGGCCAGGAGGCTCAGCCAGAACAGGATGATGAGCAGCCCGCGGGCATAGTTGACCGTGAAGCCGCCCTCCCGGTACAGCACTTCGAATCCGTCCTCGATCGGAAAACTGATCGCGGTGTCGTCGAGATTGGAGAACTCGACGATCAGGTTGCCGTTGGTGTTGAGGAGGTCTGCCATCGACTTGTCGGCGCCCAGGTATTTTGGGTTTACCGGCACCTCGTGAAAGGTGTTGGCGGCCAGAGGCAGCCGCGCGCTGCGGATCACATTCTCGCCCGAGCCCACCCTCCACTCGCCAACCTGTTCGCGGAGCGAGTTGGTGTCAGCTCCGTAGAACCGGAACCGCAGGTGAAAAATGTCGTCTTTCATCGACAGGGCAGCCATGCCAACGGGGATTTCCCAGCGCCGCATGAAGCCGGGCTGAACGATCTGCTGCGATCCCTTCACCTCCTGCTCGATCATGTAGCGCACGTAGGAGAAATCCATGCCGTTGGTATCCTCGTTGCGGATCACCGCGTTGAAGGCCTGGTCCACCACCCTCTCGTAATCGAACTTTGGCTCCTGCAACGAGCCCCGTGCGACGAACACCTCCGAGGCCAGAATCTCCTGCTCACGCTCCGGGAGTGTGCCGGCGCGGTATTTCAGCAGGCCCAGCACGGCTCCGCCCGAAATCGCGAGCAGCGCCGTGTTCAGGCTGACGATGCCGATCCATTTGCCGAGCCAGATCTGCCAGCGCGGGATCGGCTTCACCGCCACGACCTGCATCTGGCAGTCCTCGATGTCGCGCGCCAGCACGCCGCACGAAAGCCACAACGTCGCGAAGCCCAGCAGCACCGTGATCAGACTCAGCGTGTAGGTCAGCAGGATCTGCGTGAACCCCCGCGCCGTGCCGTCGTCCTTGATCAACAGCGGCAATCCGACCACCGACCCCAGCAACAACACCGCCACCGCAAGAAACAGCCGGTACCGAAAGGCCGCCTTCCACGTGAGCTGAATCATCGCGGCAATCGGCTGCATTCCTTCGGGCAGCATATCCGCCAGCCCCCGGCTCACCCGCGTGCTCGCTCCGGCCGCCTCGCCATCGGTGCGTTTGAACACCGATACGGCATGTGCCGGCGAGCGCGCAACCACCGTCCCCCGAAACCGATATCCGCCTGCCTCCGCCCGTTGCGCGAGCCAGGCATTGCCCTTCTGACCGACCACGAAGATCAACAGAGCCGCCAGGAACGACCACACCATCGCGACCTCCGCCATGAAGATCGCCGCCAGCCACAGCGCGATCATTGCACCGACAATCGCGCCCGCGTGAAGGTAGAGTCCCTTGACCGTCGCCCAGACGAAGCTGAAGAAAAAGCCCGGCCAGGAGAACCCGTTCTTGATCGCGAGCAGGCCCTTCTCGTCGTGGCTGTGAATCTGGTATTCGCGGCTCATTTCTTGTCGTTCGACGGCTTCCCACCGAGCAGGCCGGAGAGTTTCTCGTTCGCCTTCTTGATGTCGGCCGGGGGTCTGGCCGGTTCCGCAGGCACGGCGGGCTTGGCTTCGGGAGCCGGCTTGGGCGCGTCCTGCTTGCCGAGGGCGGCCAGCTTCGATTCGTCCACCCTGGGCTTGGCGGGTTCGGCCGGAACCGCCGGTTTCTCTTCCTTCGGTTTGGCAGTGAGGCGTTCCAGAACCTTGCGCGACGGATCGACCTTCTCGGCCGCACCTTCGCCGCGCAGGTAATCGGCCACTCGATTGCCCGAGGTCGCTCCGGACGTCTCCGCCGCGGCGGCGCGCGCCTTGTTCACCACGTCGAGGAAATAGCTCTCGAGATTCTGCGTCGGGTTGTCCACCCGGACGTCCTTGCCGCCGATGTCCTGCCGGATGATCTCCAGCACCTTTTCCGTAGCCTCGCGGGAAAGGGTCGGCGCGGTGAAGCGCATCGTGTCGCGCTCGGACAACAGCTCGTCGAGCGGCCCGATCGCCTGGATCTTCCCGCCGTAATAGATCACCACGCGATCGCAGACGTCCTCGACATCGGAGAGCAGGTGACTGCTGAGGATGATCGTCTTGCCGCGGTTTGCCAGGGCGAGGATGAGATCCTTGATCTCGCGACAGCCAATCGGATCGAGGCCGGACGTCGGCTCATCAAGGATAATCAGGTCCGGGTCGTTGATCAGCGCCTGCGCAAGGCCGATGCGGCGCTGCATGC
>DNDP01000133.1:5939-6249 GCA_003484235.1 Verrucomicrobiales bacterium
CGGTCCTTCGCATCAATCGAAAACAGGTTGCCGAAAAAATCGAGCGTCTCCTCGGAATTGAGGTAGCGGTAGAGGTAGCTCTCCTCCGGGAGGTAACCGATGCGCTGTTTCGTCTGCACGTGCCGCGGCGACTTGCCGAAGACTTCGATGTGCCCCTTGGTCGGATAGAGCAGCCCGAGCAGCATCTTCACGGTCGTGGACTTGCCCGAGCCATTGGGACCGAGCAGACCGAAAACCTCGCCGCGCTTCACCTCGAAATCGACGTTGTCCACGGCGCGCGCCTTGGGTCGGCCCCAGAAGTCCTTGAAGA
>DNDP01000133.1:6562-6768 GCA_003484235.1 Verrucomicrobiales bacterium
TTGTCTTTCGACCGCGCGGAGCGGTGCAACGTTCTATTTGCCGGCCAACCGGCGGAAGATTCTGGCGAGCCCGGCCTTGTCGAGCCGGTGATTCGCGATGTCGATCATGGCCTGGTAAAGCTCATCTTGGTCGGGCGTTTGATAAACACCGTTGGCGTCCAGGAAAGTCAGCGCACTGGCGATCGCGGTCCGCTTGTTGCCATCCA
>DNDP01000347.1:0-2596 GCA_003484235.1 Verrucomicrobiales bacterium
GGTGAATTCTCCCGAACCGCCGCGTGCAGCTTGGCGGCCCCGTCCTGCGGCAGGTCCAGATCGCAGATGAGGAGGTGAACTTTCCCGGCAATCAACATCTCCTGCGCCCGGCGCCAGTCGGTGGTCGACACCACCTGCAGGGAATCGTCATCCAGCATGGTGGAGAGGAGCGGAGCGAGGGCCGCCTGGGAATCGACCAGCATGATGTAGCGGGCTCCCCGTTTCTGCTCTGCGGACAGCTGGTCGCGGGCGGTGCCCTTTGCGACCCATGGCGTCGGCTTGTTCATTTTGAATCGCAGTCTGCGGCCACGCACACATCCGACCGCACACCGCCACCTTCGCCTAGCACCGTGGCTGCCAACGTCAGTCCGGCGATGGGCGGGCGCGATCCAGACTGCGGGCGTCCACAGTTGGGAAGATGATGTCCCGCGGAAAACGGCCGGGGATCCGTTTGTCGCGCAGTGGATTTCAAGCGGGCGTCGGGAAGACCCTTCCATGCGCTGCTCATTAATCGGACACCCGGCTGAACTTGGAGACAGGTCGGGCGACGGACGAGACCATCGGCCTGCGGTACATCCAGCCAGTGGAAACAGGGAATCCAACCCGGAACGTTGCGAAAGTGAGAACCCCCGCCGTCTGTCACGCCTCGTCCCGGTGCACCAGAGTCGGCGAAAATGCGGGCAGGCAGATCGCCACATACTCGGCGCCCGGCTCGTCCGGACTGCTGTAGCGGACCCACTCGCCCTTTGGGGTGATGACCGACTGGCCGGCACGGACATCCACTGAGCGCGAGCGGGTCTCCACGCGGAGCATGCCGGAGAGGACCAGGGTGTATTCGTCGAACTCCGGCGTCTGTCCCGGCTCCACCCAGCCTGCGGGGCTCTTCATCCGGGCGATGCTGACTTCGCCCGTGCCGGAGTTGACGCGGCCGATGAATTCCTCGATCTGCTTGGGCTTGTTGCCCGCCGCCTGGATGATCGTGGGTTTCTCCACGAGCTGCACCTGGGTTTTGTTTTGGGGATTGCTCATATCGAGTGTGAACGGGGGTCAATAGCCGAGCCAGGGGCCGAGCCAGCGTTCGCTCTCCGCAACGGTGATTCCCTTGCGCCTGGCGTGGTCCTCGACCTGATCCCGGCCAAGCTTGCCCACGGCGAAGTATTTTGAGTCGGGATGCGCGAAGTAGAGTCCGCTGACGCTGCTGCCCGGCCACATCGCGTAGCTCTCGGTCAGCTTTATGCCGGTCAGTTCCTCGACGTTGAGCAGCTCCCAAAGTGTCGCCTTCTCGGTGTGGTCGGGACAGGCGGGATAGCCCGGTGCCGGCCGGATGCCGCGGTATTCCTCGCGGATCAGCTGCTCGGCAGAAAGCCTTTCGCCGCGTCCGTAGCCGAACTCCCGGCGCACCTGCTGGTGCAGCCACTCCGCGAAAGCCTCGGCCAGCCGGTCGCCTATGGCCTCGACCATGATCGCGTTGTAGTCGTCATGTGCAGCCTTGAATTTGTCGGCCAGCTCCTTGACCTCCGCGCCGGCGGTGCAGGCAAAGGCGCCAAGATAATCAGGTGTCGGGGAGGCGTCCCGCGGCGCAATCAGATCGGCCAGGCACCAATTGGGGCTGCCGTTGTTCTTCGCCGCCTGTTGTCGAAGAAAGTGGAAGGTGGCCGCCACCTTGGACCGTTCTTTGTCCTCGTAGACCTCGACGGAATCGCCCACGCGGTTGGCGGGGAAGATCCCGTAGACGGCGCGGGGCGTGAGCAGCTTCTCACCGACAACACGTTCGAGCAGCTTCTGCGCGTCCGCAAAGAGATGGCGGGCCTGTTCGCCGTGCTTCTCATGGTCCAGGATCGCCGGGTAAACGCCGCGCAGCTCCCAGGTATGGAAGAAGGGCGACCAGTCGATGTAGGGCACGAGTTCCTCCAGGGAGGGACTGGTCTGGGCGATGCCGGTGAACTCCGGCGTTGGCAGGTCCTCGTGGCGCAGCTGGGGCGCGTTGGCGCGGGCCGCATCCAACGAGATCAACTCCGCCTTTTCACCGGAATGCCGGGCCCGCAGCTTGTCGTACTCCTCCTGATGCCGGCGGACGAACGCCTCCCTGCCATCGGTGCTGAGCAGGCTGGTGGTGACCGGCACCGCGCGGCTGGCATCGAGCACATGCACCACCGGCTGGCTGTAGTGCGGGGCGATTTTCACCGCCGTGTGCGCCTTGCTGGTGGTGGCCCCGCCGATGAGCAGCGGCAGCTTGAAGCCCTGACGTTCCATTTCCTTGGCGACGTGGCTCATCTCGTCGAGCGAAGGGGTGATCAGGCCGCTCAGTCCGATGATGTCCGCGCCGATCTCGCGGGCCTTCTCCAGAATTTTCTCGCAGGGAACCATGACGCCCATGTCGACGACCTCGAAGTTGTTGCAGGCCAGCACGACGCCCACGATGTTCTTGCCAATGTCGTGGACGTCGCCCTTCACGGTTGCCAGGATGATCCTGCCCTGCGGCTTGACGGCCTGTCCGGCCGCCGCAGCGAGCTTCTTTTCCTCTTCCATGAACGGAGTGAGGTAGGCCACGGCCTTCTTCATCACGCGGGCGGACTTCACCACCTGGGGCAGGAAC
>DNDP01000347.1:2808-3350 GCA_003484235.1 Verrucomicrobiales bacterium
CCGAACAGGTCGCCGACGACGCCCATGCCGTCCATCAGCGGGCCTTCGATGACGCTGAGCGGCCGGCCCAGCTTCTGCCGCGCCTCCTCGGTGTCCTCCTCGATCCATGCGTCGATGCCCTTAACCAGCGCATGGGAGAGGCGTTCCTCAACGGTCCCCTGCCGCCACGCTTCCAGGACGGCGATGTCGGCCTTCTCGTCCTTCACCGATCCGGCCGCCTTCAGCTTCTCGCCGAAGTCCACGAGCCGTTCGGTGGCGTCGGGACGGCGGTTCAGCAGGACGTCCTCCACCAGTTCCTTCAGCTCCGGCTGGATCTCCTCATAAACCTCGAGCATGCCGGCATTGACGATGCCCATGTCCATGCCGGCCGCGATCGCGTGGAAGAGAAACGCCGAGTGCATCGCCTCGCGGACCACGTTGTTGCCGCGGAAGCTGAAGGAGATGTTCGACACGCCGCCGCTGACCTTGGCGTGCGGCAGGTGCCGCTTGATCCAGCGCGTGGCCTCGATGAAGTCCACCGCGTAGTTGTTGTGCTCCTCGAT
>DNDP01000347.1:3558-3923 GCA_003484235.1 Verrucomicrobiales bacterium
GATGTCCTCGGGCGGGAAGCCGACCTCATCCACGAGGATGCGGTAGGCGCGTTCGCAGATGCGGATCTTGTCGGCAAGGGTGGCCGCCTGGCCCTGCTCGTCAAAGGCCATCACCACCACCGCGGCTCCGTACTGGAGGATCTTCCGGGCGTGCTCGCAGAATTTTGCCTCGCCTTCCTTGAGCGAAATGGAGTTCACGATGCCCTTGCCCTGAAGGCATTTCAGGCCGGCCTCGATCACGCTCCACTTCGAGCTGTCGATCATGATCGGCACGCGCGCGATCTCGGGCTCGCCGGCGATCAGCTTGAGGAAGCGCACCATCGCCGCCTCGCTGTCGAGCATCGCCTCGTCCATGTTGACGTCGA
>DNDP01000483.1:0-320 GCA_003484235.1 Verrucomicrobiales bacterium
TCAACAAACGGGGGCTTGCCACCTACCCCAAACGGGGGAGGAAAATGCGATTGACTTGGGGGTGGGGCGACACTTCATCTTCACACTCAGCAAAGGAAACCGCTGAACATGAAGAGGAACGGAAACGGGAAAACCGCAAGACGCCTCGCGATCGTGGACGACGATCCGACCGTACGCGAATCATTGTCGCTGGGGTTGGGTGATGCGTTCGAGATCGTGGCCGCCTGCGCGAGCGGAGATGAGGCATTGGCGACGTTGAGCCGACTGCCGGTCCGGCGCTTGCCCCACGTGGTGCTGCTGGACATCAAGATGCCGGGCAT
>DNDP01000483.1:542-18593 GCA_003484235.1 Verrucomicrobiales bacterium
TCTGGTTGGGGCGGATGCCTACATCACAAAGGGCATTGCGATGGCAAAGCTGGCGGAAGTGCTTCTCCGGTTTGAACGGTGCGAAGGGCAGTGTCTGTGCGTGGCGGGCACGGCTGCGACCTCGAAACGGAAGAACATGGCTCGTGGTGGGACACTGACGCTCTGCGAGGCCCGCGTGGTGGAGCTGTTGAGCCTAGGGCTGACGCAGAAGGAGGTGGCGGCACAACTCGGATGCAGCCTGCGCAACGTGCAAAATCTCGTGGCTTCGGCACGACGACGAATGCGTGCCATTACCCTTGGGCACCTGATTCGACTCTGGATCGAGCAGAACGGAGGTGTGCAAAAACACACCTATGCACGTCCGCGTGCTTGTTGGTAGAAAGTTCACGTGAGTCAACTCAAACAACTAAAAACTATATGAACAAACGTTTAGCCAAACTTGTTGCGATGGTATTCTTAACGGGAACTGCGTTGGCTGTGGTGCCAGCAGCATATGCGTGTTACGAGGGGAACACATCGACTGGCTCCTGTTGCATCCCCGTAAACGGAGAACAATGCTGTGTCACGTGTGGAACGGGGGAGGCTTGCAAATTCAAGTACGATTCCAACAATAACTTGCTTGGAGTTTATTGTGACTGAGACCTGCCATTTGCAATTCCCACAGAGTATTCTGGACTGGTCAACTCTGGCGGTTTGGAATGTCGGCTCGCTGAGGCTAGTTGAGGGTGAGGGGTATGCGGCCTGACGGGTGCCTTCTTCTACGGCTTCTTGGTTCTTAACGATTCGGAAAATGAGTGCTGAGAAACGTCGAACAAAGTCGGTTATTCTGATCTTTTGCCTACCCGCGTTACTAATGGTAGGTTTGGTTGGACTCAAAAAACAGGGGCTGCTCGGTAGCAACAATGTAGTGGTGTCACGCGAGGCTCTGCAAAGATCGCTGAATATTTGGAACAGTGGAGAGTTCTTGCCGGTCGCGGAATCAGACCGTCTTAGACAGGCTATCGACGAGCTCCTATCTGGTACAGAGATCCCCAAAATCGCGAAAGAAAAGGCAGGAATCACAATTCACCGACTTTTGGAAGGCTATGCCAATAGAGATTGGGAGTCGTTTGCGTCAGCACGAATTCCTTCCTCTCAGTTCAGAATCTTGCCTGACGTTGCTGTAGCGCTGCGGAAGTATGGCCCTGGAGATGCCGAAGGACTTTCTTTGACAAATGTGTATCGCGCCATTTGGGAAGGCGCTTTCGAAGACTCCCCGTTGTTCTCCTCAGTTTCCTTTGTCAGCAGCTCGTTGACGGTGCTCAAACTCAATCGTACTGCGTTGACGGGATATGTGCAATTTCCCGAGTTCACTGAAAGAACCAATCAGAATTGGGGGGCGGCGACCCCTACTTTAGCTCTGAACTACGATCAATTGATTGAGAAGCCCGCAGAAAAGGAATCGACGATTCTTACGCTACGGTTCTTTTTCTTTGGGAGTCGAGGGGATGAAGAGGGCGCCAGACCTTTTATGTTTGTGTTCGTTTGGGATGAGCAAGGTGCGCTGTGGGTGCCTTGGCAGTTTACACATGCGCAAGCAAGGCCTACGAAGCACACGCTCAGGTTTTTTTGACTTTGCGCATTGTGGCACGCGTAGATGGATTCAACTCATTTTGATTGCATCATTGACCTGCCAGCTGTCTCCCCCTTTTGTGGCGAACCTGCAAATGGAGACAAAAGGATTTCGGTGATAGTACATCAGAGCGATTTTACCACTGGAATAAGGACGTCCCCTGCTGGTTCAGCGAATGGAAATGGTTCTGCACGTCTTATCAACGATGATGAAGCGTAAATTCACTTTTGTTGTCGGTGCAGCCCTTCTAATCACTGCGATCGCAAAGGTTTGGGGCTCATTCGGCGATGCCACTCTGTTTGGTGTGAGCGATCCTGTGTTTGGGGTTTCTTTCCGGGTCTTGATGATCTTCTCTGCTTTGCTTGAGTTTGGTGTTGGGCTAGTCTGCTTTCGAAAATCAACGATGTATGGCCTTGGTGCAATCGCCTGGGTTTCTACAGTTTTGCTTGTCTACCGCTTCAGTCTTTGGTGGATCGGTTGGAAAAAGCCCTGTAAATGTCTGGGAAACCTAACCGACGCGCTGCACATATCGCCGCAACTTGCGGACGACGTAATGAAGGGGCTGCTGGCCTTCATGTTCATCGGCAGCGTTTCGCTGCTCGTCATGCACTATCGGCAGAATCGCGCGGCCGGTTCCCTTTCACCGTCCGTGCCTGAGCCAGATCAGACGTTGTCGTGAAGGGGTCTTTGCCCATGCCGTCCTTGCGGCCGCGGGTTCTGGCCGAACCGGAGTTCGGCGCTCCCATCCACCAAGCCTTCACCCTGGTCGAGCTCCTCGTCGTCATCGCCATCATCGGTGTGCTGGCGGCGCTGACGGCGGGAGCGGTGAGCCGCTCCAAGGGCACCGCGCAACGAACGGCCTGCCTGAGCAACCATCGCCAGCTCTTCCTCGGCTGGCAGATGTACGCCGATGATCACCAGGGCCAGCTCGTCATCAACGTGGATGACGGCGACAACCGGCCCTTCACCAACTGGGTGGCGGGGTTCCTGTCCAAACCCGGTGACGGACAGAACGCCGAGCTGCTGGTGGACCGGAACCGCTCGCTGCTCGCGCGGTACGTGCCCAATGCCAAGGTTTACAAATGTCCGTCGGACAAATCGAAGTTCGTCCGCAGCGTGTCCATGAACAACCGCATGAACCCGATCCGCCCGACGGCAGGCACATTTCCGCTGGTGCTCGGCGGTTACGGGACCAACTTCATGATCTACCGGCGCACCGGTGACCTGGGCAACCCGGCCAAACTCTTTGTCATCCTTGACGAGCGGAGCGACAGCATCAACGAAGGCAACTTCGCCACCGACCTGAGCAACACGGGCACGTTCGACGGGCACGGGACGCCGAGTCCGTTTTGGTGGATGGACACGCCCGGCAGCTATCACCACAACGGCGTGGTGCTCTCCTTCGGGGATGGACACGTCGAACATCACAAATGGGTGGAGAGCACGACACTGGGCCCAATTGGCATCACCGGCCCGCGCCACACCAGCGCCACCGACCAGGACGTCGCGTGGCTGCAGGAGAGAGCGGCCGAACGGAGGTAGAACCTGAAATGTTTAATCATTCCCCTCACACCGGGCACGTATGAAACTTTTGATCAAGAGACTCGCCGGCTGGAGCGAGGTTGTGGGACGCCTATCGATTGTAATGATAGTGATCGCATCGGGATTCCTGTGTGCGGGCGAGAACTTCACGGCCGAAGGGCGAGGTGAGGCGCGGCTCTTCGAGCGCGGCGAGTTGCGCGAGACGCAGACGGCAATGTTTTCAGTGGCGGCAAGTGGGACAAACTGGTTCATCCACGTGCAACAGACCGGTTCGAGCCGGGCACAAGAGCGGGCCGTCTCGTTGGACTATCGGAGCTTTCCGATGGGTCTCAATGTGGTCACCTTGGGGTATTTTGACAAAGGAACGCTCGAACGCATGCATTCAGATTTTGCCGGCCATGAATTGCACGGAATGGCTTGGGTGGAGCGGACCGTGGTGCCGCGAGGTGACAGCTCGATCTGGATCTCGCCTCTCTGGTATGCATTGTGTTCCAGCGTATATTTGGAAAATCATGGCGAGGGCCCGGTCGAGCCACCATACAATCTGGATGGCGACTTGGAATACTTTCAAAAAGGCCGGACGAACGTTCTTGCGCGGTGGAGGCTGGTCGATGCGGCCACCGGCTTGCCGGAAGTCATCACGTTTCTTCACTCCGGCGTGTGGCGGGATCATCTGGGCCAGGAACGCCGACTTCCCGAGCCATGGTCGGACGGCTTCACCAACGCCACGCTACGAGCTGTTTGGGATACCAATACAGCGGGCAGCTACCAACCGGTGTCCTTTCATTTTGAAGTCGCACAGCCCGAATCCATTTCCGGTCGGCCGGACGTGCTGCGCAGCATGCTGACCGTGGAGTTTCAGGTGGAGCGTTTTGAGCGTGTCGCCTCCATTCCGGATCCCCCTGTCCGTTTGTCGGGCAACTTCACGTTTACGGACCGCCGCTTCATGCATCCCGGTTTCGAGGTCGCCAGGCTGAACTATGTAACCAATCGGGTGCTCTCGGACGAGGAAGTTACGGCGCTGCCGCAGTTCGCTCACCGTCAGCAACAGTTTTTGGCCGCTTCAGGGCGTCGCGGCCCCACGCTCGGGATTCGTTTGGCGTTCATCGGCATTCTGCTCGTCAGCGCCGCTGGTCTTTTTTGGCTCCTTCGAAGATCAAGAAACTCAACCGCATCCCCATCATGAAGACCCTGTCAATAAATCGTTCACTCTCCGCCAGCCTCATCCTCTTCACAGCGTTTCTGGCTTACGCTTCCTGCGATCACATGTGGGATGCCATGGACACGGCCTACGCCGAGTGCAGCGGTACGGAGACGGGCGCCTGCAGCTATATCGAGGGCTCCAGTCCTATCGGTTGCGAGTTGAAGCTGTACTACAACTGCGCGAATGGCAGCGGCACCTATCCGGTTTTCAAACGCACTTGGACTGGCAGCTGCAAGTGGGGGTCGCTCTGGTGTCAAGGTGCCACCGCCGGTGCCTGGGCCGGGCCGCATCCGATGCAAACCACGACTTCGCAGAGTTGTCCGTAAATCCCGTGCCGTGCAGGCGCGGCCAGTCGGAACATCGCGTGGCTGAAGGAACGGACGGCCGAGCGCAAAAAGTAGGACGGGCATCCTGCCTGTCTCGGGTGGCGGGGCAAAGCGAACTGAATGAACGCCAGATTCTTCAACAGGGGTAAACTGAAGGAGCGGACAATTCCTCACCCGGTCCATGCCGCTCTCGGTGCTCTCTGTTACCTCCTGTTTCTTCGGTTTGAAGCGGCGCGACACACGGTCCCTCCCTCATTGTATTGAGGGAGTACCGGCGGATATCCACTCTATCATCGCAAACGTGAACCCCATGACTCCTGCCAAAAGCCAGCCGATCATCGGTGATGTCGCCCTGCCTCTGGCAGAGGCGGAGGCGGGGGTTCCACTGACGCCCGCTGACGCTCGTGGTGACAGGCTGGTAGCCTCCCCTGCCCTGGGAGTGGCCATGCCGGTGTTCAACGAGGAACGTTGGCTGGACGTCATCCTTGAGCGTGTGCTCGGCCGGCCGGAAGTGGCGCTGATCGTCGCCGTCGACGACGGCTCGTCCGATGGGTCCTGGGCGAAGCTGCAAGCCTGGGCGGCAAAGGAACCACGGGTTCACGTCATTCAGCACGAACGCAACCGCGGTAAAGGCGCGGCCATCCGCACCGCACTGGCGCGTTTGACCACGCCGCTGATTCTGATCCAGGACGCCGACCTCGAATATGATCCAGCCGATTACCCGCGTTTGCTCGCGCCCATCCAGCGCGGCGAGGCGGAGGTGGTGTACGGTTCGCGCTTTGCCAACAACGAGAGGGCCGGCGTCTCTCGGTCCGTGGACTTGAGCTCGGCAGGAGCCTCGCCCTACCATGCCGGGAGGGCCGGCGTACCGCCGTCCGTGAATTCAGGAACCGTTTCGCCCAGCGAAATCAGTCCTTCACGGGGTTGGCATCGTCTGGGCAATCGGATGTTGACGTGGGCGGCCAACCGCATGACCGGCCTGCAACTCACCGACGAGGCGACCTGCTACAAACTGTTCAAGCGCGACGTGCTGCAGCGGATCGAGCTGACCGAGGAGGGATTTGGATTCTGTCCCGAAGTGACCGCCAAGGTGGCGCGGTTGATCCGCCGCGGCGAAGTGCGGCTGGTGGAAGTGCCGATCACCTATCGCGGCCGGACCCGGGCGGAGGGCAAGAAGATCCGGCTGCGGGACGGCTGGTCGGCCCTCCAATGTCTCTGGCGCCACACGCGCTGAGCCGCCCGACCGGCAGTTGGTGAAGCTACCGCGGGTCGGACGTTTGATTTCCCGGTAACCCGACGGGGTTGAGTTTGATGGTCTCTCTCATCGCGCCACGAACCCGTTGGGGCAGGATTTACGAATCGTGTTGGACCTGTTGGGCGACGCGCTGAGGCCCAGTTGTCAATGCGCCCGGCAGAGCCGAAGCCCGGATTGACCTCCGATTCAAGCCGACCAGATCCAGGTGAATCTGACCCCGTCTCCAGCGGGCGCCTTTGATGGGCGCTTGGGCACAGCGTCGGAAAGCGACTGGCTTATGGGCGATCTACCATTTCCCCTTTTTGCCGACTTGGATTTCTGCGCCACCATTCGTGCTGTGGCGCGAAGGTGCGGGAGTCGGACCGGTCAAAACCGCCAGCCGGTGCAGGAATGGTGCAAAGACGGTGCAGTTCCCGACTTTCGGTCCGTCGCTCGACTGGCGGTTCGCGACGTGAATGGGCGGATGAGTTTCTGAATTGCCGACGCAGGCGCCAAGTTTGTCTGCGCAGCCGGGCCGGGTGTGGGGGCCTTCAGTTCGGCTGCCCGCATGTTTTGGCTGTTGGGTACCCGCCGGATTAAGTGCTTTACGCCCCGTCGGCGAATTCCGCACACTCCGGCCATCAAACGCGTCGGCACCGGCGGCTCCCGGCAAGGGGAGGCCATTGCCGGATCCGAAGGCAGGGTGAATGACGGCTCGGGGAACGCCGTCCGAAAAGCAAGCTATGGCAGCAGTCACTCGCGACGGCATCAAAATCACGTTGGTAGCCCTGGCGGCCCTCGCAGCGACTTCGTGCGCCTCGCGCCGGGAACGTCCGGCCGGTCCAATCCCCGATGCCCGGCCATCGGCCGCGGAACCGGCCACCAACGGGGTGGCGGCGGCGGCCAGCCCAGCTCCCGCCCAGGTGGAGATTCCCAAGGTCCGGTTCGACGCCGCCCACGACGAGGAGATCAAGAAGGTCTTCGATCTGGCCAACAGCGGCCGCTGGGAGGAGGCGGAGAATCAGGCACGGTCGCTGGTCGAGCAGTTCCCGAACGATTCGGCGTTGAACCGGCTTTACACCTGGGTGTCGGATTCGCGCCAGCGTGTCCGCGACCAGGCGATCGAGGACAAGATCCGGCAGATCGACTCGAAGAACACGCCCTTCAACCCGACGGTCAAGAGCATCCTGACCGAGCAGAAGGACCGCGGCCTCACCCCGCGCAAGGATTTGCGGGATGCGGTGCAGCAGATCGAATCCACGCCCTACGTGCCCAACAGCTACGGCCGGAAGATCGAGCACCAGGGCTTTCTGGGCAGCCCGTCCATCACCGAGGGCCCGATGGCCGAGCTGCTGAACCGGCGGATCTCGATCCATCTGGACGACGTCACGCTGGACCAGATCATCTTCGAGCTGGGAGACCGGGAGAAGATCAACTTCGTGGCGGACCGCTCGCTGCCCGCCTTCCAGAAGAAGCTCAGCGTCAATTTCGAGCAGGTGCAGCTCCGGGAGTTCCTCGAGTATGTCTCCCGCAACCTCGAGATCAGCTTCCAGGTGGGCGAGGACCTGATCTGGATCGTGGACGGCAAGGACCCGAAGAACACCAAGGAGGAAACGCGGGTCTACCGGCTGCGCAAGGGCTTCGTGATGCCCGCCCGGTTTGCCGACGACAACCCGACCCGCGTGGTGGTGCAGAACAAGGACGTGACCACGACCACCGTCACGGAAAAGCTGAACCTGTTCGTGCCGGACCTGACGCCGGAGAAGCCGTCCATCGAGCAGGTCATCGCCGACTTCTTCAAGGGCTCGAAGTACCTGATCGACTACGAGCGCAACCTGATCGTCGCGAGCGGCACCCGCGAACAGCTCGAGGTTTTGGAGCGGCTGATCGAGGAGTTTGACCAGCCGATCCAGCAGGTGCTGATCGAGGCGCGGTTCATCACCGTGTCCGAGCCGGCGTTTCTGCGGCTGGGCGTGGCCTGGGAGACGGGGCGCAACCTGTTGAACCAGGAGGACGTCAAGGCGGAGGATTTCACCCGCCTGGCGCCCACTTCGGTGGCCCTGCCGATTTCCGAGACGTTCACCAACATCCTGGGGCGGGAGAACCTTTCCGCCACGCTCACCGCGCTCACCCAGAGCGGCGAAAGCCAGACGCTGAGCGCGCCCCGCCTGCTGCTGGTCAACAACCGTCCGGGCAAGATCAGCGACGGCAAGATCCAGTATTACTACGAGCAGTACACGGTGAAGCAGACCTCGTTCGAGCGCGGAACCACCTCCAGCCTCGTCCCGGACGGCAAACCGACGAAGATCACCTCGGGCGTCGAACTCGATGTGGTGGCCAGCATACCCGGCGATGGCGAGAGCATCGTGCTGGGGCTCCGCCCCAAGGTCAGCCAGGACGTGCAGCTGGTCACCTTCGCCACCATCACGGATGTGGACGATTCCGGCCGGCCGGTCAGCACCTTCGAGATCAAACTGCCCGAGGCGCGCACCCAGGAGCTGTCCACGCGCGTGATCGTGAAGTCGGGCGAAACCGTGGTGATGGGCGGCGTGCTCGAGCGGAACCAGACGACCTTCGTGGAGTCGGTGCCCCTGCTCGGCAACCTGCCGCTGGTCGGCGCGCTGTTCCGCCGCCGCACCGAGATCGACGCCCCGCGCTACCTGCTGATTTTCGTCACCGCCACGATCGTGTCGGAATCCGGCGAGTTTGTGCTGCCCCGGTCCCCGGAGACGGTGGGGAGCGTTCCTTGAATGCACGTCGATGAACCGGAATTCCCTGCCTTCCGCCCGCCGGTTTCTGGTGGTTGATGTCGGCAGCCGCTGTCTCAAGGCGCTGCTGGTTTCCAGCCTGTTCGGCCGCATCCGCGTTCACGCCCACCGGATCATCGGCCTGGACGAAACCTCGCAGCCGGGATCGGTCGGCTGGAGCCGCGTGCTGCAGGAGCTGACCGAGGAGCTGGGTTCGCATCCCCTGGCGGTCAGCGTGCCCCAGCACGCCACCGATTCCCAGGTGCTGGACCTGCCCGGCGCCGACGCCCGGACCATCCGCGAGCAGATTCAACAGGATGTCGTCAAGCTGAGCGGTCTGTCGGAGAGCGCGATCATCTACGACTACGGCCAGCTGCAGCCCTTCGCGCAGTACACCAACCCCTTCTGGGTGACCCACGCCCGCGAGAGCGAGGTGCTCAACGTCGTCCGGCAGTTTGAAGCCCTCGAGGAGGACATCTGGGAGATCACCTCCACGGGCAACGCGTTGGTCGCCGCATATCGTGAAGCGGGCGGAGGCAAGGGCAGCGCGGTGCTGGTCGACCTGGGCTCGGCCGGAACGGTGGTCTCCATCGTCTACCAGGGCCAGGGCCGTTTTGTCACCAGCTTCGCCGTCGGGGGGCTGCTGTTCGCCGAACAGATCCGGCTGGAGCGGGAGTGCCCGGCGATGGAGGCCGAGTTTGCCAAGAACACGGAGGACCTGCTGACCGGCGACCGCGCGATGCCGACGCTGCGCCAGCTGGTGGACCGCTGGCATGGCGAGCTGGTGCGCATCATCGAGGACTGGATCAGCGAACATCCGTTGCTGAACATTTCCGCCAGCCAGTTCGAGGTGGTGCTGAGCGGAGGCGACGCCGAGATGCCCGGGCTGCTGGAGTATCTGCGGGCCAACAGCGTGCTGGCCTTCCGGCGGTGGTCGGAACTGAACCCGGTGCCCGCGCTGCAGCCGGCCGGTCAGTTCGCGGTCGTTTACGGGCTTGCGGTGACCCTGCTGCGGCGGACCCCGCCCTCCACCTCGCTGGTGCCCGAGGAGATGCGCTCCGCCCGCACCGAGCATGGCGCGATGCAGCTGCTCCATGCCGGAACCTGGCTGGTGCTGATGATCGCGGCGCTGGTGCTGGGATTCGGCACCTGGCAGAAGTACTACCTGATCCAGGAGGTGGAACGGCAGCTTTCCAGCGCGCGCGAAGTGCTCTCCACCGCGCGGCGGATCGACCAGCTGAAGCTCCAGCTTGCCGGCGAGTATGAGGAGGTGCGACCCGTGCTGGCGCGGCAGCAGCAGACGATCGCGACGATCCGGACGCTCGGCCTGCTCTCGACGCAGATGACGCCGAGCAACTCCTGGTATGTTCTCTTCGCGGATGCGGACAGCTATTTCAACCAGCCCCAGCTGCCGGCCGGCACCAACGCGCCGCCGACGGCCCCCGCGTCCACCAACGTTCTCAGCCGCCTGACCAACGCATTCGTGGCGGAGCTCAGCACCCCGCTTGATGCCACCACGGCGCGCGCACTGCTCACCGACGTCATCGAGCAGTTCAAGCGCAGTCCGCTCTTCCGCAAGGTGGACATCCTTCCGCCCGATCAGCGGCGCAGGCTGGTGCCGGACGGCGTGCTGGTGCCCGGCGGGCACTACGCCCTTTCATTCTCGATGAATGAGAATGAGTTTCAGCGGCCCGTTCTGACCGGTGATGAGATCCGCCAGTTGATGGCCCGTTCCGACGCGGAGCGCACCAATGCCGGTCGCGGTCCGGTGACCGTGCCCACACGCCGGGGGGATCGGCCATGAGCGTGACGCAGAAACTCGGCAGCCGTCGCCTGAGCGTGACCATCGCCCTGCTGCTGCTCGCGGTGTACTACGCGGCCGTTTACCGGCCGCTGGTGCGAAGGGAACTGGACCAGACCCGGCCCTTCCAGGAAATGCAGCGGCAGCTGAGTGCGGCGGCGACCAACAACCCCGCCATCAGCGGCCTGACCATGGCGCCATTGGAGGCCATGGAGAACGGCCTGCGCCTCGCCTTGTCCAACGTGTCGAAGGCGCGCCAGTTTCTGTCGGCCCGCCTCCGGCCGGAACCGGCCATTGCCACCAATCTTCTGCGTCCGTTCCAGCTGATCGACTACCAGAACGAACGGCTGAACCGGGGTGACCGGCTGATCAGCATGGCGGGCGGGCGCAAGGTGAAGCTGCTGCCGGCGGTCACGGCGGGGCTGCCCGAATACACCATCGAGAATCCGCGGCCCGAGCTGCTCTGGGGCCAGCTGTCGCTGGTGGACGGCGTGCTCCGCGCCGCCGTGGAGTCCGGCGTGGCTTCCATCGAGTCGGTGACCATGGATGCGCCGCTCACGCACCCACCGGGGCCGGGTGCGCGGGAGCAGTTCATCGAGTTCCCCCTGCGGATCGAGCTGGTGGGCGGTTTCAACGCGCTGACCCGCCTGCTGGCAACGGTGGTTGCCGATCCCGATCAGCGAAAGGAACTGAAGCTGCCGGAAATCGACGGGTTGCCGGTGGCCACGCTCCACCGTATTCTCGCCGTCAAGGAACTGCCTGATTCGCCCGGGAGCCTTCGCCTGATCGCGGAGTTCAGCGGTTTCGTGAGATTGCCGTCGAACCCGGCGTCCGGTACGGCCGGGCCCAACCCATAGATGAGCCAGTCACCTGAACGACAAAAGGGCTTTTCGCTCGCGCTGTTTCTCGGCGCGTTGGTTTTGCTGGCGTTGGCGACCGCCGGGCTGGAGGGGCGGCTGCTCATGCTTTCCACGCCCGTGGGGCGGGGCAAGGTCGAGTCCGAAGTGGCGGTCAACCAGTTCGAAAGCCTGTTTCAGCGCGAGGCCATTGGCGGCCTGGTGTCCGACGACCAGCGGCAGGACGTGTTTGCCACCACCTACTTCAACAAGCCCAAGCCACCCGAGCCCGCGCCTGAACCGCCGCGAACCCGGCAGGCCGCATTGACCTACCTGGGGACGATCAGCGGCAGCCGGGGCGAGCCGGCCGCCTTCGTGCGCGTGGATGAAGCGGTGCGGAGGTTCGATGCAGGCGCCGTCGTGATTGACGAATGGCGGATCGGGCAGATTGAAAGTTCGGCGCTGATGCTCACCAACGGTGCGGCCACCAACCAGCTGGGTTTTCGTCAGACCGTCCAGGTCGAGGTCCCCATCCGTTGATTCAACCCCATGGCCGCACCTTCCAGCCAGCTTGAGCCCGGCATGCTGCTGTTCCAGCAGGGCAAGATCGGCGCGCGTGAGCTGGAGCAGGTGCGTCGCCGCCAGGAGCGGCTGCGCGTGCCCCAGCACCGGGCGATCGTCGAGCTGAACTACGCCACCGAGGAGGATACGTGGCGGGCGCTCGCGCAGATTCAGAACGTGGAGCTGGTGGACCTCACCGCCAGCCCCCCTTCACCCGAGGCGCTGAAGGCCGTGCCGGTCAAGTTTGTCTTCCACTACCACATGGTGCCGTACGCGCTGGAGGGCGAGCAGTTGACGATTGCCTTCAGCGAGCTGCCGCGGCCGATGGAGCTGGGCAATCTCCGGTTGCTCTTGAGCAAGCGCATCAAGGTCGTGCTCGCCACGCCCAGCAGCATCCACGCGCTGCTCAAGAAGCAGTTCGGGCTCGGCGCGGAGACGATCCAGAAGCTCCGCGAGGACAAGAACCTGGCCGACGGTTCGGAGGAGGTAATCTTCGACGTCAAGGCCGGCGACGACGATTCGGCGGTCGATGCGACGATCGCCCGGTTCGTGGACCAGATCCTGGTCGAGGCGCTGCGTCTCCAGGCCACGGACATTCACCTCGAGCCCTACCACGCCAGCATCCGGCTTCGCTACCGCATCGACGGCATCATGCACAGCGTTCCCGTGCCGGAAGGCATCCGCGAGCTGCATGGCGCCATTGTGTCGCGGCTGAAGATCATGGGCGGGCTCAACATCGCCGAGAAGCGGCTGCCCCACGACGGGCGCATCGCCATGAAGACCGGCGGCGAGGAATACGATCTGCGCGTTTCCATCATTCCGACCAAATACGGCGAAACCGTCTGCCTCAGAATCCTCGGGCGGCAGAGCCTTTTTCTGGACCTGGGTCAGCTGGGAATGGATCCGCTCCATGAACGGCTGTTTGCGCAGATCACCAGCCTGCCGCAGGGGCTGGTGCTGATCACGGGGCCCACGGGCAGTGGCAAGACCACCACCCTGTATGCGGCACTGGCCCACGCCAACGATTCCACGCGGAAGATCATCACCATCGAGGACCCCGTGGAATACCAGCTCGAGGGAGCGACCCAGATCCAGGTGCGTGAGGACATCGGCCTGAGCTTCGCCAACGGCCTGCGCAGCATGCTGCGACACGATCCCGACGTGGTGTTGATCGGCGAGATCCGCGACTCCATCACCGCTGAGATCGCCATCCGGGCTGCCCAGACGGGGCATCTGGTTTTCTCGACGCTGCACACCAACGACAGCATCTCGGCCGTTACACGCCTCATCGAGATGAAGATTGAACCGTTTCTGGTGGGATCTTCGCTGGTGTGCAGCATCGCCCAGCGCCTGACCCAGCGGATCTGCCTGCATTGCCGCGAGGAGGACAGTGATCTGCCGGCGGATTTGCGGGCGGAGATGGCGGCGGCACTGTCCATTTCCGTGCCCGAGGTCCGCGCCTTCAAGGGCGTCGGCTGTGTGGAGTGCAGCCAGCGGGGATATCGTGGGCGGGTGGCCATCTACGAGTTCTTCCTGATGACGGATGAGATCGCGGATCTCGTGGAGCCCGGCGTCCGCACCGGCAGCCTGCGGCGGCAGGCCCGGGCACAGGGCTGGCGCTCGCTGCGGGACAATGCCTGGTCAAAAGTGCAGAGCGGGTTGATCCCCATCACCGAGCAGCAGCGGTTGACCCGCCAGTTGAACCTGCGCGATTGGCTGGCAGGTTCGGCCTAGGCGGCCCGCCAGCCGGGATTTTGGACCGCGGCGAGTTCCGATCGGTGCAAAAAACGGTTGAGGCACAGAGGCCTACAAAATCGTTGCGCGTTGCCTTTCGGTTGTGGCTTCATCTTGCCGTGTTTGGACCCGGGTGAAGCACGATCCGCGTGGTCGATCTGCCCCGGATGAGTCGTACCCGCCCAAACATTGGGGCGACAGCGCATTGGTATGGCACGCAGCCGTTTGCAGGTATTCTTCTCCGGCCGGGTGCAGGGCGTCGGGTTTCGCTACACCGTGAAATCGCTGGCGGCGGGATTCGATGCCACTGGCACGGTCGCCAACCTGCCGGACGGCCGGGTTGAGTTCGTGGCGGAGGGCGAGCAACCCGAACTGGAGGCCTTCCTTCAGGCCATCCGCGATTCGGAAGTCGGGCGTTTCATCCGGCAGGAAGAAGTGTCTTGGGCTGCGCCCGAGGGCCGGTTTCGCGGATTTGAAATCGTCCGCTAGAGTTTGAACGAGCAAGTCATGAAGTACGCGATCATTGCTGACATACATGCGAACCTGGAGGCCTTCGAGGTCGTTCTGGATGACATCAAGGCGCAACAGTGCACGCATGTCGCCTGTCTGGGTGACGTGGTCGGCTACTGCGCCAATCCCAAGGAGTGCCTGGACATTGTCCGCGAGATGAATGTCCCCATCGTCAAGGGCAACCATGACGAATACTGCTCCATCGACGGGCATCTGGAAGGATTCAACCCGCACGCTGCACAGGCGGTCGAGTGGACCCGTCAACAGCTGACCGAGGATGACCGCCAGTGGCTCCGGGACCTCAAATACCTGCGGCTCGTCAACAATTTCACGATCGTCCACGCCACGCTGGACGGTCCCCAGCGCTGGGGTTACGTGTTCGACAAGCTCGCCGCCGCCGCCAGCTTCACCTATCAGAACACCAGCGTCTGTTTCTTCGGACATACCCACGTTCCCGTCGCCTTCATCCGCGACACGGTCGTACGTGGAGGGACCTACTCCAAGTTCAAGGTGGATGCCGGCCGGAAATACTTTGTCAATGTGGGCAGCGTCGGACAGTCGCGCGATGGCGTGCCGAAGGCCACCTACGTCGTTTACGACATGGTGGAGAGCACGATCGAGCTGCGGCGGCTGGACTACGACATCCCCAAGGCGCAGGCCAAGATCCGTGCCGCCGGTCTTCCGGACCGGCTCGCCGACCGGTTGGCGGGTGGGGAATAAGGGCGGCCTCCGCCGGATTCCCTCTGCGACGGCGGGCTCGGCCCCGCCGTTTTCGTTTGTGGCGGCGTTGACAGGCATTCAACCTTGGACCCATGCGCGTCGTCATTCAGAGGGTCAGCCACGCCAGCGTCAGCATCGCCGGCCGCGAGCACGAACGGATCGGTCAAGGTCTGCTCGTTCTGCTGGCGGCGGAGAACTTCGACACCGACGACGACATCGCCTGGCTCGCCGGCAAGATCGTCCGGTTGCGCATCTTCAACGATGCCGAAGGTCTGATGAACCGCTCCGTGCAGGAGGCTGGCGGCGACATCATGGTCATCAGCCAGTTCACCCTGTACGCCAGCACGAGGAAGGGAAACCGGCCCTCCTTCATCCGGTCCGCGCAACCGGAGTTCGCGATCCCGCTCTACGAGAAGTTCCTTTTGCAGCTGGAGGCCGAACTTGGCAGGCACGTCGCCCGAGGCGAGTTTGGCGCCGACATGAAGGTCAGTCTCCTGAATGACGGACCCGTCACGATCATCGTGGACACCAAACAGCGCGAATAACCGGACGCGCCGAGCTCGTCGTCGTCCTCCTTCTCTTCCTCGAAACCGAAATCCGCGAGGGAGCCGCCCCCAGGGCTTTCGCGATGAGCCGCGGGATTCCACCCGATACGGGTCATTAACCATCCGGAAATGGCCGAATGCGAGCTCCGGCATTCGACGTTCTGGCATTCCTTCGCCTCCTGCCTTTCGCTTCGACATCGAACGCCTATCCTGTGGCCGATGCGCCTGTTTGCGTGGTCCGACCTGCACGTCGATTTTCCCGCCAACCATGAATTGTTGGTCGGTTTGTCAAATGCCGACTTCCGCTACGACGCGTTGCTGGTCGCCGGCGACGTGAGCAGCGACCCGGAGAAGTTGATGCACACGCTGCGCCTGCTGCGGCGCAGGTTTCGCGAAGTGGCTTTCGTGCCCGGCAATCATGATCTGTGGGTCCCATCCGGCAGCACGCTCAGCTCGCTCGACAAGCTGCACGATCTTCACGCCGCCTGCCTCGGTGAAGGCATCCGCGTGGAACCGTTCGAAGTTGATGCAGGCGGCCGGCCGGTCCGCGTGGTGCCCCTGCGCTCGTGGTATCTCAAGCCCGAGGAGGGTGATGGCAGCCTGTTTCTGGAGAAACCCGGCGAAGATCCAACGCTGCGCGCCTGGATGGACAACTATCGCATCAAGTGGAAGCACCTTCCGACGGGAGTTTCCGCCGCCGAGCATATCCTCTCGCTCAACCATCTTCCGCCACCGGCGACGGCTGTATTCCCGGCTCCTGCTTCACCGGTCACCATCACCTTCAGCCACTTCCTGCCGCGGGTGGAACTGGTCTTCAGCGATTGGGCGGCCTTTCAGGAGGACGGCCGGACATCGGGCCATGACCGGGCGCCGGAGTTCAACTTCACCCGCGTAGCCGGTTGTCGGCAGTTGGACGAACTGCTGCGGCGGCTGGGTTCATCCATCCACGTTTACGGTCACCAGCATCGCAACCGTGACCGGGTGATTGACGGCGTGCGCTACGTCTCCCATTGCCTCGGCTATCCCAACGAATGGGGAGGAGCGGCTGCGTCTCAGTCGCACGTGCGGCCTTTGGAAATCGCGCCGGCGGGCTAGGCCACGAGCCATTTTTTCAGGGTGGCGAGGTCGCGTTTGCAGTGGGCGATCAGTTCGCGGCCGGTCCCGTGCTCGTATTCGTGGTGCTGGTTGACGATCCCCGAAAATCCCGAAGCCAAAAGGTCCTTGAAAAACCGCCGGTTGACGGTGCCGTCACCGAGCGGACACCAGCGGGGCTTCCACTCGTCGCCTTTTTTCTCCCAGGCGAAGTCCTTCACGAAAACGGCGGTGAAGCGTTCGCGCATCAGGCGCCAGTTCAATTCCCAGGCGGAGCCGCCTTCGAGCGTGGCATGACCGATGTCAAAGCAGATGCCCATGACTGCGGGATCAAGATCGTGAATGAGTTCGTGGATGTCCCAGATTGGCGCTCCGACATAGCGGGCACCGGAGTGATTCTGGATCGCGCCCTGCATGCCCAGTTCGGCATTCAGCGCAGCCAGTTCCCGCAGCCGGGGCTTGATCGCCGCGAGTTGCGGCGCCACGGGCTGGCTCAGGTCGTAGTACAGATTGCCGAGGCGGTATTTGCGGATGCCGAGCTTCGCCGCCGTTCGCAACACTTTTTCGCCGACCGGATCGATGCCGGTCACGTCCGTCGTGACGATGAAGACCCGCTTTCCGCGTCTTCCCAGCGCCTCCGCCATCCTGGGCAGGTCGTCCTCGACCCGCTCAGGCTGCAGATGGGAGCTGCTTTCTCTGATGGGGAGCTCGACGCCGTCCCATCCGACTTCGGCCACCAGGTCGGCGGTCTCCTCAAAACCGAGATCGCGAAAGGGCTTGGTGAAGGTTGAATACTGCAGGCTGGTTCCGGCGGCGGCGGACAGGTTCAACATGGGCGCGGTCATTGCGGCCGCACCCACGAGCTGGCCAAAGCGGCGACGGTTCATCGGTGTGATCGCTCCCGAGTCATTTGAACATCCTGTGATCCCGATCGCCGCGGGAGATCAGAAAAGCCAGCAGATCGAGCACCTCGTTCCGGTTCAGCGAGTCCAGCAAGCCGGACGGCATCGGTGAAATCTCGGATGGGGTGATGCTCTTGATGTCCTGCCGCTTGACACCGGTGAAGTCTCCAGGCGCGAGCATGTTCTCCGCGACGTTGAGGGTGTCGCCGTTCATGTTGGCCACGCGGCCCTGCACGATGTCGCCGTTGGTCTTCTCGATGACGATCATCCCATACTGGTCGCTGATCTCCTTGTTCGGCTCGATGATCGACTCCAGCAGATCACGGGGACTGAACCGTCCCGAGACGCCCGAGAGATCCGGTCCCACGGCGCCGCCGTCGCCATTGAATCGATGGCATGAGGAGCAGGCCACCGCACCGTAGAGCTGGCGGCCCCGCTCGAAGTTGCGTCCCCGCAGATCCCGCTCCGGCACCGAGTCCCAGTCGTTCATGGACCACTCCTTCACGAACGAGCGCGCGGCGAGCACCTCCATCGGGTGCTTCACCTCCGGCTGCATTTCGAGGATGGATTTCAGCGATGCCTTCTCGGCGTCGTTCAGCGTAGCAACCGCGTCATCCTTCATGTTCTTCAGAAAACCGCGGAGGCTCGCGCCGCCCTTGAACGCGGCGGCCTTGACGAACCAGCG
>DNDP01000483.1:18796-27285 GCA_003484235.1 Verrucomicrobiales bacterium
ATTCCTCGCGGAGCTGCGGGGTCCAGCCGATGGTGGCCACGCGGAGGGTCCGCGCGTAGTTGAGCTGCTCTTCCTGCGAACCCGCGTTGCGCAGCTTCTCCATAAGCTTCGGAGCGGCCTCCGGTGCGTTGAAATAGACCAGAAACTGGGCCAGTTCGTAGCTCTGGTCCGGTGATCCGCCCGGGAACAGTGCGGCAAAGCGGGTGGCCAGCCTCGCGCTCGTGGCCGGGTCCGGCCGGCCGTGCCGGGTGAGGACCAGCGTGTAGGCGCGCAGCAGGTCAAGGCGCTGGCGGTTGCTGAGTTTGGTCCAGTCGACGTCAATCCGGCTGAGCGTCTCCAGCATCTGTGCCTGCAGCTGCGGGTCCGGTTGCGGGCTTCCATCCCGGCGGTGCGGTTCATCCCGTCCGGTCACGCGCGCCAGCGCGATGATGCCCTGGATGGCGCGGTCAGGATCGCGTTCGGCCAGCGCCTGCTCGCGCCATTCGCCCACCGGCTGCCACTCGATCGCGACGCGCGCCGCATAGCGGACGGAGCGGTCGTCATGGGAGAGATGCTTCCACGCCGTTTTCAGCGCTGCCGGGTCCGCCTTCCCGTGAAAAGCCTCCAATGCAACGCGGAGTCTGCGGTCACTTTGCCCCGCTCGGCTGCCGCTGGATGGACGGGTGGACTCCTTGCCGGTGTAGATCACCCGGTAGAGTGCCGACTGGGTGCGCCGACCGCCCACGGCGAAGTAGAGCGCGCCGTCCTTGGGATTGACCTCGAGGTCGGTGAGGGCCAGCGGTTGGCCGGAGATGAATTCCTCCACTTCGCCGGTGTAGCTCGCTCCGTCCGGACTCAGATGAACGGCGTAAAGTTTGCCATAGCTCCAGTCGGCGATGTAGAGCGCCTCCTGGTATTTTGCCGGAAACTTCGCGCCGTAGCCGATGGTGACGCCGGTGGGGGAGCCGGGTCCGACATCCGCGACCGCGCCGAGACTGTCCGGATAATGGGAGGGCCACTTGCCGGCGCCCGAGCGCCAGCCGAATTCCGCGCCGCTCACCACGTGATTGACCCGCGTGGGCCGATACCACGGTGTGTTCATGTCCCATTCCATGTCGGCATCGTAGGTGAACAGTTCGCCGTCCCGGTTGTAGGCCGCGTCGTACTGGTTGCGGAAGCCGACGGCCTGCAACTCCCAGTTCTTCCCGTCGGCATCGATCTTGTAAACGGTGCCACCCGGCCCGAGCACGCCCTTCATGAAGCCGTTGCCGTCCCACATGCGCGGCAGGAGATGGTCCTCGCCCCAGTGGGTGGGCACGCGGGAGCCGTTGAGTTCGGTGATTTGAGTCTGGTTGCCGACAATGATCGTGAGCGACCTGCCGTCGGGGTGCTTGAGGATTGCGTGCGGGCCGTGCTCGCCGCCGCCGACCAGTTCGCGCAGCAGTTCCACCTTGTCGAACTTGTCGTCGCTGTCGGTGTCCGTCACCCGGTGCAGGCCCCGGGTGAAAGGCTTGTCGTTGGCAACCATCACATAAAGGCTGTCGTAGGCGTACAGTAGCCCCTGGGCGTTTCCGATCGGCAGATCGATCTTCTCGATCTGAATGGTTTCGGGATTGGCACCGATCGCCGGCGGAACAATTCGATAGAGGCTGCCGTACTGATCGCTGACGATGAGCCGCCCCTTGGGGTCAACGGTCATCGCCACCCACGAGCCCTGCTGGTCCTTCGGGACGCTGTGAAGCAGCTCGACCTTGAAATCGGTCCTGGCTTTGAGGTTGCCTACGGCGAGTTCCTCAGCGGCGGCGCTGGCGGCCACGCCGGCGCTGATCGCGGCCAGCAGGAGGTGGCGCGAGGCTTGGGAGAAACGCAGGAATTGGGGGATGGAGTTCATAGGGCGGTCAATTGGATGCCGAAAGCTTGCGGCGTATTCGCCGCCAAGGCAATCGTGCTTTCATTCCGAAGCCGCTCAACGGCGAACGAAGGCACCGAGCATCGCGTGAACGGCCGTCGTCAGCGCAGTCACACGGACTGGAAGCTCGAAGTCGGAAGGGGCTTCCAGCGTGTAGCTGAGCCGGGTTTTTTGCTGGATGAGGTAGAACGCCTCGGGCCAGTCCTGGCGGCTGGCCGGATCGAGATTCGGGCGAATGATCCCGGTTTCGGCGGCCCGGCCGTCGATGATCGCAGACGGGTCGATCGGACAGACCTGGCTGACGGCGGACACGACCGCCTCGGCGAGCGTGGGCTGACAGTCCGGGTTCAGCTCGTATAGATAGAATCCGCGGGATTCCCAGTCTTCATGCAGGCAAACAGTGAGGTCGAACTGCGGAAGGCGATTCAGCAGGGCGAGGTGTGCGCGAACTTCCGGGGCTTTTGCCGACCGGTAGTCGCGGTTCAGATCGATGCCTTGAGCATTTTGCCGGGTGCGGTTCTGGAAGCCGGTTGGATTCAGGCAGGGACAGATCCACAGCTCGGCGTCGGGCGGCCAATCGTCGCGTTGGAGCAGATCTGCGATTGCCAGCGGTCCGGCGGGTTCATCCCCATGTATTCCCGCCGATAGGTAAATCCTCCTGGCGGGTTTGCGGGGAGAACGATGAAAAAGATGGAGTTCGAGATCCGGCGCGCGATGAAATGCCTTCATCTCCCAGCCATGAGTCTCGGCAGCACCGAGGAGCATCCGGCTCAGATCGTGGAGATCCATTGGTTCACCAGCGTAGCCACTGCGATTGCGGCCGGTTGGCTGGGGAGGAACCATTCTCAAGCCGCAGTGAGTTCCCGCTTCTTGCCGGTCGAGTCGCACCCGCCGCCGGAACCACAACGATCCTGCTGACTGGAAAAACCCTCGTCGTCCCAGTCGGGATCGAGCCCCAGGTCGCGTAGCATCTGCAGATCCTTTTCGACCGGTTGATTGAGGGTGGTCAGGTAGTTGCCGACCATAAGTGCGCTGGCTCCGGCGGTGAAGACCATGCTCTGCAGATCGCGCAGATTTACCGTGCGCCCGCCGGCGATCATCACCTCCTGGCGCGGCAGGATGAACCGGAAACAGGCGATCGTTTTCAGAATCTCTAGCGGTGGCAATGGCGGATTATGCTCAAATGGCGTGCCTTTGATCGGGTTCAGAATGTTGATCGGGACGACATTGGCCCCAATGGCCCGCAGTTCGAAAGCCAGATCACACCGATCCTCCCGCGACTCTCCCATTCCGATGATGCCTCCGGAGCAGATCTTGATGCCCGCCTTTTTCAGGTAGCCAATGGTCTCCAGGCGGTCATCAAACGAATGGGTGGTGCAGTGGTGGCCAAAAAAACGTCGGGAACTCTCCAGATTGTGCCCGTAACACTCCAGCCCGGCCTCCTTCAATCGGTCGGCCACCCGTTGATTCTTGATGAGGCCCAGCGATGCATCGGGCCGGGTATTGCCGCCCTCCTTCATCTCTTTGATGCGGTCGCAAACCTCGTCCAGCATCGGCCCCTCGTTGAGCCCTTTCCAGGCCGCGACCAATCCAACCGCAGTCACCTGGTTTTTCTTCGCTTCTTCGGCGGCCTGCTCGACCGGTTCGGGGTCTACAAAGCCATACCGGGGGGAACCCGTTTGATAGAACGACGACTGGGCGCAAAAGCTGCAGTTTTCCGAACATCCGCCGGCCTTTGCGTTGACGATCGAACAGAGATGAACCTTGTTTCCCTTGAAATGCTCGCGAATTCGATTCGCCCATGACATCAGGTCATGGATGTCTGCAGAGGACTCGAGCTGAAAAAGAAACAGGGCGTCGTCCCGTTCGATCATCGAACCGCCCAGAACTTTTCGGCCAAGGTCGGCGATCCGATCGTGAATGGTGGTGTCAACCATCGTCTTCGTCACGGTTGACCAATAGCGGATGAGGACCTCTGTCGGCAAGTCTTCCGTGAATCAAATGAGTCGCGGAGGACCATCCTCTCGAGAAAACCGGAGCAATAACTCAACAAAAACGACCGCATGCGGTGTCGGGAATAGTAACAATGCATTGCGTGTACCCAAAAAATCTGCAATGCGGTTGGCTTCTGATCTTCCTGAGCTTCTCCAGAATATGCACATATCATGTTGCATTACAACAACGGACCGAGTCGTATCCATGGGTGGCATGAGGATTGTTAGATGGGATACCAATGGCAACTCGCAGCATTCAAGCTCCGGACATTCACTTCTTAAACTCGGCCGTTGGTTGGTTGGAGTTGGGCAATCTCGAAGAGGCGAAGTCCGACTTGGAGAAAATCAGCTTTCTGACCAGATATCATCCGGACGTGCTGCTGATCCGCTGGAAGCTCCACGCCCGTCAAAAGGATTGGTTTCGGGGGCTGGACATTTCCCGGGCTCTTGTCCGGATTGCTCCGGAAAAACCCACCGGTTGGATCTGCCTTGCCTACAGCCTTTACAATACCCGGCAGACTGCCGAAGCGTGGCTGCAGCTTTTGAATGCCGAAAAGCGCTTTCCCAAAATCTCTGCCATCCCTTATTTCCTCGCCTGTTTGGCCTGTCAGTTGGGCAAAACGACCGAGGCCTCAAGATGGCTGGCCCGGTGGAACTCGATGGTGGGCGCGTCCGATCTCAAGGAATCGGCGCGAAAAGACCCAAGATTGCAGCCCGCGTGGCAGGAATTTGACGATGCGCTCCTCGAAAGCGGCGCAATTCGTGAGGATGCTCCTGCGCCCGAGTTTGAGAACTGATCGGCTGCA
Source organism: Verrucomicrobiales bacterium (assembly GCA_003484235.1). Taxonomy (GTDB): domain Bacteria; phylum Verrucomicrobiota; class Verrucomicrobiia; order Limisphaerales; family RI-55; genus RI-55. Next base: position 23,485 of record DNDP01000483.1, read on the forward strand.
GCAGCTGCACTCAGACAGAATCAGGAGTTCGCGGGAAGTTCGAGCCTGGGGGCAGCCCATTTCTTCAGTGGGTTCTCCGAAAAACCGGATTCGGCAACGGCGTTCCTCCAGCGCTGCGCCATTTCCCTCACCGATTGCAGGTCAATACCGTCGTGCCTGCCGGGATACCTGCGGAAGTTTGCATCAGCGAGATCATACAGCGCCACCGCCGGCCGCAGACGTTCTTTCTGCAAATGAACGAAAGCGCCCGCCAGCTGGATCAGCCCCTTGTGAAACGCGTAGTTTGGACCTTTCCGATCCCTCAGCCACAATTCCTCCAAAACGTCGTGCGCCTCAAAATAGAGGCCTTCGTTGAAGCATCGGAAATAACCAAGGTAATGTGCGTCCCAGCACCCTCCGGCACTTGATTCGATCAGCGCCGCAATTCTGCCGCTCTTTTTGCTCACGGACCGAGAATAGCGGAAACGGATCGATTGGAAAATGCTCGTGCAGTTGCAGCCGGACAGCTGGAACAATTCCGGGCGCACGCGGGCGCCGCATTGACTCGGCTGCGTTCAGCCGTTAAACGCTTGGCATACCCATGAAGCGAATTCTCTCCTCCCTTGCCCTCGTCAGCGCGCTCGTCTTCGCCGGTTGCAACCAGCAGGACGATTCCGCGCCAGCCCCCACTTCGACCTCCGGTGCGCCCGCGTCCGGATCGCGCGGTACGATCGGCGCCTCGCTGCTCACGCTCGACAACCCGTTCTTCAAGGTCATCGGCGACAACATCACTGCCGAGGGCGCAAAGCACGGTTACGACACGATCATTGTGAGCGCGGACAAGGATGTTGCCAAGCAGGCCAACCAGGTAAAGGACTTCATCGTGAAGAAAGTCGCGGCGATCGTGTTGAGCCCGGCCGAGTCCAAGGCGATCGTGCCGGTGATTCAGGAGGCGAACGCCGCCGGCATCCCGGTGTTCACCGTGGACATCCCTTGCAACGAGCCGGGCGTGAAGATCGTGACCCAGATCGCCACCGACAATTACGGTGGCGGCAAGGAGGCGGCCGCGGCGATGATCGAGGCGCTCGGCGAAGCGGGTGGCAAGGTGGCGGTGCTGCACTTCAAGCAGGCGGAATCGTGCATCCTCAGGGTGAACGGGTTTCGTGAAGTGATCGACGCGCACAACGACTCGGCGAAGGCGAAGGTCGAGATCGTGACCGAGCTGGAGAGCGGCGGCGCGAAGGACATCGGTTACAAGGCGGCGGAGGACGCGCTGCAGGCGCATCCGGACTTGCGCGGCATCTTCGCCATCAACGATCCGGCGGCGCTCGGCGCGCGCGCGGCGTTGGAGAAGGCGGGCAAGGCGGATCAGGTGGTCATCGTCGGCTTCGACGGCCAGCCCGAGGGCAAGCAGGCGATCAAGGCGGGCAAGATCTACGCGGACCCGATCCAGTTCCCCGACCGCATGGGCGTGGAGATCGTGCGGGCGTTGATCAAGCACTCGAAAGGCGAGGAGCTGCCGGCGCAGACGCTGATTCCGACCAAGCTCTACAAGCAGGAGGACGCGCTGAACGATCCGGAATTGCAGTGAGCGGAGCAGGTAACCGGTTCCCATGAGCAAACAAAACTTCTGTCCCAAGCTGGTCGGTTCGATGTCGCAGGGCGCGGCCGGTAACCCGACCGTCGCCATGGTCGAGGCGGCGTTTCGCCATCACGGACTCGACTGGCGCTACGTGAACCTGGAGGTCGCCCCCGAGCAGCTTGCCGACGCCGTGAAGGGCGCCCGCGCGATGGGTTTCCGCGGCTTCAATCTTTCCATGCCGCACAAGGTCAGCGTGATCCCGTTGCTCGACGGGCTCGGCGAATCGGCCTCGATCATGGGCGCCGTGAACTGTGTGGTCCGGCGCGACGACCAGCTCATCGGCGAAAACACCGACGGCAAAGGGTTCCTCAGATCGCTGCAGGAAGTGGTCGATCCCCGGGGACAACACGTCGTGCTGTTTGGCGCCGGCGGTGCCGCGCGGGCGATTGCCGTCGAGCTGGGGCTCGCTGGCGTGGGGCGGATCACCTTGGTGAACCGCTCCGCCAAACGCGGCCGGGAACTGGCCGACCTGCTGGGCGGGAAGCTGAAGCTGAGCGTCGAGTTTGTGGAATGGAGGGGTGACTACGCGATTCCTGCCGACGCCACGATTGTCATCAACGGCACCTCGATCGGCCTCTACGACGGCGACGCGACGCTCGCGCTGGATGTCAGTTCGCTGAAACCGGGCATGGTCGTCGCCGACGTGGTGTTCAGTCCGCCGCGGACCCGTCTGCTGCGCGATGCCGCCGGCCGCGGCTGCAGAACGCTGGACGGACTGGGCATGCTGGTGAACCAGGGCGTGATCGGTGTGCACTACTGGACCGGCATCGAGCCTGATCCCGCGGTCATGCGGCAGACGCTGGAGGAAATTTTCGGCACCCAGAAATCATGACTCTTCGACCGACCCCACTTTCGCTGATCACCCTGATCGCCTGTTCCATGGCTGCGCCATTGGCCGCCTCCGCTGGCGTTCACACCATTGAGACCCGCCACGGCCAGCCTTGCTGGGTGATCCGCAATGACAACATCGAGCTTTCACTCTCCCAGCTTGGCGGGCACATGGCGCCGGTCAGTTTTTATCGAGGCGATGCGCGGGCCGTGCAGCCGTATCACATCAGCCCGTGGCAGGAGGAGAACCTCGAACTGCCCGCGCCGATCATGGTGCCCCTGCGCGGCGATTTCTTCTGCCTGCCGTTCGGCGGCAACAACACCGCCTACCACGGTGAGCAACATCCGCCGCACGGCGAGACTTCGGGCAGTCCCTGGACCCTGGTCAGCGCAAAAAAATCTGGCATGATAACTTCGCTCATGGTGGAACTTGAAACCAAGGTCCGGCCCGGGAAGATTACCAAGCAGCTGCATCTGCGCGACGGCCAAAACGTCGTCTACTCCACGCACACGATCGAGGGCTTCGCCGGACCAACGCCGCTCGGTCACCACGCGACGCTGGCCATGCCCGAGGAGGAGGGAGTTTTCAATATCTCCCACAGCCCGATCCGGTTCGGTCTGGTTTATCCGGGTGTGTTCAGCGCGCCGGCCAACCGGGAATACCAACAGCTCAAGCCCGGCGACCGGTTCTCGAAGCTGAGCCGCGTGGAGTCGATCTTTGCTGGCGCCCCGGACGTGGACGTCTCGAGGCTGCCGCAGAAGAAAGGCTACGCCGACCTGCTCGCGATCTTCTCCCGCGATAACCTGAAGCATCCGGCGTGGCTGACCGCCGTCAACAGCAAGGAGGGCTGGCTGTGGTTTTCGTTGAAGGATCCGTCCGTGTTGCCGGCCACGGTCTTCTGGCTGGAGAACGGCGGCCGCCACGGTTCACCCTGGCTCGGGCGGAACAACTGCGTCGGACTGGAAGACGTCTGCGCCTACTTCGCCGACGGTATTGCGGAATCGGCCGGCGAGAATGCCGTGAACCGCCGGGGCATCAAGACGGCGCACGAATTGACCGCGGACCGGCCGTTGCACGTGCACTACATCCAGGGCGTTGCCAAACTGCCGCCGGGCTTCGTCGAGGTGAAGGATGTGGAGTACGGCGATGGCGAGGTGACATTCGTATCCACCAACGGAGAACGGGTGATCACGCCGGTGAATCATGGGTTCCTCCAGACTGGCCGTCCCTAGGAATGTCCCGCGGCGATGTCATTCCGTTGCTCGAGATGCGCGGGATTGTGAAGTCGTATCCCGGCGTCCGGGCCTTGCGGGGCGTGGATCTGCGGATCGGCCGTGGCGAGGTGCTGGCG
>DNDP01000077.1:0-3940 GCA_003484235.1 Verrucomicrobiales bacterium
GCGCAAAGTCAAACCTGGTTTCCCTCCCTCGCCTCCAGCCTGTCGGTCATCGCCGCCGATCCCAAGGCCAGCCGCCGTGAATGGCAGATCTATCACGGCGACTACGGCGGCTCACACTACTCGGCGCTCGACCAGATCAACCGCGCGAACGTGAAACGGCTGGAGGTCGCCTGGACGTGGAAGTCCGGCGACGTCGGTGCCACGATCGAGTGCAACCCGATCGTCGTGGACGGCGTGATGTTCGTCACCACGCCGACCCTGCACGTCGCCGCGCTGAACGCCGCGACCGGTGAACTAAAGTGGCGGTTCGATCCGTGGGACGGCCGGCGCGGCGGTGGCCTGAACCGCGGTGTCGCCTACTGGACCGACGGTCAGGGAGATGAACGCATCTTCCACTCGGCCGGCGACTGGCTTTACGCGCTCGACGCAAAGACGGGCAAATCCGTCCCTTCCTTCGGCGAGAACGGCCGGATTCTTCACAAGTCCGGCTTCGATACGGATGTGTTTTACCTGAGCGTCGGCAACAACACCCCCGGCATGGTCTGGAAGGATCTGCTGATCCTTGGCTCGACGACCGGCGAAGGGCCGCAGCCGACGGCGCCCGGTCACATCCGCGCGTTCGACGTCCGGACCGGCGAGCGCAAATGGATCTTCCACACGATTCCGCATCCCGGTGAGTTCGGCTTCGAGACGTGGGCGGAAGACTCGTGGAAGAAGGTCGGCAGCGCGAATGTCTGGAGCGGATTCACGCTCGATCACGAACGCGGCATCGTCTTCATGGGCACCGGCTCGCCGGCGAATGACAAATGGGGCGGCAACCGGCCGGGAGCGAACCTCTTCGGCAACAGCACGCTCGCGCTCGACGCGAACACCGGCGAGCGCGTCTGGCATTTCCAGGCGGTCCACCACGATCTCTGGGACTTCGATCTGCCGACACCGCCGGTGCTGGCGCGGTTTGAACGCGGGGGCAGGATCATCGACTGCGTGGTGCAGCCGACGAAGATGGGGCACCTGTTCGTGCTCGATCGCGAAACCGGCCAGCCGCTGTTTCCGGTCGAAGAACTGCCGGTGCCGCCGTCGGACATCCCGGGCGAGGTCAGCTACCCCACTCAGCCGTTTCCGCCCGCGTGGCTGCGGTTGACGAAGCAGGGCTTCACGGTCGATGACGTGACCGACTTGAACGAGAAGGCGCGGGCGCACGTGCTCAAGGACCTGGAAGAGATCAGGCCGGCGCCGATGTTCACCCCGCCGTCATTGGAGAAGAAGGCGGTGCTGCCGCAATTCAACGGCGGATCGGAGTGGGGCGGGGCGGCGTTCGATCCGGAGAGCAATGTCGTCATCGTCAACACCAGCAATGAAGCCGAGTGGACCTCGATGGTTCCCGCCCGGCCGAAGGACCGGCTCTCGCTGAACGAACTCGGCAAGCACACCTACCAGGGCGTCTGTTCATTCTGCCACGGCACCAGTTCGCCGGTGAACCCGGCCTCGCCCTCACTGGAGACGGTCCGCGAGCGGCTGACAAGGGATCAGGTGCTGGAGCTGATGCAGACTGGCCGCGGCCAGATGCCGTCGTTCGCCAGTTTCAGCGAGCTGGAGAAGCGGGCGGTCGTGGCGTTCCTCTTTGGTGACGGCGACAACGAGATGATCGAGGCGAAGGATTTGAACCTCAGTTTCGCCAACGAGATTCCCTACGTGATGACCGGTCACCACGACTGGCGCGATCCCGAGGGTTTCCCGGTGAACAAACGTCCGTGGGGCCAGTTGCACGCGGTGGACCTTGGAAAAGGCGAGGTGAAGTGGTCGGTGCCGTTGGGCACCTATCCGGAGCTCGAGAAGCGTGGCCTGCCGCCGACCGGCACCTTCAACATCGGCGGCCCGGTGGTGACGAAAGGCGGGCTCGTCTTCATCGGCGCGGCCATGGACGAGCGGTTTCACGCCTACGACAAGGACACGGGAGAGCTGCTCTGGGAATACCAGATGGAGTTTGGCGGCTACGCCACTCCGTCAACCTACGAGGTGGACGGCCGGCAGTATGTCGTCATCGCAGCCGGAGGCGGGGGCAAGCCGGGGACCAAGCGGGGGGATCTCTACTATTGTTTTGCGCTGCCGAGGTGAGTTCGCTGTCTGGCTTGGTTTTGGCGTCACTCTTGTCTTTCTCCGCCAGTCCGCATAAAACACCAGCGTGTCACCCCGGCGTGCAGACTGCGGAAGGTGGCGGCCGTTCGCCCTGATGGCCGCCGGAGCACTGGCGGCGTTGATGGTGGCGGGCGGTTGTTCGACGGGGTCGGCTACCCGGGAATCCCATGCTTCCACGGTCGGCGCCATGCGGCTGCTGCGCGACAACTGCGTCTCCTGTCACGGCGAGGAAAAGCAGAAAGGTGGACTGAACCTCTCGACCCGCCGGGGGTTGCTGGCCGGCGCCGATGGTGCCGCGGTCATCTCAAAGGAGGAACCCGATCAAAGCCTCCTGCTCCGGGTGCTGCAGGCGGATGCCGATCCCCACATGCCGCCCAAGAAGCAGCTGTCCCCGCGGCAGATCGGTGTGCTGCGGGAATGGGTCGTCGCCGGCGCGCCGTGGAACGAGCAGGCGCTCCAACCCGAGGCCGCGGTGGCGGATCTCCGTTGGCGGCCCCTGCCGGCGAGCCATCAGCCGGTCCTCGCGCTGGCAATCTCGCCGGACGGTTCGCGGCTGGCCGTGGGACGTGGCTCGCGGGTGCTCATCCATGATCTGGGAGCGACCAATTTTCCGGTGTTGATCGAAACCAACGTGCACCGCGATCTGGTGCGGTCGCTGGCGTGGAGTCCGGATGGCCAACGTCTGGCCAGCGGCAGCCACGGCGAAGTGCAGGTCCACCGGGCGTCCGATTTGTCGCTTGCGTGGAAGGCCGGCGATCCGTTGGAAGGCCGGGTCACGGCGCTGGCGTTCAGTCCCTTTGGCGGCGCCCTGGTCGCGGCCGATTCTCCGCCGGGCGGCGCGTCGGCGGTCCGGCTGTTTGCCGCCGAAAGCGGCCAGCCGCTGGGCGGGTGGACGGCGCACGAAGATGCCATCAACGCGCTGGCCGTCACCCCGGACGGCGGACGTCTCGCCACCGCCGGCAACGACAAGCTCATCAAGCTCTGGGAGCTGGTATCGCAGACCGAGATCGACCGCTACGAAGGCCACCTCGGCCCGGTGACCGGTATCGCCTTCAACCCCGAAGCGTCGGAACTCCTGTCGATCGGAGCGGACAAGCAAATCAAGCTCTGGGACGTGAAGACGGGCGAGAGCGTCGTTGGCATCTCCGGGCGCCGGCACGGGATGACCGCGGCCGCGTGGTCGGCGGACGGCAAGACTGTGGTGGCGGCGGACGAGGATGGGCGGGCCTACACTTTCAAGGAGTTCAAGCGTCACACGGGGGCGCAGAGTTCGGAAACCGCCAAGGAGAAGCAGGTGGGCCGATGGGACGAAGTCCTGCATGCGGTGGCTGTGAACGCCGATGGCAGCCGCATCATCGTCGGCGGGCAGGATGGCCTTGTGCGGGTCCTCGCGGGTGATGGCAAGTTGCAGGCGACGCTGGCCCCGGATTCCGGTTCGCGGGCGGACGAGATTGCGGCCCAGGCCGGCGAACCGGCGGAGGCGGTGCCTTCGTTTGTCCACGATGTCCTTCCCATGCTGGCCAAGGCGGGATGCATGGCCGGTTCGTGCCACGCCAAGCCGGAAGGCCAGAATGGGTTCAAGCTTTCGGTGTTCAGCTATGATCCCCGCTCCGACTACGCCGAGATCGTAAAGGACGTTCGGGGGCGGCGCATCACGGCGGCGGCGCCCGAGGCCAGCCTGGTGGTGTTGAAACCGACGCTGGCGGTCGACCACGAGGGCGGACAACGGATCGAGCCGGGATCCGCCGAGCATCAGCTCCTGCTGCGCTGGATTGCCGGCGGCATGCCGTATCAGCGCACCAAC
>DNDP01000077.1:4107-4652 GCA_003484235.1 Verrucomicrobiales bacterium
GTCGCTGGCGGGCATCCGGGTCGAGCCGGGGGCGGGCAGCTACCGCAAAGGCGCCCGGATGCCGCTGAATGTGACCGCGCACTACGACGATGGATCGGAGAGGGATGTCACGGCTTTGACCGAGTTTGTTTCGGAGGACAAGGAACTCGTGACGGTGGATGAGGGGGGCGTGATGCGGGTGGGCGAACGGGAAGGCGAAAGCGTGGTGGTGGCGCGGTTCATGGGCCAGATCGATGCCGCGCGGGTGACCGTGCCGACGGACGTGCGCCTTTCCCCTGACCGCTACGCCGGGCTCCCCGTGGCCAACTACATCGACGAGCTGGCGTATGCGCATTTCCAGAAGCTGGGGTTGTTCCCCTCGGCCCGCAGCTCCGACGGGGAATTCCTGCGCCGGTCCACCCTCGACACAATTGGACGGCTCCCCACCGTTGACGAGGCCCGGGAGTTTCTCGCCGATCCGTCCGGGGACAAACGCAGCCGCTGGATCGAGCGGCTGCTGGCGGATCCCGCATGGGCGGACTACTGGGCCAACAAGTGGGCCGACC